>NZ_JAMZBC010000044.1 GCF_024158715.1 Halomonas sp. 707D7 | reverse complement strand
GGTGAGACCAGCGGCGGCGGCGCCGAGCGCTTCGCCGAGATCCTCAAAGACCGCGAGCCGGCCATCGTGCTGCTGGAGCTCGGCGGCAACGACGGGCTGGTCGCGGTGCTGCTGGCCGGCGTGGCGGTGGCGATGTCCACCAAGCGCTACGTGGAGCGCCACCTGGACACCGCCGCCTTGCTGCGCTGCTTCGGCGCCAGCCAGTACCAGCTGGTCACCATCTTCACGCTGCAGCTACTGGGGCTGGCGCTGGCCGCCTCGCTGGTCGGCGCGCTGCTGGGGCTTGTTGGGCAGGCGTTGCTGCTCTGGCTGCTGGTCCAATTTATACCGTTACCTTTACCGCTGCCCGGTGTCATGCCGCTGGGGCTTGGCGTATTGACGGCGCTGGCCGTGCTGGTCGGGTTCGCCGGGCCGACGCTTTTGCGCATCCAGCAGGTCAGTGCCCTCAAGGTGCTGCGTCGCGAGCTCGACCCGCTGCCGCCGGCGGGCTGGCTGGTGGTCGGGGCGGCAAGCGCGGTCTTCGGCGCTCTGCTGTGGCTCTACTCCGGCAGCGTGTCGTTGGCGCTCGGGCTGCTGCTCGGCGGGGCGGTGGTACTCGGGGTGCTGTGGGTCGCCAGTGGCCTCGTGCTCGGCGGCGTGCTGGCCCTGGTGGCCAGGCTCTCCGGCGCCACCCCCTGGAGCCAGGCGCTGCGCCTGGGCGGGCGCCAGCTCGCCCGGCGCCGCCAGGCCGGACGCGGCCAGCTACTGGCGTTTTCGGTCACCTTCTTCGCCATGGCGATGATCGTGCTGGTGCGCGGTGACCTGTTGACCACCTGGCAAAGCCAACTGCCGGACGACACGCCCAACTACTTCGCCATCAACATCCAGCCCAGCGAGCGTGAGGCGTTCGAGGCCGCCATCGGCCCAAGCGTGACCACCCAAAGCGCGCTCTACCCGATGGTGCGCGGGCGCCTCATCGAGATCGACGGCCAGGCCCCGCGCGAGGCAGTACCGGAAAGCGCTCGCGGTGACGGGGCGCTGCGCCGCGAGCTCAACCTGACCTGGCAGGCAACGCTTCCCGAAGGCAACGAGATTGTCGCCGGGCAGTGGTTTGCTCCGCCTCGCCCGGCGCAGGGCTTCATGCAGGAAGTCGTGGCGACGCCCGAGACGGATTCCCCGGTGCCGATTTCCGTCGAGACGGGGCTGGCCGAGCGCCTCGGGCTCACACTGGGAGATTCGCTGGCCTTCTCCGTGGGCGGCGATCGCATCGATACCCGTATCACCAGCTTGAGAAGCCTCGACTGGGATACCTTCAAGCCCAACTTCTTCGTCATCTTTCCGCCGGAAAGCCTCGAGCGCTTCAGCCACAGCTACATCACCGCCTTCCATCTGCCGGAAAGCGAGCAGGGCCTCATCCGCCAGCTGGTCAGCGACTTCCCCGGGGTATCGCTGCTCAATGTCGAGGCGATTCTCGGCCAGGTGCGCGACGTGCTGGGGCAGGTGACCCGCGCCGTCGAGCTGATCCTGGCGCTGGTGCTGCTGGCCGGGGTCAGCGTGCTCTACGCCGCGCTGACCGCCAGCCGCCCGGTGCGCGCCCACGAAAGCGGGCTACTGCGCGTGTTCGGCGCGGGCAATCGCATGATTTCCCGCGTACAGGGGGCGGAGTACGCGCTGCTGGGCCTGGCCAGCGGCCTGATGGGCGCGGCCCTGGCGGAGCTTGCCAGCGCCGCGCTCTATCTCTACTGGCTCGACCTGACGCCCCGGCTGCACGTGGCGCTGTGGCTCGTGCTGCCGCTGGGTGGGGCGCTGCTGGTCGGAGTGATCGGTCATGCGCTCTCCTACTCTCTGCGCCGCCAGGCCCCGGCGGCGAGCCTGGGGCTTCTGGGCGAGGCATGACGATACGCATACCGCCCGCGCCAACGACCGGCACGGATGGTGAACGAGGAAACGACGTGAAAGAACCGAAGAAAGAGAAGACAGGCTGGAAAAAAAGCGATGTTCGCCGGTCGCAGACCGGCTTTCTGGCAGCGGGGCTTTTGCTGATGTCGGGCGTTGCCGGCGCTTCACCCGAGGCGCTGGAGCGCGATCTGCGCGAGCAGCTCGGCCAGGACGGGGCGGAAGTAACGTTCACTCGCGTGTTCGAGGACGAAGCGCGCTCGGCCTACATCGCCGAGGGCGTCGAAGCACGCCGCGACGACGGCGAGACCGTCACCATCGAGCGCTACCGGGTCATCGGCGATTACCAGGCGCCAAGCGCCATCGAAGCGGACGACCTGACCTTCACGGGAAGTGCCGAAGGCGAGCGGGTGCATCTGGACGCATTACGCGTGGAGCGGCCGGGTCGAGCGGTCATCTCCGTACAGGCGCTGGCCGAGGAGGGTTACACGCTTGGCGCCATCGAGGCTCGGGGGCTGCGCATCGGTGCCGGCAATACCCTTTCCTCCACTCTCGAGCTGGGGCTGCCCACGGCGGATATCGCCGTCGATTCGCTGCGCCTCGACGATCTTCGCGAAGGCTATCTCGGGCGCCTCGACCTCGAAGGCCTGAGGGCCGAGATACCCTTCGAGCCCCGGCGGGCCACGACCGCCACGTTCACCGTGCAGGCCCTGGTGCTGGAGGCCATCGAGTGGAGCGATGCGCAAAGCGTGACCGGGCTTGCGCGTGCATCGCTCGATCATCTGCGCCTCGAGGGTGACGAATGGCACCTGGGGCTCGAGCGCCTCTGGCTTGAAGGTTCCCCGTTGGAGGGTGCCTCGGGCCTCGAAGGCGGCTATGCCGATCTTGTCGGGCTGTTTGCGCACTTGTCGCCTGCCGATCGCGAATCGCTCAAGCTGGTGTACGAGGCCTTGACCGGAGGCGAGGCCTCGCTGCGCTTCGCAAGCGAGCACCAGGCGCGCCTGAGCGACGAGGACCCGGCCCGTCTCGAGGCTCAGGGAAGCCTCACGATCGAAGGTGCCGGTCGGTTGAGCTACGATGCCGATCTGCTTTTGACGCTTCCCGGCACTACCACGCGGAACATGGTGCTGGACGAACCGTCGCTGATCGAAACCTCCAGGGTCAAGGGAGGACGTGCCGCGCTTGTGTATCACGACGAGGGTCTCTTGCCGCGCGCACTGGAGGCGATAGCGACAGTGCTCGTCCTGTCCCCCGAGCAGACACTGGACATGCTGCGCCAGGAGGCCGAAACGCTGCGCTACCACGTCTACCCCGGGGCGGAAAAGATTCCTTTCGCCCTGCTGGCCATCATGCAGGGCAAGGGAGAGCGACTCTCCCTCGCTGCGCTCCTGCCCAAGAACCTGCTGCTCGACCAACTGTTGCGGGGACCGCTTTACTGGGAGGAGCCGTTCGACCTGACCGTCGAGCTCGACTGAAGTCGTCGCGATCATGAAGGGCGCTCATGTGTTACCTGACGCGGATGCGATGAAAGTCGCCTGCGCCTGGGGTATGATGGGCGCCTTGCTTTTTTCGACGCCCTAGCCTACGAGGTTTCCCCCATGTTCAGCCGCGATATGACCATTGCCGGGTTTGACGATGCGCTTTTTGACGCCATGCAGAAAGAAGTGGCGCGTCAGGAAGACCACATCGAACTGATCGCTTCCGAAAACTACGCAAGCCCGCGGGTACTCGAAGCCCAGGGCAGCCAGCTGACCAACAAGTACGCCGAAGGCTATCCGGGCAAGCGTTACTACGGCGGCTGCGAGTTCGTGGACATCGCGGAGAACCTGGCGATCGACTACGCCAAGGAGCTGTTTGGCGCTACCTACGTCAACGTTCAGCCGCACTCCGGCTCTCAGGCCAACAGCGCCGTGTTCCAGGCGCTGGTCAAACCCGGCGACACCATCCTCGGCATGAGTCTGGACGCCGGCGGTCACCTGACCCACGGTGCCAAGCCCAACTTCTCCGGCAAGCACTACAACGCCATCCAGTACGGCCTGAACGACCAAGGCCTGATCGACTATGACCAGGTGGCGGCCCTTGCCCGCGAGCACCAGCCGAAGATGATCATCGCCGGCTTCTCCGCCTACTCTCAGATCATCGATTGGGCGAAGTTCCGCGAGATCGCCGACCAAGTGGGCGCCTACCTGCTGGTCGACATGGCCCACGTGGCAGGGCTCGTCGCCGCCGGCGTCTACCCGAGCCCGCTGCCCCATGCCCACGTGGTCACCTCCACTACCCACAAGACCCTGCGTGGCCCCCGCAGCGGCGTGATTCTCTCCGCCGAAAACGATGCCGAGATCGAGAAGAAGCTGCAGTCCGCCGTCTTCCCCGGCGGCCAGGGTGGCCCGCTCATGCACGTCATCGCCGCCAAGGCGATCTGCTTCAAGGAAGCGATGGAACCGGAATTCAAGGCCTACCAGCAGCAGGTGGTCAAGAATGCCAAGGTCATGGCGGGCGTATTCATCGAGCGCGGCTTCGACATCGTCTCCGGCGGCACCGAAGACCATCTGTTCCTGCTCTCGCTGGTCAAGCAGGGCGTGACCGGCAAGGACGCAGACGCCGCTCTGGGCCGTGCCCACATCACCGTCAACAAGAACGCCGTACCCAACGACCCGCAAAGCCCGTTCGTCACCTCAGGCCTGCGTATCGGTACCCCGGCGGTCACCACCCGTGGCTTCGGCGAAGCCGAGTGCCAGGAACTCGCCGGCTGGATCTGCGACATCCTCGAGGTGCTCGCCAAGGGCGAAGAGACCGCCAGTATCGAGGCTGCGGTGGCCGAGAAGGTCGCGAAGGTCTGCGCGGCGTATCCGGTCTACAAGTAAGCTTGTCGATGACGGTTTCATGATCAAGACGGGCGCCTTCGGGCGCCCGTTTCAATGGTGGTCGACTAGGGTATTACTCACGCGTCCCCGCCAAACAGGTCCCGGGTGAACACCTTTTCTTCGATATCGTGAAGTTCATCGGCCATGCGGTTGGCCAGTACCAGATCGCACGACTGCTTGAAAACCCCCAGGTCACGAATCACCGCTGAGTTGAAGAACGTGCTCTGCTCGAGCGCCGGCTCGTACACCACGACCTCGATACCCTTTGCCTTGATGCGTTTCATCACCCCCTGCATCGCGCTGGCTCTGAAATTGTCCGAGCCTGCTTTCATGATCAGTCGATACACGCCCACCACTCGAGGCTGGCGCTTGATGATGCATTCGGCAATGAAATCCTTGCGGGTGCGGTTCGCGTCCACGACGGCCTTGATCATGTTGCTGGGCACGTTCTGGTAATTGGCTAGGAGCTGTTTGGTGTCCTTGGGCAGGCAGTAACCGCCGTAGCCGAAGCTTGGATTGTTGTAATGCTGTCCTATGCGCGGGTCCAGGCCCACGCCTTCGATGATCTGACGAGTGTCCAGCCCATGGGTTTCGGCGTAGGTATCCAGCTCGTTGAAGTAAGCCACGCGCATGGCCAGGTAGGTATTGGCGAAGAGCTTGATGGCCTCCGCCTCGGTGCTGTCGGTAAAGAGGGTGGGAATGTTCTGCTCGAGCGCCCCTTGTGCCAGCATGTCGGCAAAGCGCCGGGCACGCTCGGAACGCTCGCCCACCACGATACGTGTCGGATGAAGGTTGTCGTGAAGCGCCTTTCCCTCGCGCAGGAACTCCGGTGAAAAGATGAGGTTGTCGGTCTTGAAGCGCTCGCGAGCGCTGGCCGTGTAGCCCACGGGGACCGTCGACTTGATGATCATGACGGCGCGAGGATTGATCGACATGACCTGGACAATGACCGCCTCGACGCTCGACGTGTCGAACGTGTGGGTTTCGGGGTCATAATCGGTGGGTGTGGCGATGATGACGTAATCGGCATCTCGATAAGCCCTCTGTGGCTCGAGCGTGGCCGAGAAGTACATATCGTCGCGGGCGAGAAAAGCAGTGATATCGGCATCTTCGAACGGACAGATCCGCCTGCATAGCAGGTCGATACGCGCTGCCGAAATATCGACCGCCGTCACCTGATGATGCCGAGCCAGCAATAAGGCGTTGGACAGCCCGACATACCCCGTACCGGCAACGGCTACCTTCATTCGGATAATCTCCAAGCATCTATTCTTTATTCGTCAATCTATAGGCGATTCGTTGCAATTGTATGGAAGTGCGTATGAGTGAGCCAGTCCATATCGCCAAGCGCCCTGCGGCAAGGGGCTCCGGCAAACGCCTACCCCTGTTTAGCCCGTTCTGGTATGCTGCCGCGATTCATTTCCGCTCTTGACGCCTTCTCGAATCAACGGTGACCCCTTCATGTCGAAGCAACAAGAAGCAACGGACCTGCAGCGCGCCTTGAAAGCCTGCAAGGGTTCGTTCTTGTCGGTGGGCTTTTTCAGCATGTTCGTCAATTTGCTGATGCTCGTGCCGCCGATGTACATGCTGCAGGTGTACGATCGCGTTCTCACCACGCAAAGTTTCGATACTCTCCTGATGCTGACGCTGGTCGTCGTGTTTCTGTTCATGATCATGGGTGGGCTCGAGCTGGTACGCTCGCGAATGCTGGTACGTGTCGGTAATCGCCTCGACACCGCCATCAACGAGCGCCTCTACAGCGCCATGTTTCGACGTAGCCTGGTAGCCCAAGGCTCCCAAAGTGCCCAACCGCTCAATGATCTGACTAGCCTGCGTCAATTTCTTACCGGCAATGGCCTGTTCGCTTTTTTCGATGCGCCTTGGGTGCCGGTCTATCTCGGCGTACTGTTCCTTTTCCACCCTTGGCTCGGTATTTTCGCCATCTTTGCAGGCCTTGTACTGCTCGGGCTGGCGATCGCCAACGAAAAAGCCACGAAGTCACTCATGGCGGATGCCAACAGCGAGCATATCCAGGCTCAAAACCTGGCCAACTCCAATCTGCGCAACGCCGAGGTACTGCACGCCATGGGCATGCTGCCAGGCATCATGGGGCGCTGGTCCAAACGGCATCACGAGTTTCTTTCCAAGCAATCCCAGGCAAGCGATCGAGCGGGCGCGCTGACCAACGTCTCGAAGGTGTTTCGCATGCTGGCCCAGTCCTTGATTCTCGGTCTGGGCGCTTGGGTGGTACTGCGTGGCGAGATGTCGCCAGGCATGATGATCGCCGGCTCCATCCTGATGGGACGGGCGCTGGCACCTATCGACCAGATGATCGGTGGCTGGAAGAGTTTCGTCAGCGCCCGGGGTGCCTATGGTCGGCTGAACGAGCTCTTGACTCTGATTCCCGGCGAGCAACGCAAGATGTCACTGCCGGCACCCAAGGGCGACATCTCGCTTGAAAACGTGGCGGCGGCTCCCCCTGGCTCACGCATGGCAACCATCCGCGGCATCAACTTCAGCGTGCCGCAGGGGCAGCATGTGGGAATCATTGGGCCCAGTGCGGCGGGCAAGTCTACGCTTGCGCGAGTACTGTTGGGTATCTGGCCCTCTCAAGTGGGCGATGTGCGACTCGATGGTGGAGTCATCACGCAGTACAACCGGGACGAGATCGGCCCCTACATCGGTTACTTGCCCCAGGACATCGAGCTGTTCGACGGTACCATCAGCGAGAACATTGCCCGCTTCGGGAACATCGATTCCGCCAAGGTCGTCGAGGCCGCCCGCAAGGCCGGCGTGCACGAGATGATTCTCGAGCTGCCCAACGGCTACGACACGATCATTTCATCCACCAGCGGCGCGCTTTCCGGTGGCCAACGTCAACGGGTAGGGCTTGCTCGAGCGCTGTACGGTAACCCGGTCTTCGTGGTGCTGGACGAACCCAACGCCAATCTCGACGAGGCCGGCGAGCGGGCGCTGGGCCAGACCATTGCCCAGTTGAAGCACGAAGGCGTGACTCTTTTCGTCATCAGCCACCGAACCAACGTCTTGAAGAGCATGGACAAGCTACTGGTCATGAAAGAAGGGCAGGTGAGCATGTTCGGGCCGCGCGATCAGGTGCTTGCCCAGTTCGCCAAGAAACCGCGCGCCCAGGTAGGCCAGCAATCGTCCGCTCGACTGTCGGCGGTTTCCGGTACTCGTCCGGGCGAGGAGTCGTGACATGAGCAAAGACCCGCGCAATCTCACCCCTCGCGGGGAAATCGACGTTACCCCGCAAGGCCCCGCCACCATCGATGGCGAAGCCGTCGAACATTTGCCCACCAGTGACAAGGGGTATCGCAAGCTGGGTTATGCCATTCTCGGCATAGCACTGGGCGGCTTCATTCTCTGGTCGGTCACGGCGTCGCTGGCCATTGCCGTGGTCGCGCCGGGCAACGTCTCGATCGAATCCTTCAAGCGTACCGTCCAGCATCTCGAAGGCGGCATCGTGCGCGACATTCTGGTCGAGGATGGCGACCAGGTAGAAGCGGGCGACACCCTGATCGTGCTCAGCGATACGCAGTCGCGCTCGCAGCTCGAAATCGCCCGCTCCCAATACCTGATCAACCGCGCCATGGAAGCACGCCTGCTGGCAGAGCAGGAAGGCGCGCAGACCCTGGAGATACCCGATGATCTCCAGAACGTCGAGAGCCCTCGGCTGCAGCAGGTGATCGCGGTACAGCAGAGCCTTTTCACTGCACGTCGCCAGTCGCTGCAAAGCACGCTGGAATCGCTGGACGAACAGATCGTCCAGATGCAGGAGCAGATCGAAGGCCTCGAACAGCGTATTTCCGTCAATACCCGCCGTATCTCGTCTCTGCGCGCCGAAGCCGAGGATTTTCGTTCGCTCTACCGCGAAGGCTTGGGTGACAATCAGCGGCTGCGCGAGCTGGAGCGCCTGGTGCTCCAGTACGAAGGCGACAATGCCGAATTTCGCGCCAGTACCGCCCAGCTGCGTTCGCAGATCAGCGAAAATCGCATGCAGCGTGAAATCCAGACCCAGGAGTTTCAGAAAGAGGTCGGCGAGCAGTTACGCCAGGCCCAGAGCCAGATCGCTCAGGCCGAAGAGCAGATCGTCTCATTCAGTGATCAGGTCGAGCGCACCGTCGTCACCGCCCCGGTGTCCGGTACGGTGGTGGGGCGCCAGATCCATACCATCGGGGCGGTCATTCGTCCGGGCGATACCATCATGGACATCGTGCCCAGCAACGATGGCTTCGTGGTCGAGGCGCGCATCCCCGTTCGCGACATCGATAACATCTTCATCGGCCAGTTCGCCGAAATCCGCTTCAGCGCTTTCAACCAGCGCCTGACCGATGAAATCGATGGCGAAGTGATCTATGTCAGCGCCGACAGTTTCGAAGACGAAGCCACCGGGCAGCGTTACTACCGTGCCCGGGTGCGCGTCACCGAAAACGGCTACGAGCAGATGAACGAACACATGCAGCTGCTGTCGGGCATGCCTGCCGAGGTGATGCTCAGAACCGGCGAGCGCACCTTTGCAAGCTACATCGCCAAGCCCGTGACCGATATGCTGGCGCGCGCCCTGCAGGAGGACTGATGCACTACTCGCCGACTCGTCAAGGCGCGCTTCGCCGACAAGCAGTAGCATTGATGCTTGGACTCACGGTACTCACCCCGGTCCATGCCCAGCCAAGCGAACCCATGGCCGACACCGATGCCATGCAAGCGCTTGCCGCCCTCGACGAACGCCCCGCCGAGGCGCCAACGCTGCCCTCGTTGCCCGCGCTCTTCGCGCGTGCCCTGGAGCATGATGCGCAGCTTTCACGTCAGCGTTTCGAGCTGGCGGCAACGCAGGAAGAAGTGCCCATGGCACGCTCACAACTGCTACCGCAGGTATCGGCATCGGGCTCGTATCTCTGGCAGGACTCGACCAATATTCAAACCTCGCCGGACGATTTCGGGTTGGACCAGCCTGCCCAGCGCCCTGGCGAAATCTCTGAAAACGTCTGGGGTGTACAACTGCAGCAGCCGCTGTTCAGTCTCGAGCGCTGGCGCGGAGTCGACGTGGCCACCGCCCAGGTCAGTGCCGCGGAGCTGCAACTGGCGGTGGTCGAGCGCGATCTTGCCCTGCAGGTGAGTCAAGCTTATATCCAGGCCTATCTCGCCTCCCAGCGTCTGGGGCTCCTGGAGTCTCAGCAAGAAGCGCTGGACCTGCAGGTTCGCCAGGCACAGCGTGCCTATGATCTCGGTATCGGTGATCGCATCAACCTGCTCGAAGCCCAGTCGCGTCTGGACCAGGCCATCTCCGACGCCGTACAGGCGGAAAACGAGCTCGATAACGCCCTGAGCACGCTCGAGCGCCTTACCGGTACCTATCCGCAGTTCAGTAAACTGGCTGTGGGCGAGCTCGCCAACGCCGCACTGAACCAGGAGTGGGGTGAACCGGACGCCTGGGTAGCACGTGCCGGTCTCAATCTCGACGTGCAACTCGCTCGCGAGCAGCAGCGCATCGCCCAGGCCGATGCCGGTACGCGGCGTGCGGGTTACTACCCCGAGCTCAACCTCAACCTGGCCTACTCGGACCGCCAGAGCGACGATGTGCTGCGCGAAAGCGAAGACTATCAGGCAAGCGTACAGGTCAGCGTTCCTATCTACCGGGGCGGCTATACCACTGCCAACGTGCGCCAGGGGGAGCGGCGCATCGATGCAAGCCAGGCGGAGCTCGATAATCAGCTCAACCTTGCGGTGCAAGACGTGCGTCAGCGGCTACGTTCGCTCAACGGCCACGTACGGCGCGTGCAGGCGCTCAAGCAGGCCATCGCCTCCAGCCAGCTGTTTCTGGAGGCGGCCGAGCGCGGCGAGCAACTGGGCCTACGGGACCTGGTCGACGTGCTCGATGCCCGTACCAGCCTCTACGACCAGCGCATTCAGTACGTCGACACGATCGGTGAGTACGCCCTGGATAGCCTGGCGCTGCAGTCAGCGGTGGGCGATCTCACGAGCCAGGACCTGAACGACATCATGACGCTACTGCTATCCTTTACGGACCTGTCGGTTTCAAGCTAAGGAACGCCCCCGTACATGGCCGCTCTGAAAGGAACCCACCATAACGACTGGTTAAGACGCGCGATGCGCTGCTTCGATGCGGGCATTGCGCTGCTGGTGTCCGCCTTCGCCCTCTGGGTAATGCCCAACATCACCCATCACGGCGAAGAGTACCTGTTCCTCATGGTCATCGGCAGCCTGCTGCTGCCGGCGGTGGGCGAGCTGATGGGACTCTATCAGCCCTGGCGTGGGCGCAGCCTCTACTCCATGCTCGGGGTCTACGCGCTCAGCTGGGTCATCACCATCGTGTTGATCAGCTTGCTACTCGTGGCTACCCAGACCACCCAGAACTTCTCGCGCCTCTGGATGGGCGTATCCGCCATCACCGTGCTCGGCATCGGCAGCGCCATGCGGGGCGCCCTGTACGGGTACTTGCGCCGGCTGCGCGCCCGGGGCAAGAACTGCAAACGCATCGTGATCATCGGCCGCGAAGAGAACCTGCTGCGTCTTCAAGAACATTTGAGCGCCATGCTCTATGCCGGCTACATGTTGCACAGCGCGCACGTGGACGACGACTCGGATCGTTTCCACGCGCGCTTGAAACAGCTGGTGGACGAGAGCGCCTTCAACAAGGAGTTCGATGAAATCTGGTTGAGCTATCCGCTCAGCGACGGTGACAAGGTGCGTCTGGTCTCGGCCAGCCTGATCAAGATCCCCATCAGCGTGCGCTACTTTCCCGATCTCTCCGACATTCGCCTGCTCAATCACCGTATGGCGCAAGTGGTCGGGCTCTATTCGCTCGAACTCAACTACAGCCCGTTGGACAGCGCCCCGGTGCGCTTGGTGAAAAGCATCGAGGATCGCGTCATCGGCGGCGTGCTGTTCGTGGGGTTTCTGCCCGTGATGCTCGTCATTGCCGCGCTGGTGAAATGGAAGATGGGCGGGCCGGTGCTGTTCAAGCAGTACCGGCACGGCATGGACGGCAAGCGCTTTCGCATCTACAAGTTTCGCAGCATGAGCGTGCATCAGGCACGTACCACCGTGGCGGCCAGACACGAAGACCCGCGCATCACCCCGCTGGGGGCCTTTCTACGGCGGACCAGTCTCGATGAGCTGCCTCAGCTCTACAACGTGCTGCAGGGGCGCATGTCGCTGGTGGGACCGCGCCCCCACGCGTTGGATCACAACCAGTACTACCACGGCGTGATCCAGAACTACATGCAGCGCCACCGGGTAAAACCCGGCATGACCGGCTGGGCCCAGGTGAATGGCCACCGGGGTAGCACCGATACGCTGGAACAGATGCAAAAGCGAGTCGAGTTCGACCTTTACTACATCGACAACTGGAGCCTGGGACTCGATTTGAAGATTCTGGCCATGACGCTGACACGCGGTTTCATCAACTACCGGCCTTGATTCGGTTCGTCAGGATCGTTCCAGAACCCCTTGTGCATCGATAGCCGTCGTTTGAAGCCCACTGAAAGTCTCGATTCCGCCTTGCCCAGTCGATAGCCTGCGTACTTCAGACACGTACGCAGCCCCGCCTCGGGCAGCCGCCAGGGGGCGTGGCGCAAGAGGTAACGAATTTCCGAGCGCACGAAACGCCCGCCTTCTCCTTCCGCCTTGCCCAGCCACTTAAGCAACCATCCTTCACGGTGATGCAGCACGCCGATATCGAAATAACGCTTGAACTCTTCGACCAGCGAGTAATTGTGTGAATGGAATACTTGCGCATCGGCGCAGTAGGCGAGCTGGTAGCCATGCTCAAGGAGCCGCGCACCGGCGATCATGTCCTCGCTCAGGATGGTACCCGAGGGAAAGCCACCCGCCGCCAGCAGCGCCTGGCGCCGGTAGGCGGCAAAGGAGTTGGAGAGAAAGGCGGTCTTGAGACCAAGACGTGGAATGTCCGCCTTGCTCACCACTCGCGAAGCCGCCGGGTAGTTGAACAACCGCGCGTGCGCGGCAATCGGGGTGGCATCAGGGTGAGGCAGTTGGCGGCCGAAAGCCGCGCCCACCGAAGGGTCGTCGAAGACCGATGTCAGGCGCGCCAGCGCCTCGACATGAGCCGGCAGGGCGTCCTGGGTAAGGAACACCACCACGTCGCAGTCGTCCAGGTGCTTCAAGCCGAATTGACGGGTACCACCATGATCGAACGCCTCGCGCGCAATGCCCACCACTTCCCAGCCTCGCTCGGCGGCCAGGCGAGCCGTGTCATCCGTCGAGCTGGAGTCGATTACCAGCTTGCGCGTACCGGGTCTCAGCGCCGTTTCGCACTGCGTCAGCCAGTCGCTCCAGCCGGGGCCGGCGTTCAAGGTGGGAACGCAGACCCCGAGGCGTATCGCATTGCCCATGATCCGTCAGGACTCCCTGAGCAGTCGGCTCTTGACCCGGCGCTGCCAGCCGGCAGGCACATGGCGCGCCAGTCCGCGCAGCAGGGGTTGGGCGCGTAGCCAATAAAGCGTCGACACCATTGTCTTGCGCAGGCGCATGGAAGGAGAGTCGGCCAACGCTGCATGAGCCTGCCAGCGAGAGGGCAGCGGCGCCAGTTGCTCGGCAACGGGTGCCGAGGGCACCTTTTCCATGTATCGCTGGGCATAGAAATCCCCCGGGGCGTGCTGCCACGGGCGGGAAGTCTCGGTCGGCTCGTTCAGGGCATCGGCGCCTACGCTTGCGGCAGCGAACCAGTCGCACCACTGTTCGGTGCTGCTATCCCAGGCTAGAAGCCATGAGCACGGACGCTCGTGAAGTCGTTCGGACAGAGCCCCCAGGTCGCTGGCCACGACCGGCAGGCCAAGCGCCAGGCAGGTGCTCAACGTGTAGCTGTAGGTTTCCGGCCACAGGGGCGGGAACCAGGTGACGTGCGGCTGCCACTCCTCGAGCAGGGTGGGCAGCTCATCGTCCCGGTATGCCCCGGTCACGGTGAGGTTCGGCAATGTCTTGAGCGAGCGGTAGGCGAACCCGAACAGCTTGAATTCGATGGGCAGCCCCCGCTGGGCAGCCAAGGCAGCCACGTTCTCCAGAACGTCCGCCCCCTTGATGATCGAAAGCGCGCCGATGACGGCGACCCGAAGAGGCTCGCCGTCTTGGGGGCCTTGCCACTCGGGGGTAGGATAGACTTCCTTTTCCTGGTCGGGATGGACCGCCACTTCGATCTCGAGTGCCGGAATATAACGCTTGAAGCGCGTCGCGGCATCCTGGCTTGGCGAGATCACACGGTCGCTGGCCAGTAGCCAGCTAGCGTGGCGTTCGCGCCATTCGACGATACTGCTGCCATCCGGGGCGGGCTGCTGGGCCAGGCAGCGCTGGCACTGCTCGACGCCTTTCTCGCCGCAGTAACGGTTGTCGACCGGCGTCAGCGATATCTGCGGGCATACGGCGTAGTAGTCGTGCAGCGTGACGTCCTGAGTGACCCCGAGTGCCTTGGCCAATCCCAGAATGCTCTGGTCGAAACCCAGCCAATGATGGAAATGAACGTGTACCACGCCCAGCGCCTCGAGCATCGCCACCAGTTCGTCCAACGCCTCCGGCAGCACGTAGTCCAGGGCCATCGATTCCGCTTCGCTGAGCATGGACAGGCGAGCGCCGCCCACGGGGCTCGGGCGCAGCATCAGCCATTCGACTTCATGCTTGAGCGTCTCGGCAAGTTCCTGGCAGTGACGCTCGGTACCGCCACCACGCTGATGGTTGACCATCAAGACGCGAGGCTTGGGACTGAGGCGCAGGCGTGCCACATCGATGTTCAATCGCGCCTGGCGGGCCGGGTCTTCACCGATGAACCGGTGTACCCGCGACTCGTAGTCCGGGTGAAGCTCGTGAAGTACCGCTAGCGCCTTGGTCACGCGCTCCGGCTGGCTATCGCCAAAGCTCACGCTGCCCTTGTGCCAGGCAAATACGTCTAGAGCATGAAGATGGCACCAGCCGGCCTTGAGGGTGCGCATGCAGAAGTCGTTCTCCTCGCCGTACCCCTTGCCGAAGTGCTCGACATCGAAAAGCCCGACATCGTCGAGCGCTTCGCGGCGAATGTACATGCAAAAGCCGATTCCGGTCGGAATCTCCACCGCCTGGCCCGCATTGGTCTCGGCTACCAGGCGGTCCAGCGTCGCTAGCTCGAAACCGTCGGGTAGCTGGTTATCCTCGCAAAAACGTGGATAGCTGCAGATGGTCGCGTTGTTGGAGAAAGGCGTGACGCTGGCGACCGGCCGGGTGGTGGGGCGGTAGGCGGCAGCCACCATGCGGTCCAGCCAGTCATTGGCCACTTCGGCATCGCTGTTGATCAGCACCACATCGGCACTGTCGGAGTAGGCCATGCCGCGGTTGACCGTTCCCACGAAACCCAGGTTCTCCTCGTTTTCCAGCAGTACCATGGGTCGGGTCTTAGCGGCCTCGCGCAGCCACTCGGTGAGCGCCGACTCCGGGCTTGAATCGTTGATGACGATCAAGCGATAAGCGTGCTTCGAAGGGGCCGCCCAGATACTTTCCAGGCAATCCCGGGTCTCGTCGAGCCCCTTGTAGACCGGCACGATCAGATCGATCGCCCCGACCGGCTTTTTCTGCCTGGCACGCGCGATGGGCAACTCGTCTTCCGTTCGCGCCAGCGATGCCTTGAGCGAGCCGTCGCGCAGCGCACGCAGTTGCTGGGTCAGCCAGCGCAGGGGGCGGGTCAGGCGCATCGAGCGTGAATGGCGCAGCGCGTGCATTTCCTCGCCCAGTACGTGCAGCCGCTGGGTCGCTTGTGCATGCTGCTGAGCAAGCTCGGCGTGCTGCTGTTCGAGCGCACGATGCGCAGGCTCGAGAACAGCGAGCGCTCGAGCCTGCTCACTGAGTGCCGCATCCTTCTCGCTGAGTACCGAATCCTTCTCGTCGAGCGTTCGTTGCAGGTCCTGCAAGCGCTCGAGCGTTCGCGCGTGCTCGCCGCCCAGAGCGTCGAGCTTTTCCCACGCCGCGCCATGGGCTTGATGAAGCTCTGCGTGCAGGGCCTGCAGTTTCTCGTAGTGTTCGCGAAGCTCCTGAAGTTGTCCCAGGCGCTCGTGGTCGCGCTGGTGCAGGCCCGCTTCGCTGGCGTGTAGTTGCCGTGTGTCCCACTCCAGCTGCTCGAGTCGATCGATCAGAAACGTCAGGCCACTTTGCAAAAGCGCCCCGTCGCTCTGGGGCAACCATTTCTGCCACACCGCGCGTCGAGCGGCCTTGAACGTCTCGAGGTCGCGCTGCTCGGAAAGGCCGGACTCACCCAGTGCCAGCCGATAGGTGGCGCTGGCGCCCGGCACGTGAACGAAATCGCCCTGACGTGCCAGTTGAAGCCAGAAATCCCAATCCTCGAGTTGGGAGAACCGGGTGTCGAACCGGCAAGGTTCGGTGTTCACCGCCGCCATGCGAAACAGCACCGCGTGAATGGGCAGGGTGTTATGCACCAGAAGCTCGCCCGGCACCCAAGGGGCGTCCATCGTGGAGACCTCCTCGCCAGTGCTCTTTTCAAGACGCACGCCACTGTAGACGGCAGGCGTTTGCGGGTTCGCCTCCAGAGCGTGTACCAGGCGCGCCACGTGGGCGGGGTCGATCAGGTCGTCGTCGTCCAGAAACATCGCGTAGGGCGTATCGACCGCCTCCAGGCCGACATTGGCTGCCTCGGCACGGCCCAGGGGGTGGCCCGTCTCGATCAAGCGGCAAGGGGTCTCCAGGGGAGGCAGGGCGCGGTGCTGGCCACCCTTGGCATTGATCACCAGAATATTGAGGGCCGGGTAGCGCTGCGCCTGTACCGAGGCAAGCGCTTCCGGCAGATGATCGCGGTCCATGCTGCGAATCAGTACGGTAACGCGAGAAGTGGTGGAGCTAGACGTCGACATAAACTTCCTAGAATGAATAACGCGCTTAACCGCGCCCTAATAACGATTTGAGGCGCGTGAGCCAGCGCCAGCCACGGGTGGCATAGATGGTTTCGAGCATCTGCTCGGCGCCCTGGCGTGCCTGTTCGCTCTGGGCCAGCGCCGCTTGCAGCTCGGCGCAGCGTTCTGACTGGTGCGCGTGCGCCTGCTCGGCCTGGGCCAAGGCGGCCTCGCAGCGCCAAAGCGCCTGATCCTGGACCGACGGCAGGGCGACTCGGCCACGCGGGCCGGTGGCCTCTACCACGTGGAAAGCTTCGGCATCCGTGATCCCAAGCCCCAAAGTATAGCTGCGGTAGCGGTTCAGTCCGGCGATCTGTTCAGCATAGCGCTGCTCGGCCAACTGCGAAGCGAAACATTGCATGGCACGCCCCTTGAGCTCTCTCAACGGCGAGATATCCACCAGGCGATTGACGCTCAAGGGCACGCCGATTTCGTAAAGCGCGATGGTCAGTGGGCGGTGCTTCGCGCCGTAACGCTCGCCGGCCTGGAGCGCGGCATCACAGGCGGCGCGGTGATCCGGATGCATTTCCCAGCTCGAGGGTGCCAGGAGCAGGTCGGGCTCGAAGGCCTCGAGTGCCTGGAACACGCGATCGATCAAGGCATCTCGCGCGGCCTCGAGCCCCCGGTCGACGAAGTCCCATTGAAGGGGCGCGGGATAACCCAGAATCGTCGCCGCCGCCGTCGACTCCGCCAGGCGAAGCTCCGCCTGGGGGCCCTGGGTGGCGATCACCACCTGTATGGCGGCGCCCCGGGCCGCCAGCTTCGACAGGGTTCCACCGCAGCCGAACACCTCGTCGTCCGGGTGTGGCGCCAGCACCAGCACCCGCTTTGCTTGCAGGTCGCTCGCTTGGTAGGGAACGTACCAGGCTTCTCTCATCGCACTGTCCTTATGTAACCAGCCTTGAGTGCCCCAGGCTCTTGGTAAGCCGGTGGAGGCGTCCTTGATCAGCGAAAGTCCGTATCGCCGCCCATCAACCACCAGCGCTTCTCGAGCTCCATGCCTAAAGGCTTGCCGTTCACCTGGCTGCCCGGCACCACCACCTCGGTGGCGCTCAGTTCGGGGCGGGTAGGGGCCAGGGCGCGCGCCACGCGCGGCGATACCCAGGCGGTCAGCGCTTCGCACCCGAGCCGCGCGGTCAGATGACGGGCGCACCCCAGCACCGCGTTCAGTGCGCTGGGCGGGGCCACGAGATCGAGCAGTTCTACTTTTGGCCCGTGCTGGCGCAGCACGCAGATGCCGACCGGCCGCCGGGTCAGCCGCTCTACCACCAGCCAGGTCAGGTACTCGCGTCCCGGCACCTGGCGGTAACGGTGCGCCAGCCATTGGCTGTCGCGCTGGCAAAGGGCCGCGTCCGGCAGGGCCTGGCGCATGGCCTGCCAGAGTGCATCGGCCACCGGGGCGTCGTCAGCGGTCAAGGGGCGCGCGGTATGGCGCCAGCCGCGCCGGGCGCGGGGCGACCAACGTGCTTCTTCGATACGGTCGGTTTCGCAATAGAGCTTCAAGGCGCTGCCGAGACGTGCGTGGCGCGCATGGGGAAAGCCGAAGGCGTAGCGGTAGTCCAGCCCTTCGCCCACCTTCTCGGCGAAGAACGCCTGCACCACCCGGTAGAATGGCCCCTTGCGGGTCAGGATGCCGCGGTAGCGCGGGTCGACCATCACGTCGCCCATCTGCACCGCCGTGGTGTCGCGCCCTTCGAGCGTCACCGGGCGCGGCATGCCGCCGTTGAAGGCGACAAGCTCGCCGTCGTCCACGCACACCACTCCCGGGCTATCGGCAAAGCGGTATTTCCACAGCCACTCCTCGCGACCCATGGGCGCGCCGAAGCTGCGCTCGAACAAGGCCAGCAGCGCATCGGTGTCGTCAGGGGTTGCCCAGCGCACCTGCCACTGAGCACTCTTGAGCGGTGCCTGCTCAGACATCCGCCTCTCCTTCGGGTGACAGCGGCTGCCACTGGTGGGGCAGGCGCACCACGCCGCGTGCCACGCTCGCCTGGGTCACGTGGAAGCCGCTGATCGGGTCCACCCACTCATAGCTGTGCAGGCCGCGCTCGCAGAAAAGATACGCCCCCACGTGGTACTCGCCCTTGAGCAGTGCAAGGGCAGGGAAGCGCACCGACAGGCGGCCTTCACCGGTGTCGCTGCGCGAGATCGTCACGCCTTCCTCCCAGCTGCCGGTGCTGGTCACGATCTGTCCGGCGGGGGTGGAAACGGTTACCGCCACGCCCGGGCAGGGCAGGGCCGGGTCGCTGGCGAAGCGAATCTCGATCTCGAGGGTGCTCTCGCCGCTGACGGCGGGATAGCGCGCATCCGGCGTCTTGCCATCGATGAGCACCTGGGTCGAGAGCAGCCGCGCGCTCCCCTGGGGCGTGGCGCGGCGCTGCTCCTCGGCGGCGCTTTCACGCACGCCGTGGCCATGCTCGGTTTCGCCCAGCAAGAACTGCTCGTAGCGCGGAATCACGATCGAGGGGCTGTCGTCGGCGAGAATCTCGCCGCCCTCCACCCACAGCGCCCGGTCGCACAGGTTTTCGACCTGGTAGAGCGAATGCGAGCAGAACAGGATGGTCGCGCCACTATCGCGAAGCGCCATGATGCGATCGAACGACTTGCGCGCGAAGGCGCCATCGCCCACCGAAAGGGCCTCGTCGACCACCAGGATGTCCGGCTCGACGCTGGTGGCCACCGCGAAAGCCAGACGCACGTACATGCCGCTGGAGTAGGTCTTCACCGGCTGGTCGATGAAGTCACCGATGCCCGAGAACGCATGGATCTCGTCGAACTTCTCCTGCACCTGACGGCGGCTGAGCCCGGCAATGGCCGCCGACATGAACACGTTCTCGCGCCCGGTGAACTCCGGGTTGAACCCGGAGCCCAGCTCCAGGAGCGCGGCGATCTTGCCGTTGACCGTCACCGTGCCGGTCGAGGGCGAAAGCGTGTTGCACACCAGTTGCAGGAGTGTCGACTTGCCCGCGCCGTTGCGCCCCACCAGACCCACCACCTCGCCGCGGCGAATGGTCAGGTCCATGGGCTTCAGCCCGCTGATGGTATCGAAGCGGGCGCGAGCGCTGAGCGCCTTGAACTGCAGCAGCAGCCGGTCCAGCGGCCGCTCGTAGCGGTAGAAGGTCTTGCTCACGTTGGTGAGCGCGATGGCGGTATCGTCGTGGCGGGTGGCGGTCACGTCAGAGCACATCGGCGAACCCTCCGCGCAGCTTGTTGAAGGCCCAGGTGCCGCTGGCCAGAAGCACCGCGGCGACGATGACCAGCCCCGAGACCACCTTCGGGCTCGGCCAGGCGCCCATGAAGATCACATCGCGCAGTTGCGTGATGAGCAGCGCCAGCGGGTTCAGAAGATAGACCCCTTGCCACTGCTCCGGCACGTTGGAGAGCGGGTAGAACACCGGCGAAAGGAACATCAAGACGGAGGTGCACAGCGCCATGAGCGGGCCGATGTCGCGCAGGTAAACGCCCAGCGCCGAGAGCCACAACGCAATGCCCACCAGCACCCCCGCGAACGGCAGGATCACCAGCGGCAGCCCCAGCCAGGTGACTTTCACTCCCACCAGCACGGCGGTGATCAGCATCAGGAGCAATAGGCTGATGAGGGCCTGGAAGCTGGCCGCCAGTACCGACGAGAAGGCCAGAAGCGGCAGCGGAAACACCACCTTGGTGACCAGGTTGGGCTGGCCGGTGACCAGTACGGGTCCCCGGTTGACCACCTCGGCAAACCAGTTGAACGACAGCAGGCCGACGAACACCTGCAGGGCGAAGTCCATCTGCGGGGTGCCGGTGGCCTCTACCGGCCACTTGAGATCGAAGAAGCCGTAGAACACCAGGGTGAACGCGCCCAGCATCAATAGCGGCGACAGTAGCGTCCAGCCCAGGCCCAGAAGCGAGCCGCGATAGCGGCCGGTAATGTCACGGCAGGTGAACTGCCACAATAGATGCAGGTGGCGATGAACGTGTAAGGAAGCCAAGCGGTGCTCCAGGGTAAATGCAAAGGGCGCCATCTTACCCTTACGCTCGGGTGGTGCCAACCGGGGCAAAAATGAACAGTGTGGCGTTTTTAAACACTTTTTTATACCATGCGCCGCCAAGGCGTTGGATAACAAGCGGTTGGAGAACGATGTTCTAAAACCCGTCGACCCTCCCGGTGCCCCGGGGTGTCAATAAAACGTCACGATGCAGCACTAACCTGTCGTGCGAGAGGCGTGCGCTAAGCATACTTGCTTTGATCCCCCGCCCGGGGCATAGTGATATGTTACTTGCCAAGGTGGGGTGGCGCCGCTATAAAGAGTTGCGTGGAGCCGCTCTGGCCGCTAGCCGCGCAGATACGGCGGGCAGGGCCAAGGCACGACCGTTTAAGCACTTCCGTAGTAAAATGTGGTTAGAATTTTAAGCTTGTGCTAGCGTAGCGAGCGCGGCTTAGAAAAAGAGCCCGACAACGTTGTCAAGAACGCAAGGAGTTTGATCAAGATGGCTATCACCAAGACTCAAGCAGTACAGGGCCTCGCCGCTCTGATGTTCGGCCAAGCAGTAGGTACTGCTTCTGCCGCCAACTTCCGTGAGATTCTGGCCAACGATCCCAGCATCTACAACCTGGCCAACAGCCTGATCGCTACCGAAGCGTTCGGCCGCCAGTTCCGTGGCGAAGCCACCACTCAGGACAAGATCGACCTGGTACTGGGTCGTCTGGGCCTGGAAGAAGGTTCTGACAGCTACGAAACGGCCAACGCGTTCGTCAACGCTCGCCTGGAAGCTGGCGTACCGGCGGGTCAGGTCATCGCTGAAA
>NZ_JAMZBC010000043.1 GCF_024158715.1 Halomonas sp. 707D7 | reverse complement strand
CGGTGTTGGCGCCGACGTCGGCGCTGTTGCGATCGTCGGCACTGAACAGCACGATCGGCGCGCCGTCGACGCTGCCGCCGAAGTCCGCCACCGCCATTTCGAGCGCGGCCAACCCGCCTGGCCCCGCCAGATCGCGGTAGGTGCCGGACATGTCGGCCAGATAGCCGATGCGCACCTCGCCATCGCTGATCTCGGCCTGGACCGAGGTCGCCACGGCCGCCGCCGCGAACGCGATACTCGCTACTAGCGCCTTTCTGGGCATTGTCATCTTCTGCGCCATCTTCCACTCCCGGCCATGGGCCTTTGTTGTTGTCGTGTTGAGGGTATTGCGGCCTTACCTGTCGTTGTCCACGATCGCCAAGCGTCACACGCCGAGCAGCGAATGAAGGTGCTCGCGCCTGCCGGCGAGCTCGAATGCGCTGATTTCCTCGATGATCTCGCCGTGCTCCATGACGAAGTGACGATCCGCCAAGGGAGCGGCGAAGCGAAAGTTCTGCTCGACCAGCACGATAGTCATGCCGCTCGCCTTGAGCTGAACCAGCACCTCGCCGAGTTTCTGGACGATGACCGGCGCCAGCCCCTCGGTGATCTCGTCGAGCAGCAGAATACGCGCGCCGGTGCGCAGGATGCGCGCCATGGCAAGCATCTGCTGCTCGCCGCCGGAAAGCCGGGTGCCTTGGCTCCTACGCCGCTCGTAAAGATTGGGGAACATCGCGTAGAGGGCGTCGAGGCTCATGCCGCCGGAGCTGACCGTCGGCGGCAGCAGCAGGTTCTCGTGCACGTCAAGACTTGCAAAGATGCCCCGCTCCTCCGGGCAGTAGCCCACGCCCAGCCGCGGCACGTGATGCGGCTTCATGCCGAGCGTCTCTTTACCGCCGATGACGATCGACCCGCTGCGCCGGCCCACCATGTTCATGATCGCCTTGAGCGTGGTGCTGCGCCCGGCGCCGTTGCGACCCAGGAGCGTGACGAGCTCGCCCTCCTTCACGTTCATGTTCACGCCGTGGAGGATGTGCGATTCGCCGTAGAAGGCGTGGAGATCGGTGATCTTGAGAATGTCCCGCGCACGCGCAGCGCTCGCGGCCTCGCGGGGCTGGCGAGTGGCCTCGCCGCTTTCGTCGATCATGCGCTCGCCCTCGCACTGGGGGCTTCACCATCGTCGGTTTCGCTGCCCATGTACGCCTCGCGCACCCGCGGGTCTTGCGACACGCTCTGATAGTCGCCTTCTGCCAGCACCGCGCCGCGCGCCAGCACCGTGATGCGATCGCACAGCCGGCTGACCACGCTCAGGTTGTGCTCCACCATCAGCACCGTGCGCCCTTTCGCTACGCGCTTGATCAACGCCACGATCCGGTCGACGTCCTCGGCACCCATGCCCTGGGTGGGCTCGTCGAGCAGCATCACGTCCGGGTCCAGCGCCAGGGTGGTGGCAAGCTCCAGCGCCCGCTTGCGCCCGTAGGGCATCTCGACGGTGAGCGTATCGGCGTACTCGGCAAGCCCCACCTCGTCGAGCAGCTCGAGCGCCCGCGCGTCGAGCGGCGAAAGCGTTCTTTCCGACTTCCAGAAGTGAAACGAGGTGCCCAAGGAGCGTTGCAGCGCCACGCGCACGTTCTCGAGCGCGCTCATGTGGGCGAACACCGCCGAGATCTGAAACGAGCGCACCAGCCCCAGCCTTGCGATCTGGTTCGACTTGAGCGCGGTGATCGGCTTGCCGCGATAGAGAATCTCGCCCCGGGTAGGCGGCAGGAATTTGGTGAGCAGGTTGAACACGGTGGTCTTGCCGGCGCCGTTGGGGCCGATCAGCGCGTGGATATGGCCCTCCTGAACCCGCAGGTCGACCCCATCCACCGCCGTGAAACCGCGAAAGCTCTTGGTCAGGCCCCGGGTTTCCAGCACCGGCGGCGAGGCGCTTGCGTCAACGCTCATGAGGCAATCCTTGATGGTCGAGAATTGTTGTTGTTTTGAATCGAACCCGCCCATCGCGGTTGGCGAGGGCTTTCGTGGGCAAAGATGGCAGGCCCTGTTGTCGTTGTTCTGGGCCGCACCTTTACCTTCACGTAAGGTACAGATGCAACCTAGCAACACGCCACCGCCACTGACAATTACAACTTTGGTCCAAGCGAGTATCGATAATCCGCTAACGAAATTATAAGCTTAGCTTTTACAACCGGTTAACCAACGACCTCCTCATTACGACTCATAAAGACTTTCTTTACGTTAACGTAAACTTGTTTTAGCCTCAGGTCAGATGACCGCAACACCACGAGACATGCCTCATGAGCAAGACCTACTCGATCAGCGAGCTGGCCGCCGAATTCGACGTCACCACGCGCAGCATCCGTTTCTACGAGGACCAGGAGCTTCTGCGCCCCGCGCGCCGCGGCCAGACCCGCATCTACAGCAGCAAGGATCGCGTGCGCCTGAAGCTCACCCTGCGCGGCAAGCGCCTGGGCCTTTCGCTTGCCGAGATTCGCGAGTTGTTCGAACTGTGGGACGAAACCCGCAGCGGCAGCGAAAAGCAGCTTGCGCTCATGCTGGCCAAGATCGGCGAGCGCCGGGCGGCGCTGGAGCAGCAGATGAAGGACATCACCATGGTGCAGCTCGAACTCGAAAGCGCCGAGATCCGCTGCCGCCAGGCGCTGGAGGAGCTCAACGAAAAACGAAGTGACGAGGAGCGCCCCCGGGCGTCGGGCTGATCGCCCCATCCTCGCAGACACGGCACCTTCACGAACCAACAACTCCACAAGATTCAGGTGATCGACGATGCACTCTCTCTACACGGAACTCGATTTCGGCCTCGATGAGGACATGAACATGCTGCGCCGGGAGGTGAACGCCTTCGCCGCCCGCGAGATCGCCCCCCGCGCCGCCGAGATCGACCGGCAGAACGAATTTCCCGCCGATCTGTGGCAGAAGTTCGGCGAGCTGGGGCTTCTGGGTATCACCGTTTCCGAGGAGGACGGCGGCAGCGGCATGGGCTATCTCGCCCACTGCATCGCCATGGAGGAGATTTCGCGCGCCAGCGCCTCGGTCGCGCTCTCCTACGGAGCGCACTCCAATCTCTGCGTGAATCAGATCAAGCGCAACGCCACTGCCGAGCAGAAAGCGAAGTACCTGCCCAAACTGATCAGCGGCGAGCACGTGGGGGCGCTGGCCATGTCCGAGCCCGGTGCGGGGTCGGACGTCGTGTCGATGAAGCTTCGCGCCGAGAAGCGCGGCGACAAGTATATTTTGAACGGCAACAAGATGTGGATCACCAACGGTCCGGACGCCGACGTACTGGTGGTCTACGCCAAGACCGACCCGGCGGCGGGCTCCAAGGGCATCACCACCTTCCTGATCGAGAAGGGCATGCCGGGCTTCTCGACAGCCCAGAAGCTCGACAAGCTGGGCATGCGCGGCTCGAACACCTGCGAGCTGGTGTTCCAGGAGTGCGAAGTACCCGAGGAGAACGTGCTCGGCGAGGTCGGCAAGGGCGTGCGCGTTTTGATGAGCGGGCTCGACTACGAGCGCACGGTGCTCGCTGCCGGCCCCATCGGCATCATGCAGGCGGCGATGGACGTGGTGGTGCCCTACATTCACGAGCGCCAGCAGTTCGGCCAATCGATCGGCGAGTTCCAGCTCGTTCAGGGCAAGGTGGCGGACATGTACACCACGCTCAACGCCTGCCGGGCGTACCTCTACACCGTGGCCCGGGCCTGCGACCGCGACCAGACCTCGCGCAAGGACGCCGCCGGGGTGATTCTCTACTGCGCCGAGAAGGCAACGCAGATGGCGCTCGACGCCATTCAGCTGCTTGGCGGCAACGGCTACATCAACGAGTACCCCACCGGGCGGCTTCTGCGCGACGCCAAGCTCTACGAGATCGGCGCCGGCACCAGCGAGATTCGCCGCATGCTGATCGGCCGCGAACTGTTCGGCGAAAGCCGCTGAGGGGGCGCGATGAGCACACTTACCAGCCAGATCAACCCGCGCAGCGAGCAGTTCCAAGCCAATGACGCCGCGTTCAGAACCAAGGTCGAGGCGCTTTTCGATCTGACCGACGCCGTCTCCCAGGGCGGCGGGGCGAGCGCCCGGGAGCGCCACGAAAGCCGCGGCAAGCTGTTCGTGCGCGACCGCATCGACCACCTGATCGACGAAGGCGCGCCGTTTCTCGAGTTCTCGGCACTGGCCGCATTTGATGTTTACGAAAGCGAGGTGCCCGCTGCCGGCGTGGTGACCGGCATCGGCCGGGTCAAGGGCGTGGAATGCGTGATCGTCGCCAACGACGCCACGGTCAAGGGCGGCACCTACTTCCCGCTGACGGTGAAAAAGCACCTGCGCGCCCAGGAGATCGCCCGCAAGCATCGCCTGCCGTGCATCTATCTGGTCGACTCCGGCGGCGCCTTCCTGCCGCGTCAGGACGAGGTCTTTCCGGATCGTGACCACTTCGGGCGCATCTTCTACAACCAGGCCACGATGTCCGCCGTGGGCATCCCGCAGATCGCCGTGGTGATGGGCTCCTGCACCGCGGGTGGGGCCTACGTGCCAGCCATGGCGGACGAGTCGATCATCGTGCGCGAACAAGGGACCATCTTTCTGGGTGGGCCGCCGCTGGTCAAGGCGGCCACCGGTGAGAGCATCAGCGCCGAGGCGCTGGGCGGCGCCGACGTGCACGCCAGGGTGAGCGGCGTGGCGGATCACTACGCTGAAAACGACATGCACGCGCTCCAGCTCGCCCGCCACTGCGTGGCGCGGCTCAACTGGCAAAAGCGCGGGGAGCTTGCCATGAAGCCCGCCGCCCCGCCCGTACTCGATCCCTCCGAGCTCTACGGCATCGTCGGCACGGATTTGAAGAAGCCCTTCGAGGTGCGCGAGGTGATCGGGCGCATCGTCGATGGCTCAGAGTTCGACGAGTTCAAGCGCTACTACGGCGATACGCTGGTCACCGGCTTTGCCCACATTCACGGCCACCCGGTGGGGATCGTCGCCAACAACGGGGTGCTGTTTTCGGAAAGCGCGGTGAAAGGCGCGCACTTCATTGAGCTCTGCGCCCAGCGCCGCGTGCCGCTGGTGTTTCTGCAGAACATCACCGGCTTCATGGTCGGCTCGAAATACGAGCACGAAGGCATCGCCAAGCACGGCGCCAAGCTCGTCACCGCCGTGGCCTGCGCGAAAGTGCCCAAGTTCACCGTGCTGATCGGCGGAAGCTTCGGCGCCGGCAACTACGGCATGTGCGGGCGCGCGTACGACCCGAATCTTCTGTTCATGTGGCCTAACGCGCGCATCTCGGTGATGGGCGGCGAGCAGGCCGCCGGGGTGCTCGCCCAGGTCAAGCGCGAGCAGATCGAACGCGAGGGCCGGCAGTGGTCACGGGACGACGAGCAGGCGTTCAAGCAGCCCACCCGCGAGCAGTACGAGCGCCAGGGCCACCCTTATTATGCCAGCGCCAGACTCTGGGACGACGGCGTGATCGACCCGCTGCAGACCCGCGACGTGCTGGGGCTTGCGCTCGCCGCCGCGATGAACGCCGAGATCGAAGAGACGCGCTTCGGCGTGTTCAGGATGTGATGCCATGAACCATTCGACGCTGACGATCGAGCGCGGCGTGGCGCGCCTGAGCCTGAACCGCCCGGCGGTGCACAACGCTTTTGATGATCACCTGATAGCCGAGCTGACCGAGCACCTCAAGGGGCTGCTCGAGCCCATCGAGCGCCAGGAGGTGCGGGTATTGCTGCTCGCCTCCGAGGGCAAAAGCTTCTCGGCGGGGGCGGATCTCAACTGGATGAAGCGCATGGTCGACTATGATCATGATGCTAACCTCGCGGACTCACGCAAGCTCTCCGAGCTGATGCACCGCCTCGATACCCTGCCCTGCCCCACGCTTTGCCGCGTGCAGGGCGCGGCCTTCGGCGGCGCGGTGGGCCTGGCCGCCTGCTGCGACGTGGTCGTGGCGTCGAGTCGCGCCAAATTCTGCCTCTCGGAAGTCAGGATCGGGCTGTCGCCGGCGGTGATCAGCCCCTACGTTCAGCGCGCCATCGGCGCCCGGCAGATGCGCCGCTACGCGCTCACGGCCGAGGTGATCGACGCCGACACCGCTCAAACGCTTGGGCTCGTTCATCAGGTGGTCGAACCCGACGGGCTGGACGAGGCGATCGAGGCGATGACCCAGACGCTTTTGAAGGGCTCGCCCCGGGCCCAGCGGGCGACCAAGGCGCTGCTGGCCGCCGTGGGCCAATCGCCGGATTCCGACGCCACCCGCGAACGCACTTGCCAGACCATCGCCACGCTTCGCGCAAGCCCGGAGGGTCAGGAGGGGCTTGCGAGCTTTTTCGACAAGCGTTTGCCTGCCTGGGCACCGCTGGATGACACCGATCACGCCGGGGAGCGCCCATGAACGACACCACCCGCAAGTTCGATACGCTACTGATCGCCAACCGCGGCGAGATCGCCTGCCGGGTGATGCGCACCGCCCGCCGGCTGGGCATCAAAACCGTCGCGGTCTACTCCGACGCCGACCAGAATGCGCGTCACGTGCGCGAAGCCGACGAAGCCGTGCGCCTGGGCCCGGCGCCGGCCCGCGAAAGCTACCTGAATATCGACGCGGTGATCGAGGCGGCCAAACTGAGCGACAGCGGCGCGGTGCACCCGGGCTACGGCTTTCTCTCCGAGAATGGTCGCTTCGTCGAGGCGCTGGAGGCCGCAGGCATCACCTTCGTCGGCCCGCCGGCGTCTGCCATCGCCGCCATGGGCGACAAGGCCGCCGCCAAGGCGCGCATGGCGGAGGCCGGCGTTCCGCTGGTGCCGGGCTACCACGGCGACGACCAGGACGACGGCGTGCTGCGCGAGCAGGCCAACCGCATCGGCTACCCGGTGATGCTCAAGGCCAGCGCCGGCGGCGGCGGCAAGGGCATGCGCATCGTCGAGCGCGAGGCGGATTTCCAGGCCGCGCTGGAGAGCTGCCGGCGCGAATCCCGGGCCTCCTTCAGCGATGACCGCATGCTGATCGAGAAGTACCTGGTCAGACCCCGCCACGTCGAAGTACAGGTGTTCTGCGACCGCTTCGGCGCCGGCGTCTATCTCTTCGAGCGCGACTGCAGCGTCCAGCGTCGCCACCAGAAGGTGCTGGAAGAGGCGCCCGCGCCGCACATGACCGAGGAACTTCGCGCCGCCATGGGCGAGGCCGCCGTGCGCGCCGCGCAAGAGATCGGCTACGTCGGCGCCGGCACCGTCGAGTTCCTGCTCGATGCAGACGGCGCCTTCTACTTCATGGAGATGAACACCCGGCTGCAGGTGGAGCACCCGGTCACCGAGATGGTCACCGGGCTCGATCTGGTCGAGTGGCAGCTCAAGGTGGCGATGAACGAGCCGCTGCCCTGTACCCAGGGCGAGCTCACCCTGAACGGCCACAGCTTCGAGGCGCGCCTCTACGCCGAGGACCCGGCGAACGATTTTCTACCCGCCACCGGCACCCTCACCCGCTTCGCGCTGGATCTCGACGGCTCGGGACTCGACCCCGCCCAAGTACGGCTCGATAGCGGCGTGGCACGAGGCGATGCGGTGTCGATGCACTACGACCCGATGCTCGCCAAGCTGATCACCCACGGCCCGGATCGTGACGCCGCGCTTGCCACCCTGAACCGGGCGCTGGCCGCGCTTGACGTGCAGGGCGTTGTGACCAACCGCGCCTTTCTCCAGCGCTTGGCCGGCCACCCGGCGTTCAGGGACGCCGAGCTCGATACCGGCTTCATCGAGCGCCACCATGAAACGCTCTTTGCCGAGCCGGTGCCGCCTCATGGTGCCTACGCCCGCGCGGCGCTGGTGGCGCTCGAAGCGCTGTCGAAAGGTGCAGGCCAAACGCCGTCGCCCTGGGCGCGCGCCGACGGCTTTCGCTTGAACGCCCCGCACAGGGTGCGCATCGCGCTGGCTGATGAGCGTGAGGGCAGCGAGGCGGTGGTGGTCGAGGCCACCCGCCGCGGCGCTCAAGCCGGCTGGACGCTGCGCGTTCAGGACACCCGCTTCGAAGGCGCGCTTTCAACGCTTACCGGCGACGCGGTGGCGATCACTCTGGACGGCCACCGCCGGCGCTACCAGGCCCAGCTCGACGGCGACACCCTGGTGCTGGCCGAGCCCGAGGGTGAAACGCGGCTTCGCTGGCAGCGCCTGGACGCGCTGAACCACGCCGGGCGCGAGGCCGAGGCGAGTTTTACCGCGCCCATGCACGGCACCGTGGTGGCGCTTCTGGTCGAGCCCGGCGCGCCGGTAGAAAAAGGGACGCCCCTGATGGTGATGGAGGCGATGAAGATGGAACACACGCTCAGCGCGCCCGCCGACGGCATCGTCGAACAGTTTCGCTTCGCCGCCGGCGACAGCGTCGGCCAGGGGGATGTGCTGCTGGCGTTCGCCGCCACCAAAGAGGCCGCGTCATGACCCTGCCCCAACGCGTACGTCTGGTCGAAATGGCCCCGCGCGACGGGCTGCAGAACGAGCCCGGCGAGGTAGTGGCCACCGCCATCAAGATCGAGCTGATCGAGCGCCTGGCGCGGGCGGGGCTTTCCCACATCGAGGCGACGAGCTTCGTCTCGCCCAAATGGGTGCCGCAAATGGGCGACGCCCGGGAGGTGATGGCAGGCCTTCAGCGCGCGCCGAACGTCACCTACTCGGCGCTGACCCCGAACCTCAAGGGGCTCGAGAACGCGCTGGAAGCACGGGTGAGCGAGGTCGCGGTGTTCGCCGCCGCTTCTGAAGCGTTCTCGCAAAAAAACATCAACTGCTCGATCGAGGAGTCGCTGGCGCGCTTCGAGCCGGTGATGGAACGCGCCTTTGATGCAAGGGTGCGGGTGCGCGGCTACGTCTCCTGCGTGCTGGGCTGCCCTTATGAAGGCGAGATCGCCCCGCGTCAGGTCGCCCGGGTGGCAAAAGCGTTATATGAGATGGGCTGCTTCGAGGTGTCGCTTGGCGACACCATCGGCGTGGGCACGCCGCTGGCGGCCCGACGGATGATCGACGAAGTGGCCAGGGTCGTCCCCGTCGAGCACCTGGCGGCGCACTTTCACGACACCTACGGCATGGCGATCGCCAACCTGTTTGCGGTGCTCGAACAGGGCGTGGCGGTGATCGACGCCTCGACCGGGGGCCTGGGCGGCTGCCCCTACGCCAAGGGCGCTTCCGGCAACGTGGCGATGGAGGACGTGCTCTACCTGCTCGAGGGCCTGGGCATCGAGACCGGCGTGGACCTGGCCGCCGTGGTCGAGACCGGCGAGTGGATCACCGGGAAGCTTGGCCGCGAAAGCGCCTCGCGGGTCGCCAGGGCCCTGCGCTCGCGCTGATACCAGAAACCTGAACCTGTAAAATCCGACAACAACAATCAGGAGAGATACCATGGCGCCGAAGATGCCAACGCTTCCCAGCTACACCAGCAGCGTCGCCGACAAGCCGCTGCTGGGGATGACCATCGGTGACAAGTTCGACCAGATCGCCGCCCGGTACCCGGACAACGATGCGCTGATCGTGCTGCATCAGAACGTGCACTGGCGCTATCGCCAGTTTCACGAGGAGGTCAATCGCTGTGCCCGGGCGCTGCTGGCGCTCGGCGTTCAGCGCGGCGACCGCGTCGGCATCTGGGCGCCCAACTGCTCGGAGTGGGCGCTGACCCAGTTCGCCACCGCCAAGATCGGCGCGATTCTGGTCAACATCAACCCGGCCTACCGCACCAGCGAGCTCGACTACGCCCTGAACCAGTCCGGCGCGCGCTTTCTGATCTGCGCCGACCGCTTCAAGAGTGCGGACTACCGCGCCATGCTCAATGAGCTCGCCCCGGAGCTTCAGGAGTGCGAGCCCGGCGCGCTACGCTCGCAGCGCCTCTCCCAGCTCGAGTGCGTGGTGAACCTGAGCGATGAGCGCCATCCGGGCATGTGGCGCTGGCAGGACATGCTCGGTGAGGCGGACCGGGTCGAGCAGAGCACGCTCGAGACGCTTCAGGCCACGCTTCAATTCGACGACCCGATCAACATCCAGTACACCTCCGGTACCACCGGCTTTCCCAAGGGCGCCACGCTTTCGCATCACAACATTCTCAATAACGGTTTTTTTGTGGCCGAGAGCATGGGGTTCACATCAAAAGACCGGCTGGTGATTCCGGTGCCGCTCTACCACTGTTTCGGCATGGTGATGGGCAACCTGGGCTGCATGACCCATGGTGCGGCGATGATCTACCCAAGTGAAGGCTTCGACGCCGGGCAGGTGCTCAAGGCGGTGCACGAGCAGCGCGCCACGGCGCTTTATGGCGTGCCCACCATGTTTCTCGCCGAGCTCGAGCACGCGGATTTCGCCGCGACCGACTTCTCGGGGCTGCGCACCGGCATCATGGCGGGCTCGATCTGCCCGGCGTCGGTGATGAAGCAGGTAATCGAGAAGATGAACATGAAAGGCGTGCAGATCGCCTACGGCATGACCGAGACGAGCCCGGTCTCCGCCCAGACCGGCACCTTCGATCCCATCGACAAGCGCGTCTCCACCGTGGGCCGCACCCAGCCGCACCTGGAGAGCAAGATCATCGACCCCGGCAGCGGCGCCGTGCTGCCCCGGGGTGAGATCGGCGAGCTCTGCACCCGCGGCTACAGCGTAATGCTCAGGTACTGGAACAACGAGCAGGCCACAGAGGATGCCATCGACAGCGCCGGCTGGATGCACACCGGCGACCTTGCGATCATGGACGACGAGGGGTATCTGTCGATCGTCGGGCGGATCAAGGACATGGTGATTCGCGGCGGCGAGAACATCTACCCCAAGGAGGTCGAGGAGTTTCTCTACACTCACCCGGCCGTGTTGGATGTACAGGTGACCGGCGTGCCCGACGAGAAGTACGGCGAGGAGCTGATTGCCTGGGTGCGCCTGGACCCGAGCGCCGGCGAGATCACCGACGAGGCGCTGCGCGCGTTCTGTAAGGACAAGATCACCCACTTCAAGATCCCGCGCTACTTCAAGTTCGTCGACGAATTCCCGATGACGGTGACCGGCAAGATCCAGAAGTTCAAGATGCGCGAGATCTCCACCGAGGAGCTAGGGCTCGATCGAGCGACGCTGTCGTGAGCATCTCGCGCGGGCTCACAGAGCACTATCACCAAGCGCTTCGCGACGAAGAGGTGCTCGCGCAGATCAAGCGCCACTACCCGAACGGCGCCACCGCCTACCAGCTCGCCCCGCTCGATCAACTACATATCGGCGGGCTAGCGGCGTCCAACCGACTGTTCGATCATCTCGACCCTACCGAGCACCCGCGCGTACTGGATATCGGCGCGGGGCTCGGCGGGCTCGTACGCCTGGGCGCCTCGCGGGGCTTCACGATGACGGGGCTGGACATCACTCACCGCTTCGGGGCACTGAGTGAGGGCATCAAACGTCTCTGTGCGCCGCGCCACGACTACGCCGTGGTCACCGGTGACGCCCGCCGCCTGCCCTTTCGACGCCATAGCTTCGATGCGGTGATCTTCCAGCACAGCCTGATGAACATGCCGGAACCACGGGCCGTGATCGAACAGGCGTACCGCGTACTGCGTCCCGGCGGCAAGCTGATGCTGCACGAGCTGACCCAAGGCGATGGCGTGACGCTGCGCTACCCGGTTCCCTGGGCAACCTGTGCCGAGCACTCGCACCTGCTGTCGCTCGAGACGCTGCTGACCCAGCTGAAAGCCAGTGGATTCGATCAGTTGCAAGTGGAGAACCTGAGCGACGCGGCCCGCGCCTGGCGCACCCGTCAGCGCGACAAGGAGCGCGACGTATCGGCGCCGGTGCTGTCGCCCCACTGGGTGTTCGGCGAGCGCTTCAAGGCAATGAGCGAGAACCTGCTCGAAAACTTGACCCGTCGTGCGATTGAAGTGGTCGAAATCCGCGGGCGTTGCTAGTCTTGAGGGGGACTTGGCTTTTACAAAGGACATAACAATGCCAACACAGCGCTTGGCAAGCACCCTTCTCTGCGGCGTGCTCGGCATCACGGTATCGTTTTGCAGCCTGGCCAATGATTCAATCTACCTGAGCACTGAGCTGCCCACCCTGGCCTACACGACGCAGGAAGGCGAAATGCTGGCGCTCGACAACGGCGTGGTGATCGAGGGCAGCAACCTCGACAGCATCGAAAGCTACACCTCGGGCTTTCGTCTCACCGCCGGTTTCACTCCCTGGCGCACCACCCAGTTCGATATTGGCGCCGAAATCGCCTACCGCGAAAGCGAGGAAGTCTTCACCTCCTCGAGCGTGACCCCGCTCATCCAGGACACCTTGAGCCTCGGCGGCGCACTGGTCGCCGGACTTCGGATGGGCGCCTTCAGTGTCTATGCGAAGTCCGGCCTCACCGAGTGGCGTGGGCAGAGCGACACCACCGGCAGCGAAGGCGGCACCGCCATGCTGCAAGGCTTCGGCGCCACTGTGACCCTCAAGCGCCTGGTCAGCCGACTGGAGTACGAGCGCATCGACAACCCCATGCTCAGTCATCTCAATCAGCTGAGCGCATCAATTCATATGCCGTTCTAGTGCATTCGATCAAGCGCCCCTTCGAGCGACCGAACGGGCATGCTCGCCCATGACACGCCGAACGAACACGTACACATCCCTTTTCAGCACGCGCCCTTCAGGCCCGCTCGGGGTAACATCGGCCAGATTCACGCCCAGCTCACGCGCCAACATTTTCACCAGGGGCGTAGCGTGTACGCGGCGCCCCTTCTGGTTTTCGCACCTGCTCTTTTGCAAAGCTTCGCTCTTGCCACACTTTCGGAGCGCTTGGCGGCTATCGTTATTCAAGGTCGAACTCCTATTGGTCAGGCTGCGTTGAACGGGCGCTCCTTGAAGCGCCCTTGAACTGCCTTGAAGTCACATCAACTGATCAACGGCGAGAGCTTGTCGGCATCGATACCGAAGCGCTGCATCGCCTCTTCCACCAGATCCAAACCAATCTCGCCCTGCTCGCTGAGCGAATGGAGCGCCATCCAGGCAATGTAGTAGCGGTCGACCTCGAAGAAAGCGCGCAGTTTGGCGCGGCTGTCCGATCGCCCAAAGCCATCGGTGCCCAGCACGTAATAATCTCCGGGCACCCAGGCTCGCACTTGATCGGCGTAGAGCTTCATATAGTCCGTGGCCGCGATGACGGGACCGCCGCACTCGTCGAGCATCCGAGCGATCCAGGGTTTCTCATGCTGGGTTTTTGGCTTCAAAAAACGCTGCCGGTCGTACTCGAGCGCTTCGCGGCGCAGCTCGTTGAAACTGGTGACGCTCCAGACATCCGCACTCACGCCAAAATCGAGTAGCAGTTCGGCGGCCGCTTCGGCCTCGCGCAAAATGGTACCCGAACCCAGCAGCTGAACCCGAGGGCTGGAAGAGTTCTCGGCCTTCTTGAGCCGATACATGCCCCGAACGATGCCTTCCTCGGCACCTTCGGGCATCGCCGGATGGGCATAGTTCTCGTTCATGATCGTCAAATAGTAGAAGCACTCCTCATGGCGTTCGTACATCTCCTTGAGTCCGTGCTGAATGATGACGGCGATCTCGTAGCCGTAGGTGGGGTCGTAGGTTCGGCAGTTGGGAATGGATGACGCCATGAGATGGCTATGGCCGTCCTGATGCTGGAGCCCTTCGCCGTTGATGGTGGTACGCCCGGCGGTGCCACCGACCATGAAACCGCGTGTCAGCATGTCGCCGGCTGCCCAGGCGAGATCACCGATACGTTGGAATCCGAACATTGCGTAGTAGATATAGAACGGAATCAGCATCTTGTCGTGATTGGCATGAGCAGTGGCCGCCGCCATCCAGGAAGCCATCGCACCAGCTTCAGTGATGCCCTCCTCGAGGATCTGCCCCTTGATGTCCTCCCGGTAGTACATGATCTGGCCGGCATCGACGGGTTCGTACTTCTGTCCGCTCGCCGCATAAATGCCCAGCTGACGAAACATGCCTTCCATGCCGAAGGTGCGTGCCTCGTCGGGAATGATCGGTACCACCCGCTCACCCAGCTCTCGATGCTTGGTCAGGCCTGTCAATATGCGCACGAAGGCCATGGTCGACGACACCTTGCGTTCGCCCGTCCCCTTGAGCTGACTCGTGAATACCTTATCGCCCAGTCCGGGAATGGTGAGCGTTTCGTACTCGATGCGACGCCTGGGTAGATAGCCGCCGAGAAGTTGGCGCCGGGCATGAAGATACGCCATTTCCGGGGTATCTTCGCCTGGCCGATAATAGGGCATTCCTTTTTCGAGCTGTTCGTCGGTGACGGGAATTCCCAGGCGATCGCGAAGCCGTTTGAGGCCGGCCGGCTCCATCGTCTTGATGTTGTGCGCTTCCATGTCGGCTTCGCCGTGCTCGCTTCCCATACCATAGCCCTTGACGGTATGGGCGAGAATCACGGTCGGGTTCCCGTTGGCGCTTTTGACCGCATTTTGATAGGCGGCGTATATTTTTCGCGGGTCGTGGCCGCCGCGCACCATGTTCTCGATGTCGTGATCCGATAGATGTGCAACGCGCTCGAGTAGCGCCGGGTACTTGCCAAAGAAACGCTCGCGCGTGTAAGCCCCGCCCTGCGCCTTGAAATTCTGGTACTCGCCGTCGACCGTTTCACTCATGAGCTTCTTCAACAGGCCGTCGTGGTCGTTTTCAAGCAGCGCGTCCCAGGTTCCCCCCCAGACGACCTTGGTGACGTTCCATCCGCTGCCCAGAAACGAGCTTTCAAGTTCCTCCATGACCCGGTGGTTACCACGCACGGGACCATCGAGGCGCTGAAGGTTGCAGTTGATCACGAAAATCAAATTATCGAGCCGCTCTCGGCTTGCCAGGTTCAAGGCGCCCAGCGTCTCGACCTCATCGCACTCGCCGTCACCCAGAAATGCCCACACCCTACGGTCGTTCAATGGCTTGAGCCCACGATTGTCCAGATACTTCATCAGGCGAGCCTGGTAGATGGCCTGAATGGGCCCCAGCCCCATCGATACTGTCGAAAATTGCCAGTAATCGGGCATGAGGTAGGGGTGCGGGTAGGAAGGCAAACCGCCGCCGCCCACTTCCCGGCGAAAACGATCCAGCTGCGATTCGGATAGCCTTCCTTCGAGAAAGCTTCTGGCGTAGATGCCGGGCGAAATGTGCCCCTGAAAATAGACCAGATCGCCTTCGGAGTCTTCCGAGGGCCCCTTGAAGAAGTGGTTGAACCCTACCTCATAAAGCGTGCAGCTGGACATGTAGCTTGCCAAATGGCCACCGATGCTCTTGTCACTTGCATTGGCGCGTACCACCATGGCGATACTGTTCCAGCGAATGGCTGCGCGTAGCCTTTTCTCGATGACCAGATCGCCCGGGTAATCCGGCTCGTCCACGGTGGCGATCGTATTGACGTGGGGGGTGTTGAAGGATCGGGCGATATTCAGACCGCGCCTTTCAGAGTGCGATTGCAGACTTTGAAATAGAAACCGCGCACGATCTTCTCCTTCGCGGTCCACCACGGAATCCAAGGCGCTCAGCCACTCCCGCGTTTCCACTTGATCCACTTCGATCATCTTTTCCATAGTGCCCTCAAGGTTGCAGCCAGGCTGGGCTGCCGATGTTCATGAGCGATTCCTCATGATCATCAACCCTAATGTTGACTTTGACAGGGCACAATATTAGCTTCCGGGAAACAGCTTCCCGAAATTGGCAATATGAATCTGAACCATTTGAAGGTGTTCATCGTTGTCGCCGAGCAAGGCTCTGTCCTGGCCGCCTCCAAAGCGCTCGGCGTGCCTAACTCGACGGTGGCAAGGCAACTTGCCCAGTTCGAAGAGCAGTTGGGCATGCAGCTTGTGCTGCGCAGCACTCGCTATCTTCGGTTGACCGACGAGGGCAAGCGAATCTACGCGAAGACGGCAGCGCTCGTTGAACAGCTCGATGAAGTGGAAAACCAGATAACCTCGGAGCAAGGTAGCTTGGCGGGGAAGATAACGCTCGCCGTTCCGTCGGAATTCGGCGCCCAATGGCTCGACACCGCCATCGCCGAATTCGCTATCGAACACCCCAGAGTCTCGATCGAATGCATCACCAGCATGGCGCCTCTGGACCCGGTCAGACGCGATATCGACGTTTCCATCGCTTACCACCGGGGTAACTTCGAGGACAGCAGTCTGATCATGCGCAAACTTCTCAGACTGGAGAGTGTCGTCGTCGCCGCGCCCCACTTGATCGAAAAGCACGGCACGCCCTGTTCGATAAAGGCGCTAGAACGGCTGCCGTGTATTTCGACACTCCTGGCGCTCAAAGAGAATCCTTGGCACTTCATGGGCGCAAAACAACGTCTCTTTCATGTCAATGTGGGGTCTCGCTACAAGGTCGACAGCAGCCGAATGCTTATAACCGGCGCTCTCAAAGGCATTGGCTATGCCATCATTCCGCGAGTTTTCTGTGAAGAGCATATAGGTGAAGGCCGCCTGGTTGAGCTCGAACTCGACTACCCACCCGCACCACTTGAAGTCGTGGCCATCTACCCAAACCGCTCTATCAATCATCGCTCGCGATTACTCGTGAAAAAGATCGCCCAGACGCTCGCGGCAAAATTCGCGCTCGAAAACAGCGCGGTCAAGGATAGGAGTAGCGCTCGATAGCAAAATAATGGCGACTCCGGTTCGCGATAGCGCATCACCGACGATATTCTGACACGCTTGCCTTCTCCTCGATGGGCGCGCTCCACACCGGCACGTCCTCCTTCTGCGGCTCGCCTTTCTGCTCGTCCATGGCGTTGCTCAGCGCCTCTTCCAGACGCCTGAACAGCTCGCCGTAGCGGCGGCTGAAGCGCTGGCCGCCTTCGATCTCCTTCCAGGCCTCGAACAGCTCGGCGTCATGCAGGTCTTCGTTCTGCACGAAGGTCCAGGCCATCTGCTTGGCGCGCAGCGGATGGGTGCCAAGCGCGGTGAGCGCGTGGCTGCCGAGCTCCAGCGCCGAGTGGTAGGTTTCGCTGACCACGTCGTCGGCGCCGGCCTCGCGCAGGCGATAGCCGTGGCCGCGATCGAACGCCCGAGCCAACACCCAGACGCTCGGGTGAAAACGCTTGACGTGCTGCACCATCTGCACCGCGCGCTCGAGATCGTCGATCGCCACCACCAAAAGCCGCGCCTTGTCGATACCGGCGCGGTCGAGCAGATCCGAACGGCTGGCATCGCCGAAGAAACTCTTGATGTTGATGCGCCGGGCGTTCTCGATCTGGTTGAGCTCGAGATCCAGCGCCACCAGCGGCACGTTGCTGGCGCGCAGCAGCCGGCAGACGATCTGCCCGAAACGCCCGGCGCCGGCGACGATCACCGGCGACTGTTCGTCGAACTCGTCCGCCTCGCGGGTCTGCTTGTCCACCTGATAGCGCGGCAGCACCACCTTGTCGAAGACGATGAACAGAAGCGGCGTCACGAACATGGAGAAAGCGACCACCAGGCTCAAGAGCTCGGCGAGCTCCGCGCCGATCACGCCGTTCTGGCGGCTATAGGTCAGCAGCACGAAACCGAACTCGCCGGCCTGGGCCAGGCTGAGCGTCAAAAGCCAGCCGTTGCTGCCGCGGATGCCAAAGACGAAGGCAAGCGTGATCAGCACCGCCGCCTTGACGGCAATCACACCAAGCCCCAGCAGTACCACGACCCACCACTCGCTGGCCAGCACGTCGAAATCGATGCCGGCGCCCACGGTCATGAAGAAAAGCCCCAGCAAGAGCCCCTTGAAGGGTTCGATATTGGCTTCGAGCTCGTGCTTGAACTCGCTGTTGGCCAGCACCACGCCGGCCAGAAAGGCGCCGAGCGCCGGCGACAGATTCACCAGGCTCATCAGCGCAGCGATGCCGATCACCAGCATCAGGGCGGAGGCGGTGAACACCTCGCGTAGCCCCGAGCCCACCACGAAGTGAAACAGCCACGGCCCGAGAAAGTAACCTGCACCGATCACAAGCCCGATGGCGCCGACCACCACCAGCGCGTGAGCCCAGCCGGGCAGGCCCGAGACCAGGTCGACGTCGTGGCCCGATTGGCCCGCCCCCGCGTCGATGCCGGAGAGCGCCAGCAGCGGAATCAGCGCCAGAATGGGAATCACCGCCATGTCCTGAAACAGCAGAATCGAAAAGGCGCTGCGCCCGCCCTCGGTGCCGGTCAGGCCCTTCTCGTTCAGGGTCTGCAGAACGATGGCGGTCGACGAAAGCGAAAGAATCAGCCCCACCGCAAGCGAAGTCTGCCAGGCCAAACCCAGCGCCCAGCCGATCAGCCCGCCGACGGCGGCGCTGAGCGTCACCTGCAGCCCGCCCAGGCCCAGAAGGCGCACGCGCATCGCCCAGAGGCTCTTGGGGTCGAGCTCCATGCCGACCAGAAACAGCATCATCACCACGCCGAACTCGGCAAAGTGCTGGATAGTGTCGGTTTCGTGGCCCACAAGCCCGAGCGTGGGGCCGATCACCACGCCGGCGACCAGATAACCCAGTACCGAGCCGAGCCCGAAGCGCTTGGCGAGCGGCACGGCGATGACCGCCGCCAGCAGGTAGATGAAGGCCTGAATGAAGTAGTGAGTCATTGACGTCCCTTGTGTCGCGTTTCGTCCTTGAAAGCGGGGTTATCGATGCAGCGCTTGACAGCGAACGCCAAAAATCATGTACTAGTACACTAGTACATTCTTGAAGAGGCGCACTGCGCATGGCAACACGAGCCCTCGAATCGACCCGGGATGAGGAGTACAGAGCGGCGCTGGTACGCTACCTGCTCGCGGTGGACTCGCCCGCCGATATGGACAGCGCATTGGATAGCCTGCTAACGCCTTCAGAGTATCAGGAAATCGGTAAACGGCTACAGATTTTCAAGCTTTTGAGCGAAGGCGTGGCGCAGCGCAAGATCGCCGAGACCCTGGGCGTGGGCATCGCCACGGTCTCTCGCGGCGCCCGCGCGTTCAACCCCCATTCGACCCACAAGGATCTCTCATGAGCGCCGGTCCCAAGCCCTTTACCCTGCCGCGCAAGCCCCACTACGTCACGCTTGCCGCCGACTGCGATTTTTTCGCGCTGTTCCAGAAGATCGAGCGCGCCTTCGACAACTGCTACATGCTCGAGTCGCTCGGTGAAGACAGCCACATGGCGCGCCACTCGATCATCGGCTTCGACCCGGAGTACCTGCTCTACGCCAACGGGCAGACGCTCTCCATCGAACACCGCGACGGCGAGGTCCATCACTACGATAGCGCCAACCCCTACGAGCTTCTGCGCTCGCTGATGCCCCAGAACATCATCTCGCGCAAGTACGCGGGCGGGCTTTCCGGCTACCTGGGCTACGACGCCATGCAGTACTTCGAGTCGTCGCTGTCGCTCAAGGCGAGCGACGACTTCGACACTTTCCGCTTCGGGCTCTACAAGGATGGGCTGATTCTCGACAAGATGACCGGTGAGGTCACCTACTTCTACTACGACGACAGCCGCTTCGAGTACCTGCAGGGGCTGATCGAATCCCCCGGGCTCGCCCCCGGCGCGCTCAAGATCACCGCGCTGGGCGACACCATGACGCGCGAGCAGCACGCCGAGGCCGTGGCCAAGGTGAAACAGGATATTGTCGACGGCAAGGTGTTCCAGTGTGAGGTGGGCTTCAAGAAGCGCTTTCGCATCGAAGGCGACACCCTGGCGCTCTACGGCGAGCTCAGAACCATCAACCCCTCGCCGCAGATGTACTACGTGAAGTTCGGCGAGCAGCGCCTGATCGGCGCAAGCCCGGAGCTTCTGTTCCGCCTGCGCCAGGGCGAGATGGAGACCTTTCCGCTCGCCGGCACCACCACCCGGGGCAAGACGCCTCAGGAAGACACCCAGCTTGCCCGGGCGCTATTGAACGACCCGAAAGAGATCGCCGAGCACAACATGATCGTCGATCTGCACCGTAACGACATCGGCCGGGTGGCACGCTTCGGTACCGTCAAGGTGAGGAGCCTGATGGACATCAAGCGCTTCAGCCACGTGCAGCACATCTCCAGCGAGATCGTCGGCATCATCGACCAGAACGAGGACATGTTCACGGCGCTCGCCAGCAACTTTCCCGCCGGCACGCTGACCGGCGCGCCCAAGATCGAGGCGATGAAGATCATCGATACGCTTGAAACCGACGGGCGCGGGCCCTACGGCGGCGCGGTGGGCCAGTTCTCCTTCAACGGCGACTGCACCTTCGCGATCCCGATTCGCACCGTGTTCGTCAACGGCGAGAACGCCTACGTGCAGACCTGCGGCGGCAACGTCTATGACTCCAATGCCGAGGACGAGTACGAGGAGATTCGCCGCAAGTTCGCCGGCACGCGCAAGGCGCTGGCCCCCTTCATGGACACGGAGAGCCTTGCATGAAAGTGCTGATCATCGACAACTACGACTCCTTCACCTACAACCTCTACCAGTTCATCGGCGAGATATTGAGCGCCGAGCAGCATCGTGGGGCGCTTGCGCACTTCGAGATCCTGGTCAAGCGCAACGACGAGCTCGCTTTCGACGAGATAAAGGCGCTGGCGGCGGATCGCATCATCATCTCGCCGGGGCCGGGCTCGCCGGATGATCCGCGCTACTTCGGCGTCTGCGCCGAGGTGATCGAGAAACTCGGCCCTACCACCCCGCTTCTCGGCGTATGCCTGGGAATGCAGGGGATCGTTCACGTGTTCGGCGGCCAGGTGATCAAGGCACCGCTGCCGATGCACGGCAAGATCAGCCCGATCAACCATGGCGGTGCATCGGTATTCAGGAACGTGCCGGACCAGCTCGAAGTGATGCGCTACCACTCCCTGATCGCCGATGCGGCCTCGCTTCCGGAATGTCTCGAAGTAACGGCCACGGTGGGCGGGCTTGCGGCGGCGAGCTTTGCCGAGCGCGAGCGCTGGCAGGCCGCCGGCGAGTTCGAGCTGATGGGCGTGAAACACCGCGACTACCCGATCCACGGCATCCAGTTCCATCCGGAGTCGTTTGCCACCGAAGGCGGCCGCGAACTGATCGGCAACTTCCTGCTCGCCTGAGCCCGCGCTATCACGAAAAAGGCCGGTTGCCCTGCGGGCAACCGGCCTTCTGGCGTTCGTGGTACAAGCCGTTCAGCGCTTCGGCTCGTCGCTGCCGGGCATGAACGAAGGCGGGTCGCTGGCGGGAAAGGTCTCCTCCACGGATTCGTCGACCTGGCTCTCGGTCAGCGACAGCTCCTCGGCGGAATAGACCGCGTAGTGCTCGTCGAGTATCCAGCCGTCATGGCCGGGGGCCAGGTGGTGGCGCTCGATCCAGACGCGGCTTTCGTCCGGGCGCTTCACCTCGACCTTGGTGGCGGCACTGGCGTCGACCACCGTGCCGAACAGCGTTCCATCCTGCGTGTGAATCAATGCATCCTGAAGCTCGGACTTCGCCATCGATAGACCCTCCATCCGTTGGTGTCACGCCTATGGACACCGGGCCGGAGCGTCGGTTCACCCGTGTGGCTTCGATGTCGGCTAGCGCTTGCCCCGGGGCGGCTTGCCGGCAAGCCCGCGCTTCTTGCCGGCAGGTTTACCCGCACCCTTGCCGCCGGGCTTGGCGGTGCGCTGACCGGGCGAGGCGGGCTTGCCCGGCGCCCCGGGCTTGGCTCTACCCCCGGAAG
>NZ_JAMZBC010000042.1 GCF_024158715.1 Halomonas sp. 707D7 | reverse complement strand
CCTCCTCCACCGACCGCTTGATGTGGTGGCGATAGCGCTCCAGAAAGCGCTGCCGGTTGACCGCGCTCTTGTGCTTGGCGTTGGGCCGGCGAGGGCAGTGCTTCCAACCAGGGGCAGGGCAACGACGAATTCGCCTTTTCCCTGAGTCGCGAGGAGTTTCTCGAGTTCGTCTTCGAAGGGCTCGAGCTTCCCCATCTCGAGCGCAAGTCGCTCAAGTCCCTCGAGGAGATCAAGATGGTGCGCGCCGGGCTCTCCCGGGACGGCGTGCCGTCGCGCATGAGCGTGACCCGCTCGATGCGCGAGGCCTACGCCCGGCGCATCGCCATGCGCGCACCGATCAAGCGCGCGCTCAAGGAGGCTCAGGAGGCGCTGGCCGAGGAGCTCGACAAGGACCCCATCCTCAAGAACCCGGCCCGCATCGCGGCGCTCGAAGCCGAGATCGAGCGGCTCGAAAAGCGCATCGAGGCGGTGCCGTTCATCGACACTTTCGATCTTCGCTACCACCAGCTCGCGCCGGAGCCTCAGCCGTCGAGCCAGGCGGTGATGTTCTGCGTCATGGACGTCTCGGGCTCGATGACCCAGAACCACAAGGACATCGCCAAGCGCTTCTTCCTGCTGCTCTATCTGTTTCTGGAGAAGCACTACGAGAAGGTGGAGCTGGTGTTCGTGCGCCACCACACCGCCGCCCGGGAGGTGGGCGAGGAGGAGTTCTTCTATTCGCGTGAAACCGGCGGCACCATCGTCTCGAGTGCTTTGACACTGCTCAACGGCATCATCGACAAGCGCTACCCGCCGGCCCAGTGGAACCTCTACGTGGCCCAGGCCTCGGACGGCGACAACTGGGACGACGACTCCTCTATCTGCCGGGATCTATTGATCAAGGAGCTGATGCCCAAGCTTCAATACTACGCCTACGTCGAGATCACCCCGCACGAGCATCAGTCGCTGTGGCACGAGTACGAAAACGTGGCGAAGCGCTTTGCCGAGCGTTTCGCCATGCGCCAGCTCGTCGAGGCCGGCGATATCTACCCGGTCTTTCGCGAACTGTTCAAGCGCCGTTTGAGCACCCCATGACCTGGCCGTTTCGCCAGCAGGAGTTAGCGATGCGAGTCTCCCGCACTGCCCAGCCGATCGCCACCGGCTCGGACTGGAACTTCGATATCCTCGAGCGCTTCGACGAGGTGCTGGCCGCCCTTGCCGACGAGTACCAGCTCGATACCTACCCCAACCAGATCGAGGTGATCACCACCGAGCAGATGATGGACGCCTACTCGAGCGTCGGCATGCCGGTGGGCTACCACCACTGGTCCTTTGGCAAGCAGTTTCTCGCCGTGCAGCAGGCCTACAAGCGCGGCCAGATGGGGCTGGCCTACGAGCTCGTGATCAACTCCGACCCCTGCATCGCCTATCTCATGGAGGAGAATACGCTGATGATGCAGGTGCTGGTGATGGCGCACGCCTGTTACGGCCACAACTCGTTCTTCAAGGGCAACTACCTGTTTCGTACCTGGACCGAGGCGGACTCCATCGTCGACTACCTGGTGTTTGCCCGCACCTATATCGCCAAGTGCGAGGAGCGCCACGGCAGCCACGCCGTCGAGCAATTGCTCGATGCCTGCCACGCGCTGCAGAATTACGGGGTCGACCGCTACAAGCGGCCGTCGAAGATCTCCGCCGCCGCCGAGGCCAAGCGCCAGGAGGAGCGCGAGGCCTACCTGCAGACCCAGGTCAACATGCTGTGGCGCACCATCCCGAAACCGCTGGAGAAAAGCGAGCGCCTGCCGGGCCAGCTGCACGACGAGGACGACCCGCTGGGGCTTCACGAGGGAGGTCGCTATCCGGCCGAGCCCCAGGAGAACCTGCTCTACTTCATCGAGAAGAACGCGCCGTTGCTGGCGCCCTGGCAGCGCGAGATCGTGCGTATCGTGCGCAAGCTCGCCCAGTACTTCTACCCGCAGCGCCAGACCCAGGTGATGAACGAGGGCTGGGCCTGCTTCTGGCACTACACGCTGATGAACCGGCTTTTCGATGATGGTCACATCGACGAGGGCATCATGCTGGAGTTTCTCCAGTCCCACGCTGCGGTCATCCACCAGCCGGACTTCGATAGTCCCTACTACAGCGGCATCAACCCCTACGCGCTGGGCTTCGCGATCTTTCGCGACATCCAGCGCATCTGCGAGTACCCCACCGACGAGGACCGGACCTGGTTTCCCGACATCGCCGGCACGCCGTGGCGCGCAACGCTCGAGTTCGCCATGCGCAACTTCAAGGACGAATCGTTCATCCAGCAGTTTTTGTCACCCAAGGTGATGCGTGACCTGAAGCTGTTCGTGATGATCGACGACGACCAGAGCGAGACGCTCGCTATCGGCGCCATCCACGACGAGCAGGGCTATCGCCGCCTGCGCAACGCACTGTGTGCCCAGTACGCGCTGTCGCTGCGCGAGCCCAACATCCAGGTGTTCGAGGCGGCGATTCGTGGCGACCGCTCCTTGACCCTGCATCACGTTCAGGAGAGTCGTCGGCCGCTCGAGCGAAGCGTCTATCCGGTCATGCGCCACTTGCAGCAGCTGTGGGGCTTTCCCGTTCACCTGCTCTCGCTGGAGGAGGGGCGCGTCACGCACCGCTACCGCTGGCCGGTCGAGGAGACCAAAGTGGAAGGCACGCACTGAGCGTCTATACGAAGACCCCGCCGGAGGGCGGGGTAAGGCATCAACCTTGCGAGGTCCAGGACTGGCACCACCCTTCCGGGGCGACGCTGTTCTCGGGAAAGAGCTGGCAGCCTTCGTTGGCGGCGGTGAAGAACATGCAGTTGGAGCAGAGCTCGCCTTCCGAGAAGGCGGGATGATCCGAGGCGTCCGGGGCGCGCTCGACATAGTTGAGCGCTTGCGCTGCAGGGGCGCCGGGGTCGAGGCGAGGCAGCGACTGGGCGTAGGCGGTCCGGGAAAGGATGCCCGCCCCCAGCGGCAGGGCGGCCAGGCCCAGCATGCTGTCACGCATGAACTTACGTCGGCTCTGATCGGCCATGGTGTCTCCTTGGTATCACGGTCTGACAGCGCCTCTTGGCGGGCGGTGTCTCTGGACGAGTGTAGCGCGTCGCCGCACGCTCTACTTTAACCCAAGCTCTCCTCCACACAAGACGATGCGTGGCAATCGGCCACACCGTTTGGCGCGGCGGGTGCGGCTGGTATACTCGCTCGCGGATTAGACGCTATTTTTGCGGTTTAGTTGAAAAGCGAGGGCGCCATGCAAAACGCTGTGATTTTGATCAATACCGAAAAGGGCCAGGTGAAGGCGGTGGCCGAGCGCCTGGCGGACGTGGAGGGCATCAGCGAGGTGTACTCCACCTGCGGGCGCTACGACCTGGTGGCCATCGCGCGCACCCGGGATTTCGAAAGCCTGGCGGAGCTGGTCACCGAGCGCCTCAACGCCGTGGAAGGGATCAGCGACACGGAAACCCTCAATGCCCTGCAGGTGCACTCGCGCCACGACCTGGAAACCATGTTCTCGCTGGGATTCTAGGCGACGCTGAGCCTGAGGCTGAGCCCGGGGTGCGGGGCGCTCGCGGGCCGGTCGGCAGGACGAGATAGACGACAAGAAGACGAAGACGTAGGGAGAGGGCGTTGGGGAAATCGCTTGTGCGTTGGCGCCGGCAGGGGCGGCGCTTCGGGGTCGCATTGCTGTTCGTGGTGGTCGGGGGCGGGCTGTGGGAGTTTCAGGAGCGTCAGGAGGTTGCCTCGGCGGTGTGGATGGGGGCGCCCACCTGGGACGATTTCCACCTGACGACCTTTCACCGCGTCCTGCGCAACGACGGCTTCATCGTCGGCTGGTCGGACGTGCGCATCAACCCGCTATGGGTGAGCTATCGGCTCCAGGCGGTGCCCGAGGATACCCGGATCGGCCCGCGGCCCGATTTCCAGGCCGACTGGCGCACCCTCTGGCCGGTGGGCACCGACAGCTACGCCGGCAGCGGCTATGATCGCGGCCACATGGCGCCCAACTACGCCATCGCCGCGGTGCATGGGCGAAACGCGCAACTCGACACCTTCCTGATGAGCAACATGAGTCCACAAAGGCCCAACCTCAATCGCCAGCTCTGGCAGCGCCTGGAGCAGTCGGTGATGGATCATTTCGCGCCGCGCTTCGACTACCTGCAGGTGATCACCGGGCCCATCTTCCCCGAGCGCTTCATGGACAACGTGATGAACCGGGTGGGGCTTGTCGAGGTGCCCGAGGCGTTCTACAAGATCATCGTCGCCCCGCACGAGAGCGCGCCGCTGTCGATCGCCTTCATCATGCCCCAGGACGTGCGCGGCAACGAACCCCTCGAAGATTACCTGGTCACCATCGACGAGATCGAGGCGCGCACCGGACTCAACTTCTTCCCCCGCCTGAGCCCGGAGCTCGAGGCGGTGCTCGAGGGTGAACTCGACACCCGGGGGTGGGCGCTCGAGGAGGTGTCCAAGCGTCCGGGGCGGTTTCAGTGATCCTGCGGCGGGGGCTCGCCGCTCAATACCCACTTCTGGAACGCCTTCATCGGCTCGGTCAGATGGCGATGTCGGGGCGTGAACAGTGAAAGCTTGCCGCGGCTTTGCAGGCGATGCGCCATCGCCGGCACCAGGTTGCCCTGGCGTATCTCGGCCTCGAGCAGGCGCATCCAGCCAAGTGTCACGCCCTGGCCCGCGAGGGTGGCGTTCATGAGTAGCTGAAAGCTGTTGGCGCGCAGGGTGTGCTCCGGGGGGCGCCAGGCAAGGCCCAGCTCGCTGAACCAGATCTCCCAGGTCAGCCAGTCGTGGTAGTGATCCTCCACCACCATCAGCGTATGGTCGCTCAGGAGCGCCTCGGGCGTGATGTGCTTGCCGTGACGCTCTAGGTAGATGGGGCTGCACACGGCCGCCACCTCTTCGTCGGCGAAGATGGCGTGGGCGGTCAGCCCCGGTGGGTCGACCTCGAAGGGCACGTGGTAGTAGATGCCGAGGTCGAACTCGCCCAGGTCGAGCCGGTGGGGATCCTCGACGGTGAGAATGCGAATCTCGATGTGCGGGTGCGCGCGCTGAAAGGCGGGCAGCTGGCGCGCCAGCCAGATCGAGGCGATGGTGGGGCTCGAGGCCAGCGTCAGCTGGCGACTGTCGCCGCGCCGGCGAAGCCGGGCGGTCTCGTCGCTCAACTCGCGCAGAAGTCGCTGCACGACGCGAAAGTAGCGCTCGCCAGAGGGCGTCAGGCGCAGCCCCTCGACGTGACGCTCGAACAGAGGGCGGCCCAGGTCCCTTGATCTGGCGGCTCACGGCGCTTTGCGACAGGTTCAGCTCACCGCCCGCCTGGGTAAAACTCAGGTGGCGGGCGGCGGCTTCGAAGGCGCGCAGGCAGGAGAGGGGCGGCAGGGCATCACGCATGGTCGAACTCATCGGCGGCTTCAATGTGAAGCGCCTAGCATACCACTCCTGCCTGGCGGGGGCGCCCGGCGCTAGAGCGCCGTCCTCGGGATGTCGCGCTGCCAGGTGCGCTCGCTGACAAGCGTGTCGCCCTCGTGGGCCGTCTGCTGGGCGGTGAGGTAGAAGGTCTCCTCGTCGCAGGTGAGCTGGTAGCGGCTCACCACCGAGACCGCGAAGCGGCCTTCGCCCTGGTCGCGGCCGGCACGGTAGACCCACTCGATCTCCGCTCGGGTGCGCGTGGCGTCGACGGGGTGGCTGGTGTAGACCTCCCTGGCGTACTGCTCGACCCGCAGGCCGTGGTCGTCGAAGGAGATAGCGCCCATGTCGTCCTCGACGGTCACCGTGACCTCGCCGTTGCCCACGTCCTCGCTGATCGTGCGTCGCGGCTCGCCCTGGCGGTGGGTGGTCACCGCACACGGCCGAGCGCTTTCCGGGGCCTCGAACGGCATGGGCACGTAATCGCCCTTGGAAACCGGAAGCTCCAGCAGCGGGCGGCCGGCGAGCAGGGTGAGATCGGCGCGCCTTTTCGGCGACCACACCAGTGGGAAGCTGGCGCTGGAGAGCGCCACGCGCAGCCGGTGCCCCTCGGGCAGGCGGTAGCCGATCAGATCCAGCGCCAGACGAATCGGCATCGGCTCGCCGGGAACCGGTGGATCGACGCGGCCCTTGTCATCGCGCAGGTTCAGGTTCAGCGTGGCGTAAGTGATCAGCGCGCTCTCGCCGGTCGGTGACACGTCACAAAGCCGCACGTGCAGCTGCCCGCAGGCTTCGCTGCTGGCAAGCGTCACGTCCAGCGTGGGCTGGCCGAGGATATCCAGCCCCTGTGGGTAGGGGGCGGAGTCGAAGGTGAGCGACAGGCCATCGTCGCGGCGTTGATCCGGCGGGAAATCCGCACCGAACCAGAGCGGTATGTACTCGCCCTGCCAGGCGCCGGCGGTGAGTGGCGAGGCGATCGCGCGATCGCTCTCGAGCGCGCCTTGCGGGCAAAGCCCCTGCTCGGACAGAAACAGCCTGCGTGTCTCGATGCTCTGCTCGCCCGCCGGCCAGCCGTCGGTCTGGACCCAGCGCCCCGGGCGCTCGGCGTACTTGGGCGCCGGCGGCAGGCCGTCCTGCAGGTAGAAGGTGGCCGCGGGCTTGTCCATGATGCCGGTGTCGATACCCTTGAGCCAGTAGTCCCACCAGCGCAGCGCCTCCTGGAGGAAGCCGATCGCAGGCTCGGGCAGCGCGAAGTGCGGATACTTGTGCATCCAGGGGCCCAGCAGCGCCTTCTTCGGGCACTCGAGATGCTCCATCATGCGCGGGATGGTGTTGATGTAGGAGTCGCCCCAGCCGCTGATCATGTAGACCGCCGCCTCGATATCCGCGTAGTTCTCGCAGATCGAGCCGTGCTTCCAGTAGTTGTCGCGGTGCTGGTGCGAAAGCCAGGTCTCGGCGAGAAGCGGCATGTCGCGAAGGCGCGAAAGCCACATCTCGCGCCACTGTTCGCCTACCAGCAGCGGGTCCGGGGCCGCGGCGGAGAAGTTGAGCATGGTCGCCGCCCAGCCCAGGTTCTCCAGCAGCATGTTGCCGCCCTTGTAGTGGATGTCGTCGGCGTAGCGGTCGTCGGTGGAGCAGAGCGTGATGATCGCCTTGAGCGGGGCGGGGCGCAGGGCGGCCACCTGCAAGCCGTTGAAGCCGCCCCAGGAGATGCCCATCATGCCGAGGGTGCCGTCGCACCAGGGCTGGCGGGCGATCCAGTCGATCACCTCCAGCGCGTCGGCCTGCTCCTGAGGGAGGTACTCGTCCTCCATCAGGCCGTCGGATTCACCGTTGCCGCGCATGTCCACGCGCACGCAGGCGTAGCCGTGGCCGGCGAAGTAGGGGTGGGTCAGCTCGTCACGAATCGCCGTACCGTCACGCTTTCTGTAAGGCAGGTACTCGAGGATGGCCGGTACCGGCGCCGCGTCGGCGTCGTCGGGCATCCAGATACGCGCCGCCAGGCGAGTGCCGTCGGCAAGCGGTATCCAGACGTTTTCCAGTTCGCGGACGCGATGAGGGAACTCCTGCTTGATATTCATGAAGCACGCTCTTGGCTGGTGGATGAGGTAGGAATGTCCAGGCGCTCCGGATGCTTGAGCCAGACCCAGAGCGACCCGGTGGCGATCAGGACGATGACCAGCGCCGGCAGGCCGCCGAGATTCGAGAGCATCTTCACGCCGTCGATGCCGATGAAGCTCACCATGACCCAGGCCACGATGCCGACGATCACGCCCCAGGTCACCTTCATGACCACGCCGGCGTTGAGGTCCGATTCCGCGGTCAGACCGCGCGTGCACAGGTTGCCGATGGCATCGGTCTGGGAATCGGCGGCGGTGACGTAGGAGATGAAGGCGATGAACAGCAGTACCGGGATCAGCAGCGTCGATAGCGGCAACTGCCCGAAGAGGGTGTACAGCACGTTCTCGACGCCCTGGTCGCTCAGCACGGCGTAGAGATCCACCTCGGTGTGCGTCTGGAAATGGAGCGCGGTACCGGAGAAGATCACGATCCAGACGCTGGCGAACAGGGCCGGGTAGAGCAGGTTGACGCGCAGGAACTGGCGTACGGTATAGCCCCGCGAGATCTTGCCCAGAAAGAGCGCGGCCACCGGTGCCCAGGCGAACCAGACCGCCCAGTAGAAGATCGACCACCATTGGGGCCACTCGTCTTCCCCCGCCGTGCCGGTGAACAGGCTCTTGGAAAAGAAGTTGTCGACGAATACCCCGAAGGATTCGACGCCCAGTGCCAGGCTGAAGATGGTCGGCCCGACCACGAAGGCGAACAGGCCCAGCGCCAACAGTAAGGCGGCATTGAGCGCGGAGAGGCGCGCGATGCCTTTCTGCAGCCCGCTGGCGGCGGAAAGCACGAAGGTGGTGACGATGATGGCGACGACGATCCCCAGGCGCAGCGGCGTGGTCTCGCCGCCGAGATACTGGTTCATTCCGCCGGTGAGCGTCAGTGCCCCGGTGCCCAGCGAAGAGGCCATGCCGGCGACCAGCGCATAGAGCGATACCGCATCGATCAGACCGGAGAAGCGCTTGATGCGCGGGCCGAACAGCGGTTCGAGCATGCTCGAGATCGAAAAGCGCAGGCGCAGGTTGTAGAAGGCCAGGGCGAAGATCAGCGCGGGCACCGCGTAGATCGCGTAGGGGGTGAAGCTCCAGTGCAGGAACATGGTTGACATCGAGAAGATCATCGCATCGCTCGACCCGGCGTCGAGCCCGCTCGAGGCGGGTGGGCTCATGAAGTGATAGAGCGGCTCTGCGGTGGTCCAGAAAAGAACGCCGACGGCGAGCGTGGTACACAGGGTGATCGAGAACCAGCGCAGCGGCGACAGCAGCGGCTCGGCAGAAGGCCCGCCGATGCGCACCCGCCCCAGGGGCGAGGCGTAGACGATGACCGCCATGATCAGAAGGTAAAGACTGCCCAGGCTGAACAGCCACGAGAAGTTTTCCAGAATGCTGGCATTGAGTCGATTGGCGATCACCAGAAAGCCTTCCAGGTCGAGGTAGCTCGCCACGACCGCCCCGAGAAGAATCAAGAAAGTTGGCCAGAAGACCAGAGGACGCAATGTCTGATGCGGCATATCGTTCTCCCGTTATTATGTAATTCATGCATCGAGTGCATGGCAATAACAGGCTAACGCCAATGGCAAGTGAGCTTGAAGCGAAACGTGCGAATGGGGGCATGCGTTGGACGCATGGGGGCAAGAAAGGAAAGGCGTTTGGCGACTGGATACGCGAAAGGCCAAGCGATGAGGCTCGGTGCGACTGATACGATGATTTCAAGAGAAGGACATGAGAGAAGGACATGATGCGGGATGGTGCCCAGGAGAGGACTTGAACCTCCACGACCATACGGTCACTAGCACCTGAAGCTAGCGCGTCTACCAATTCCGCCACCTGGGCGCATCATGTGTCGTCTGTATTCGATTGGTGCCCGGGAGAGGACTTGAACCTCCACGACCATACGGTCACTAGCACCTGAAGCTAGCGCGTCTACCAATTCCGCCACCCGGGCGAATACAAACACTTGCCTGGTTGCACCACACACCGTGAAAAAAGATGACACGATGATGGTGCCCAGAAGAGGACTTGAACCTCCACGACCATACGGTCACTAGCACCTGAAGCTAGCGCGTCTACCAATTCCGCCATCTGGGCAAGTGGCGCGTATGATACCCTGACCTGGTTTAAATGCAAGTCCCCCAGACGTTTTTTGCCTTAAAAAAGTGCGATGAAGGGCCTGGGCGGTTGGGTGATCGAGTCGGCGGCGCTATACTGCGCCCATGACCAAAAAAACCATGAAACACGAAAGAACCCTGAAACACGCCGACGCGCCCGCTTCTTGCCCGGCGCTCGATGACTGCTTATTGAAAGCGCGCGTTCGCGCGACCTTTCTTCGCCTTCCGCAAACGCCATCAAGGATGACGAACGCATGAAGTACTGGACCTTGAGTGATGATCCACACGCCGAGCGTGAGGCGCAGAAATACGACAACCCCGCCCCCAGCCGTGAATACCTGCTGGCGGCACTCGAAAGCTACGGCAAGCCGATCACCCACGAGAACATGAGTCGCATGCTCGGCATCGAGGACGAAGACCACCTCGAGGCCGTGCGCCGCCGCCTCGCTGCCATGGAGCGCGACGGTCAGGTGCTGCGCGACCGGCGCGGCGCCTATGCGCTGATCGACAAGCTCGACCTGATCAAGGGCAAGGTGCAGGGTCACCGCGACGGCTTCGGTTTCGTCATCCGCGACGACGGCAAGAAGCCCGACCTTCTGCTGCCCCCGCGCCAGATGCGTCGCGTGTTCCACGACGACCACGTACTGGTGCGCGTGAGCGGCCGCGACCGGCGCGGTCGCGACGAGGCGACCATCGCCGAGGTGATCTCGCGCAATACCCAGACCCTGGTCGGCGTCTATCGCAGCAATACGCCGGAGTTCGGCATCCTGATTCCGGAGAATCCGCGCATCACCCAGGAAGTGCTGATCCCGCATTCCGCCAGCGAAGGCGCGAAGGATGGCCAGGTGGTGTCGGTACGCATCACCCAGCAGCCCGCCACGCGGGTGCAGCCGGTGGGCGAGGTGATCGAGGTGCTCGGCGAGCGCATGGACCCGGGCATGGAAATCGACATCGCCATCCGCAGCTACGACATTCCCGCGGAGTTTCCGCCGGAGGTGCTCGACCAGACCAGCACCATCTCCGCCGAAGTGCTCGAAGAGGACAAGCAGCACCGGGTCGATCTGCGAAAGCTTCCGCTGGTCACCATCGACGACGAGTCCGCCAAGGACTTCGACGACGCGGTCTACGCCTGGAAGACCAAGTCCGGCAGCTGGAAGCTGATCGTCGCCATTGCCGACGTGTCGCACTACGTGCGCCCCGGCACGGCGCTGGACGACGAGGCGCGCACCCGCGGCAACTCGGTCTACTTCCCGGGCCAGGTCGTGCCGATGCTGCCGGAGCTTCTCTCCAACGGGCTCTGCTCGCTGAACCCGCACGTCGACCGGCTGGTGATGGTCTGCGAGATGAACATCTCCAAGAGCGGGGCGATCAGCCGCTACTCCTTCTACGAAGCGGTGATGAACTCCCACGCGCGGCTGACCTACAACAAGGTCGCGGCGATGCTCGAGCCCGAGAGCGAGCAGGGCAAGGCGCTGCGGGAGGAGTACAAGGAGCTGGTCAAGCCGATCGAGAACCTGCACGAGCTCTACACGCTTCTGCGCGAGGCCCGCGATGCGCGCGGGGCGATCGACTTCGATACCACCGAGACGGCGATCATCTTCAACGAGGAGCGCAAGATCCAGGAGATCGTGCCGAGATCGCGCAACGACGCCCACAAGATGATCGAGGAGTGCATGCTCGCGGCCAACGTGGCCACCGCGCGCTTTCTCGACAAGCACGATCTGCCGGCGCTCTACCGTATCCACGAGCGTCCGACGCCGGAGCGCCTCGACAAGCTGCGCCTGTTCCTGGGTGAGCTGGGGCTCTCCGTCGGCGGGGGCGACGAGCCGACGCCGCAGGATTACCAGGCACTGCGTGAGGCGATCATTGACCGGCCCGACGCGGACATCATCCAGACGGTGATGCTGCGCTCGATGAATCAGGCCGTCTACTCGCCCCAGAACGAAGGCCACTTCGGTCTGGCCTACCAGGCTTACGCCCACTTCACCTCGCCGATTCGCCGCTACCCGGACCTGCTGGTTCATCGCGCGATTCGCTCGGTGATTCGTGGCCCGCGCAAGACCAGCACCGTAGTGCGCGTCGAGGGTGCGCCGGTCGAGCCGCCGAGCAAGTGGTGCCCCTACACCTTCGAGCAGATGCTCGAGCTCGGCGAGCACTGCTCGATGACCGAGCGCCGCGCCGACGAGGCGACCCGCGACGTCGAGAGCTGGCTCAAGTGCGAGTTCATGTCCGACAAGCTGGGCGAGACCTTCGACGGCACCATCGCCTCGGTCACCCAGTTCGGGCTGTTCGTGCGCCTGGACACCTTCTTCGTCGAAGGCCTCGTCCACGTCACTTCGCTGCCCTCGGACTACTACCATTACGAGGCCGAGAAGCATCGCCTGAAGGGCGAGCGCACCGGCACCACCTATCGCCTGGGCGATGGCCTGACCGTTCAGGTGGCGCGGGTGGACATGGATGATCGCAAGATCGACTTCGCGCTGGGCGACGAGAAGCCGCGCCCGCGCCGTCAGCCGCGCAAGCGTGCGGGGGCGAGCGAGTCGGTCGCGGACAAGCGCGAGCCGGCCGCCGACAAGCCCAAACCGAAGCGCCAGTCCAGTGAGCGCCAGGCCGGCGAGCGTACCCGCTCGCCCAACAAGCCCGACACCAAGGCCGACGACATCGGTACGCGTCGCGGGCCGCGCCGCAGCCGCCGCGCACCCAAGAAACCGCCGTTGAACAAGGGATGAGCATGAAATCAGGCTCCAGGCGCGGTGGTTCGCGCACCAGCGTTCGAGCGCCGGAAGGTCTCGAAGAGGTCTACGGCGTTCATGCCCTCGAAAGCCTGCTCGAGCGGGGCGAGGCGCCTCGCGAGCTGTGGGTCCAGCAGGGGGCGGGCAAGCGCCTGAACCTTCTGATCGAGCGGGCGCGGGCAAAAGGCGCAAGGCTCAAGGAGCAGCCGCGCGAGGTGCTCGATCAGTTGACGGGGGGCGCTGCCCACCAGGGCGTGGTGGCGTTTTGTTCGCCGCTCACGCCGGAAGGGGAGGAGTCTCTGTGGCTCAAGCTGCGCGCCTGGCAGGCGGCGACACCGCCGCTTTATCTCGTGCTCGATGGCGTGACCGACGTGCACAACTTCGGCGCCTGTCTGCGTAGCGCCGATGCCGCCGGCGCTCACGGCGTGATCGTCGCCAAGGACAACGCCGCGCCGCTCAACGCCACGGTGCGCAAGGTCGCCTGTGGCGCGGCGGAAGTGGTGCCGGTGTATCAGGTGACGAACCTGTCGCGAACGCTCTCCAAGCTCAAGGAGTTCGGCGTCTGGGTCACCGGCACCGCCGGCGAGGCCGAGGCGTCGCTTTTCGAGCTCGATTTCAAGGGGCCGACCGCCCTGGTGATGGGCGCCGAGGGCAAGGGCATGCGCCGGCTCACCCGCGAAGGGTGCGACCACCTGGCGAAGCTTCCCATGGCCGGGCAGGTGTCGAGCCTCAACGTCTCGGTCGCCGCCGGTATCTGTCTGTTCGAGGCGGTTCGCCAGCGCCAGCTTGCAAGTTGACCGCGTCCCTTCTAGAATGCGCACGCCCATCGATTCGTCACGGGCGGCGCGGGTTCGTCCCGCGCAATGAACGTTCTGAACGAAGTTCTGCTTGATGCCTGACGTTCGATGGGCCGGAATCCGGAGATCGAACCGGCAGGCATTTCAGTCAACTCCTTGCTTCCCTGCCATGCCGGCCACGGCCAGCACGCACCGGAAGCTGTCAAACCGCAAGGAGATTCCATGCGTCATTACGAAATCGTGTTCATGGTCCACCCGGATCAGAGCGAGCAAGTGCCGGCTATGGTCGAGCGCTACACCAGCATCGTGACCGAGAACTCGGGCACCGTGCATCGCCTTGAAGATTGGGGCCGCCGTCACCTGGCCTACCCGATCAACAAGATCCACAAAGCTCACTACGTGCTGATGAACGTCGAGTGCAGCGGTGAAACTCTGGAAGAGATCGAGAACATCTTCCGTTTCAACGATGCCATCATCCGTAGCCTCGTGGTTCGCTGCAAGGAAGCGATCACCGAAGCGTCTCCGATGATGAAGCCGGCAGAAGAGAAGCGTCCGCGTCGCGAAGACAAGCCGCGCGACGTCGAAACCGAAGAAACTGCCTAAGTTTATCCACCGCACGTATTGAAGGAGCTACTCCATGGCACGTTTTTTCCGTCGCCGCAAGTTTTGCCGCTTCACCGCTGAAGGCGTCAAGCAGATCGACTACAAGGATCTGGACACGCTGAAGGCTTACATCACCGAAACCGGCAAGATCGTTCCGAGCCGCATCACCGGCACTAAAGCACGCTACCAGCGCCAGCTGGCGACCGCGATCAAGCGTTCGCGCTACCTGGCACTGCTGCCCTACTCCGATAGCCACCAGTAAGCGCTTAACGTGATGCTGGCACTGGCGCGATGGCTGATGCAGAAGACGCCCTACGCCATTGGCGTGGCGGCGCTGGCAACGCTCGTGCCCTGGCTGTTCTGGCTGGGCGCGGCCATCGCGGCCCTGGTGACCCTGCGCCGCGGCTTTGCACCGGCCCTGCCGGTGATTCTCGCCGCCGCCTTGCCCGCCGGTTTCTGGTGGATGCAAGGCGACGTGATACCGCTGGCGAGCGTTCTACTGGTCACGCTGATGGCCGTCGTCCTGCGCGAGCGCATGCGCTGGAGCGAGGCACTAATCATCGGCACCCTGGCCTGCGCCTTCATGGTGCAACTGGGCGTGTTCAGCCCGCCCGGGGGCTCGGAGCTCATGCTCGAGCAGCTTCGCCAGAGTTCGGCGGAGGTGGACGGCATGCTCGACGAGTTCGCGGGCCAAGGCTACGACACCCAGGCGCTCGCCGCGATGGTGGTGGGCGGGGTGACCGGCCTGATCGTGCTGCTCGCCGCCATTGCGTGTCTGGCACTGGGGCGCAGCTGGCAGGCGGGGCTCTACAACCCCGGCGGCTTTCGTGAAGAGTTTCACGCGCTGCGCCTGAGCCCCAAGGAGCTTGCCCTGCTCATGATTCTGAGCGTGGCGGGCGTCCTGCTCGGTGGCGAGGCACTGCTGGTCGTCGGCTGGGTGCCGCTTTTGATAGCGGGTATCGCGCTGGTGCACGGGTTTATTGGATTAAAGGGGATGAACGGGCTGTGGCTGGCAGTGTTCTACGTACTGCTGATCACAACCTTGCCCACGATTCTCATTGTGCTGCTGTTGGGGCTGATCGATACATTCGCGAACGTTCGCGCACGCCTTGCCCGCAGCAATTGACTAGAGGTTTACGAGATGGAAGTCATTCTGCTCGACAACATTGGTAAGCTGGGCGGCCTGGGTGACAAGGTCACCGTCAAGCCCGGTTACGGTCGTAACTACCTGGTACCGTACGGCCTGGCCGTACCGGCGACCAAAGAGAACGTGGAAGCGTTCGAAGCACAGCGCGCCGAGCTCGAAGCTCAGGCCGCCGAGCGCAAGGCAGAAGCCGAAGCGCGCGCAGAGCAGCTCAACGACATCGAACTGTCGCTGGTCTCCAAAGCGGGCGACGAAGGCAAGCTGTTCGGCTCCATCGGTCCGCGTGACCTGGCCGATGCGATCTCTTCCGCCGGTATCGACGTCGCCAAGAGCGAAGTCCGCATGCCGCAGGGCCCGATTCGCCAGACCGGCGAATACGATATCGCCCTGCACCTGCATGCCGAAGTGGATGCCGTGGTACGCGTGGTGGTAGTGGCCGAGTAACACGGTCGCTTCCAGCAGTGCCCAAGGGCGCGGGTCTTCCCGCGCCCTTTGTTTTGTGGAAGGGGTTTGCTGGATGGTTTTGCCGATCGGATTTGCTAGTCGGTATCGTAGGTTGATGTTTCGAATCAACTTTGTGGGTCGGTTTTCGAAAGCGGCGCGTTTTCGAAAGCCGTTCCGGGGCCTTCGCCGGCGCTGGTCGGCGGCGGGGTTCATTGATTAAGATGATGGCCCTTCGGTCATCGTGCCGGTCTGCGCTTTTTTGAAAGGAGCCCGCCATGGAGGAGTCCTCCGCGGACAAGGAAACCGCCGCGCTGAAGCTTCCGCCGCACTCGCTCGAGGCGGAGCAGTCGGTGCTGGGCGGACTGATGCTGGACAACCAGGCCTGGGACAGCGTTTCCGAGCGCCTGGTGGCGGACGATTTCTACCGCTACGAGCACCGTTTGGTGTTCAACGTGATGATTCACCTGGCGGAATCCAGCCAGCCCCTGGACGTGGTGACGCTCTCGGAAGCCCTGGAAGCCCGCGACCAGCTCGACAGCGTCGGCGGGCTCGGCTTTCTTGCCGAGCTTGCCCGCAACACGCCGTCGGCGAGCAACATCCGCGCCTACGCGGATATCGTCCGCGAGCGGGCGACCCTTCGCAAGCTGATCCGCGCGGCCAACCAGATCGCCGATGGCGCCTTCTCGCCCCAGGGGCGGCCGGCGGACGAGCTTCTCAACGAAGCCGAGCGGCTGGTGTTCCAGATCGCCGAGGAGCGACCCAAGACCGGCGGGCCGATCGGCATGAGCGAGCTTCTCACCAAGGCCGTCGATCGCATCGACGAGCTGTTCAACATGAAAGGCGAGATGACCGGGCTGTCGTCCGGGTTTCGCGATCTCGACGAGATGACCTCGGGCTGGCAGCCCTCGGATCTGGTGATCATCGCCGGGCGTCCGTCGATGGGCAAGACCACCTTCGCCATGAACCTGGTCGAGCACGCGGTGATTTCGAGCGACAAGCCGGTGATGGTGTTCTCCATGGAGATGCCCGCGGAGTCGTTGATGCTCAGGATGCTCTCGTCGCTCGGGCGCATCGACCAGACCCGGGTGCGCTCGGGCCAGCTCGAGGACGAGGATTGGCCGCGGCTGACCTCGGCGGTCAACCTCTTGAAGGACAAGCAGCTGTTCATCGACGATACCGCCGCGCTCTCGCCCAACGAGATGCGCTCGCGCATCCGGCGTATCGTTCGCGAGCACGGCAACATGGCGCTGATCATGATCGACTATCTTCAGCTCATGCAGATTCCCGGCTTCTCCGAGAACCGTACCGGCGAGATATCCGAGATCTCGCGCTCGCTCAAGGGCCTGGCCAAGGAGTTCGGCTGCCCGGTGGTCGCGCTCTCCCAGCTCAACCGCTCGCTGGAGCAGCGCCCCAACAAGCGCCCGGTGATGTCGGATCTGCGTGAATCCGGCGCCATCGAGCAGGACGCCGACGTCATCGCCTTCGTCTACCGCGACGAGGTCTACAACCCGGACAACCCGGACAACCAGGGTCTGGCCGAGCTGATCATCGGCAAGCAGCGTAACGGGCCGATCGGCACCGTGCACATGGCGTTCATCGGCAAGTACACGCGCTTCGAGGACCTGGCGCCGGACAGCTACGGCGGCGCGTTCGGCGAGTAGCGTCGGTTTCGAACACGTATCACTCAACGTATGACACGAAGGAGCAGGACATGGCAGGTGGTGGTTTCAGGCGGGGCAACCGCAAGCGGCTTCCCAAGCTCGAAGGACGCGGCGAGCTCGAGTCACTCGAGCGCGAAGGGCCGTTCAAGGAGTGGCTGGGCATGCCGGATCTCTACCGCTATTTTCTGGTGGTCAATGGCGAAACCTTCAGCTACCAGACCGAGGACGCCGAGCTTCCCGTGGTGGTGGGCGACAAGGTGGTGTTTCGCTACAAGGAGACCAAGGGCGGCAACTGGATCGACCGTAACTCGCTGGGCAAGGCGATCGATCCTTCGCAGTACCAGTAATCCAGTACCAGAAACTCAGTACCAGAAACCCCGTGCGAGCGCATCCTCAGGATGCGCTCTTTTTTTGACCAAGCGGTCAGGAACTCTTCGCCTCATGAGTCGTCCTAACACGTTGGCGCAACGTTGATGCTTTGCGCTACTGTTATGAAACGGGTAACACGAGTGTCACATCTAGCCGTCACTCTGTGCCCCATGACGACCAATAACTTGGAGGGATCCATGGAACTGAACCAATTGAAAGCCTTCGTCGAAGGCTCCGACAACTTCGAAATTCGCGTCATTACCCATTCGGGCAGCCGCTTCTACCAGGTAGAGCTCGAAGATGTGGAAGGCGCTCGCCACATGCTCACCCAGCGCGGCAAGCCGATGCTGTTTCGTGCGCTGGACGACGTCTACCTGGAGCTGGCCCGCGCCGGTATCCATCGCGCCTATCTGGTGCAGCACGTACCCCACGACGAGATGGTCGGCCGCGATGCGCACTACAGTGAACCGCTTACCTCGCGCATGCCGCTGGTATTCTAGTCTCGACCGCCCTCGCTCTCTCGTACCAGCGCCCCAGCCCTACGCGGTAGCGGGCAAACACGCTGTCGCCTGCATTCAATACGCCGCGCAGGCGCGGTAAACACGATAACTTGACCCATCGCCGGTAGCCCAGCGTCGCATAGAGGGCCCGGCTTGCCTCCATTCCCACGTACCCGTTCCCTTGTGCGTCCTCGACGTGCAGCTTGACCCCGTCAGCGCCTCGACGCTCACACCGGCGCGCGCCTCGAGCGGGTCAGGTAACATCATCAGCGTTGATATCCTCGCGTGTGACAGGGCAGTCCATAGCCTTTTTCTGGCGTGAGCCGGCGCAGGAAGGACTCGGCCTGCTGGCGAATCGCATCACGTTTCTCGTCGCTCATTCGGTTCAGCGAACCATAGATCAGCTTCATGCGCGGGTTGTTCTGCAGCCGCTCGGCGTTGCGCTCGAGAAAGTGCCAGTAGAGGCTGTTGAAGGGGCAGGCGTGGGTGCCGGTCAATTGCTTGGGAGAGTAGCGACACTGGGCGCAGTGATCCGACATCCTGTCGATGTACTTGCCCGAGGCGCAGTAGGGCTTTGAGCCCATCAGCCCGCCGTCGGCGTGCAGTACCATGCCCAGCGTGTTGGGAAGCTCGACCCACTCGCAGGCATCGGCGTAGACCGCCAGATACCAGTCGCACAGCGCTTTGGGCTTGACGCCGCACAAGAGCGCGAAATTCCCGGTGATCATCAGCCGCTGGATATGGTGGGCGTAAGCGTTGTCGATGGTCATCTGCAGGGCACGGTTCATGCAGCGCAGGTCGGTCTTCGCATCCCAGTAGAACGTCGGCAGCTCGCGGCGGGCGTTCAGCCGGTTTTCGCGCTTGTAGCCGGGCATCTGCGTCCAGTAGAGCCCGCGCACGTACTCGCGCCAGCCCAGTATCTGGCGAATGAAGCCTTCGACGGCGTTGATCGGCGCGCCCTTTTCGTAATAGCTGCGCTCGGCGGCTTCGCACACCTCCCGGGGCGAGAGCAGGCCGATGTTCATCGCCGCCGAGAGCCGCGAGTGATAGAGGTAGGGCTCGCTATCGCTGATCGCATCCTGATGGCGGCCGAAGTCCGCCAGCGCTTCGGCAATGAAGTGTCTGAGATCCAAAAGCGCCTGGCGTCGCGTCACCGGCAGGTTGAAATTCGCGATATCGCCCATGTGTTCGGGGAAATGGTGCGCGGCATCCGCCAGGGCCTGGCGCGTGATCGCATCCTGGCGATGATGGGGCAGGGTGGGGAAGAGCGTGCGGCTCTTCAAGGGCTCGCGGTTGTCATGGTCGAAGTTCCACTGCCCGCCCGACGGCTCGTCGCCCTCCATCAGAAGCCCGGTTCTTTTTCTCTGCTCGCGGTAGAAGTACTCCATGCGCGGCTGAGTGCGCCCCCGCATCCAGTCGGCGAAGTCGGCGGGCGTGGTGAAAAAGCGCGTATCCTCGAGCACGCGCCAGGGCAGGGCAGCCTCTTGGCGCTGGCGCATCGCTTCCCAGAGGCGCCACTCGCCCGGACGGGTGGCGCGAATTTCGTCACAGCCGTGGCGTTCGGCCAGTCGTTCGGCTTCCTCGATGAGCGAGTGGATGTTGTCGGGGTCGTCGAGGCGACTGTAGGCCAGGGTGAATCCCCTGCGTTCGAGTTCGCGGGCGAAATGGCGCATGGCGGCCAGAAACAGACTGATCTTGTGCACGTGGTGGGGGACGTAGCGCGCTTCTTCCTTCACTTCGCACAGCGCCACGACCGCATTGGTCGAGGCGTCCTCGAGCGTTGGCAGCGACAGCGTCAGCTGATCGCCCAGTATCAGCAGCAACGGCTTGGACATGAGTTGATCCGCAGTTATACAGATGATGTCGATAGTATAACTTCATGCCGCCGAATCACCGAAAGGTGGTAAGCTTTTCACCCTCGACCCACTCGGCTTGATTGATTTTCGAAGGAGCGACTGCCATGAGCGAGAGCACGTCAACGGATCGGCCCGGCGAAGGTCGCCTGGCCCACGCACCGGCTTCCCACCCGCCGGTGGCCCGCAAGAAAGTGGGCGTGGTGCTGGCCAACCTGGGAACGCCGGATGCAACCGACTACTGGTCGATGCGCCGCTACCTCAACGAGTTCCTGTCCGACCAGCGCGTGGTGGATTACGCGCGCTGGAAGTGGCAGCCGCTGTTGCAGACGATCATCCTGACCAAGCGGCCGTTCTCGTCGGGCAAGGCGTACAAGAGCATCTGGAACACCGAGGCCGATGAGAGCCCGCTTCTGACCATCACCCGCGCCCAGACCGCCAAGGTCGCCGCCCGGCTGAAGGCGCTGCATGGCGATGCGGTGGCGGTGGACTTCTGCATGCGCTATGGCAACCCCTCCACGCCCAGCGTGCTCGAGCGACTGCAGGCCGAAGGCTGCGAGCGCATCGTGTTCTTCCCGCTCTACCCGCAGTACGGCTCGCCGACCACCGCCACGGCCAACGATCAGGCGTTTCGCAGCCTGATGAAGATGAAGTGGCAGCCGGCGCTTCGCACCGTGCCCGCCTACTTCGATCATCCAGGCTACCTGCGGGCGCTGGCCAACTCCGTCGAGGAAGCCTACGCCGGTTTCGACACGCGCCCGAGCAAGCTGGTGGCCAGCTACCACGGCGTGCCGGAGCGCTACCTGCTGGAGGGCGACCCCTACCATTGCCACTGCCAGAAGACCACGCGGCTTCTGCGCGAGACGCTAGGCTTCGAGCGTGAAGAGATCGATACCGCCTTCCAGTCCCAGTTCGGCCCGGAGAAATGGGTCGGTCCGCAGACCGTCGAGCACGTCGCCGAGCTCGCCCGCCAGGGGCACCGGCACATCGCGGTGATCTCGCCGGCCTTCTCGTCGGACTGCGTCGAAACCCTCGAGGAGATCCAGGAGGAGATTCGCGAGAGTTTCCTGCACGCCGGCGGCGAGACCTTCAGCTACATTCCCTGCCTGAACGACCGCGACGATCATGTAGAGGCACTCGTCGAGATCCTCGAAACGGAGCTCGCGGGCTGGCTTTCAACGCCGCAATGACATAATTTCCCAAGGGTTATCAAGCATTAATATAGCTTGCTAAGTATTTCTTCGAGGTTTCGAGGCCTGGAAACCCGGCGTCGGCTGGTATAAGGTCTACGACTTTAGAATCACCTTTATTCAACGCTTCGGTGATGGATGCACCGAGCAGCGCCGGCGTACGGCGGTCACTACCCAGGAGAATTCGTCAGATGCAGCTCGCCGTCCTGTTAGGCTTCGTTCTGGCCGCCTCCGCGCCGCTCTTGAATCGCTGGTTCGGCCAGCAGGCGAGTTTCGTGCTGGCGCTGTTCCCGGCATCGATCGCGGCGTGGCTTCTGACCCAGGCGGGTAGCGTGATCGGCGAAGGGCCGCTGCTGCTCGAGTGGCAGTGGGTGCCGTCGCTGGGCATCAGCCTGACCTTCATGCTCGATGGCCTGTCGCTGCTGTTCGGGCTTTTGATCTGCGTGATCGGGACGTGCGTGCTGGTCTACGCCGGGGGCTACCTGCGTGGCAGCCCCGACATGGCGCGTTTCCACCTGGCGATACTCGGCTTCATGATGTCGATGCTGGGACTGGTGATGGCGGACGGGCTCTTGACCCTGTTCGTCTTCTGGGAGCTGACCAGCGTCACGTCCTATCTTCTGATCGGCTTCAACCATACCGACCTTGCCTCGCGCAAGTCCGCACGCCAGGGGCTGTTCGTCACCGTGGCCGGGGGCCTGGCGCTGATGGGGGGCTTGACGCTTCTGGGCATCGCCGGCGGCGCCTGGTCGTTCTCCGAGATTCTGGCCGGCGGCGAGGATCTTCGCCAGCACGCGCTCTATACGCCGATGGTGATCTGCCTGCTGCTGGGCGCGTTCACCAAGTCGGCGCAGTTTCCGTTCCATTTCTGGCTGCCCAACGCCATGGCCGCTCCCACGCCGGTCTCGGCCTACCTGCACTCGGCCACCATGGTCAAGGCGGGCATCTACCTGATGGCGCGGCTGTCGCCGGAGCTCGGCGGTACGGGACTCTGGATCACCACGCTGTCGCTGGTGGGTGCTACCACCATGCTGACCGGGGCGTTCCTGGCCATTCATCACACCAACATCAAGAAGCTTCTGGCCTACTCCACGATCATGGCGCTGGGCACGCTGACCATGCTGCTGGGCATCGGTACCGACTATGCCATGACCGCCTTCGTCACCTTCTTGCTGGCGCACTCGCTGTACAAGGGGGCGCTGTTCATGGTGGCGGGCATCCTGGACCACGAGACCGGCACCAAGGACGTGAGCGCCATGGGGGGGCTTCGCTCCAGCATGCCGGTGACGGCGACGATCGCCTGCGTGGCGGCGCTGTCGCTCTCCGGGGTGCCGCCGCTGTTCGGTTTCATCGGCAAGGAGCTGATGCTCGAGGCAGTGCTGGGGGCCGAGGGGTTGGCGGCGCTG
>NZ_JAMZBC010000041.1 GCF_024158715.1 Halomonas sp. 707D7 | reverse complement strand
GAACACCCGCCGCTACCAGGCGTTCGAAGCCTATCTTCTTTCTCGGGGCATCATCGAGACGACGCTGCCGGTTTCGCGGCTGGCCATCGACCCGCACGCGTTGCAGGAGTAAATCCCCCTTTCAATGGAGTGCCATGAGCCAGCAAGCGCTGATCTTCATCGACCTTGAAACCACCGGTACCCGCGCCACCCGCGACCGGATCACCGAAATCGCTGCCCTCAAGGTCGTCGAGGGGCAGATCACCGAGCGCTGGGTGAGTCTCATCGATCCCGGCATCGCCATCCCGCCGTTCATCTCCCGGCTGACCGGCATTCATGACGACATGGTCGCCGATGCCCCGAGCTTTGCACAAATCGCACCGGCGCTCCGGGAGTGGCTGGGCGACGGTCGTTTGGTCGCCCACAACGCCCGCTTCGATGCGGGCTTTCTGCGCAATGCCTTCAAGCGCGCCGGCCTCGACTATCGCCCCGAGGTGCTGTGCACGCTGCGCATCTCCCGGCGGCTCGAGCCGGCGCAGCGTCAGCACAACCTGAAGGCGCTGCTTTCGCGTTTCGCGATCGACCCCAAGCGTGCTCACCGCGCCGAGGATGACGCCGAGGCACTCTGGCGGCTGTGGCAGACCTGGCAGCAGCGTTTCGATGGCGAGACCTGGCAGGCGGCGCTCGCCCAGGAGCAGCAGCACAAGAACCTGCCCGCGAACCTGGATAGCGACATCATCGCGGACCTGCCGTCGGCACCGGGGGTGTATCTCTTCTACGGACACAACCGATTGCCGCTCTACGTCGGCAAGAGCATCAACCTGCGTAACCGGGTGAAAGGCCACTTCCAGCGCGATCACCAGGACGACAAGGCGATGCGCATGCTCCAGCAGATCCAGCACGTCGAGTGGGAAGAGACGGCGGGGGACCTGGGAGCGCAGCTTCGCGAGGCGCAGCTGATCAAGGAGCTGATGCCGATCATGAATCGCCAGTTGCGCCGCCAGGGGCGGCTCAAGACCTGGCATTGGGGGGAGGGCGAGCACGCGCCGACCCTGGCCGGCAGCGCCGTGCTGGCCAATGCGGAACCGGGCCAGCGCTTCGGGCTGTTTCGCAACGCAGCCGAGGCCAAGCAGGCGCTGCGTACGCTGTGCGACGAGCACAAGCTCTGCGCCCAGGTGCTGGGGCTGGACAAGGGGAAAGGGCGCTGCTTCAAGCAGCAGCTAGGCAAGTGTCTCGGTGCATGTTGCCAGAAGGAGTCGCTCGAGGCGCATACCGCCCGGGCGCACATGGCGCTCGAGCGACTCAAGGTCGACGCCTGGCCGTGGCCCGGGCGAATCGTGATACGCGAGCGCAGTGCCGAGACGCGCCGCTCGGCTTACCACGTGGTCGATCACTGGTGCTATCTCGGCAGCGGCGAGACGCTGGCGAAGGCCAGACGGATCAAGGGAGCGGCGCCGCAATTCGATGTCGATACCTACCGTATCCTCAACCGTTTCCTGCGCGACGCCGAGGCGCACCGGCTGACCATCACCGCGCTCTAGTCGCCATTGCTCGCTGGGCGCTTGTCGTCGTGGGCGTCGACGAAGGCCTCGACCGCCTGCTGGAACGCCTCGGGCTGATCGGCGTGCAGCCAATGGCCGGCTGCCTTGAGCGTCACCAGGCGCGTCTTGGGTAGCACCTCGCGCAGGGTGGGGAGCATGTCGTCGGTGACATAACGGGAGTCGGCGCCGCGCAGCACCAGCGTCGGACCCTCGAACGCTCGCTCGCCGGCCGGCTCGTCGATCACGTCCTCGTAGCCGTTTCTGATCTCGTCGAGCCCGACGCGCAGCGCCATCGCGCCGTCGGCGTCCTTGACCAGGTTGGTGGCCAGGAACAGCCGCGTCGGGCGGGCATCGACGTGTTCGGCCATCAGCGCATCGGCGACGCGTCGCGTCGCCGGGCGCGCCTGGCGAACCGCGTCGAGTGCGGCGAACACGTCGTCATGGCCGTGCTGGTAACGCACCGGGGCGATATCGCCCACGATCAGCGAGGCGGCCAGCTCGGGCGCGGTGCGCGCCAGGCTGATCGCCACCTTGCCACCCATGGAGTGGCCCAGGATGTGCGCCCGCTTTACTCCCTCGCGCGCAAGCAGCTCGATCACGTCACGACTCAGCTCGGCGTAGGTCATGCCTTCGGCGTGAGGCGAGCGGCCGTGGTTGCGAAGATCCACGGCGATCACCCGGCGCTTTTGCTGCCACACCTTGAGATGCGAGCGCCAGTTGTCCGCGCTACCCAGAAGCCCATGGAGCACCACCAGCGGCGCTTTCGTGGCGTTCGCCTCCGGGGCGGCGGCATCGATGAAGTGAAGGTCGATCGAGGGGGTGCTGCTCATGGAAACTCCTTGGAGTGAAGGCGCGTGTCAGGCGATGCGCGGCGCGCTGTCGCGCTGGCCGGTCCAGACCATCAGCCGGCGAGTCAGCCAGGCCAGCAACAGCCCGTACAGCGGCAGGAAGAACAGCAGGCTGATCAAGAGTTTGATGGCATAGTCCACCATGGCGATCTCCACCCAGTGGGCGGCCATGAATGCATCGGGACTGTGGTGGAAGGCGGTGAAGAAGAAGGCGAAGGTGTCCGCCAGGTTGCCGAGGATCGTCGAGCAGACCGGCGCCACCCACCAGGTGAGCCGGCGCAGTCGGTCGAACACCTGGACATCCAGCAATTGCCCCAGGAAGTAGGCCAGGAAACTCGCCAGGGCAATGCGCACCACGAACAGGTTCCACTCGCCCAGCGCCTCGATGCCGGCGAAGGCTCCCTGGGGGAAGACCACCGAGACGACGTAGGAGATTACCAGCGCCGGGAACATGACGCGCAGGATGATCGAGCGTGCCGGGCCCTTGCCGAACAGGCGTACGGTCAGGTCGGTGGCCAGGAAGATGAACGGGAAGCTGAACGCGCCCCAGGTGGTGTGCAGGCCGAACAGGGTGAAGGGGAGCTGTACCAGGTAGTTGCTGGCGGCGATGACGGCGATATGAAAGAGAACCATGACCGTCAGGCAGCGACGGTGCTGGGTATCGGTAAGTGCGAACATGCATGAGCCTTTTTGAGTGCGCGAGGGGTTAGGGAACCCTCCTGGACGGCGCTTGCGCCGTTGGGGCGCGCATTATACGCCATCCATGGCGCATTGAAAGTGCGCCTACTCGCTCTGCTGGCGTGCCTCCATGACGTGCGCGGCCAGTCTTTCCAGGTCGCTTTCGCTCCACCCTTCGGGCTCGACCAGCGCGTTCCAGGCCTTCAGGTAGTGCTCGGCGGCCACCTCGTGACCGTACCCCGGTGGTGCACCGCCGGTGGCCAGATCCACCAGCAGCTGGAACATGGTGACCACCGGGTACCAGCGCAGCGCCGGCGAGACGTCAGGGCCGCGGGGGGCGCGCATCCAGTCCGGCTCGCGCCAGAAGGCGGCGGGGTCGAAGAAGACGATCGGGTCGCTTGCGTACTGAAGGTAGGCGATGCGGAAGTCGCCCCAGGGTTCGGCGTAGCCGTCGTAGCCATGGGTCTGGTTCATGAAGCGTACTCCGCGACCGCCGCGAAACACCGGGAGCCACTCGGGGGAGCCCGCGTCGCGGTCGGCGGTGACGCTGCGCCACGTATCGCTTCGAAAGGGCGGGCCGGCCCACAGCGCCCCGTTGAACGGGTCCTCGATGATGTCGTAGAAGTCGAAGGAGCGGTCGGAGTTGAGCGCCCCGAGGCTCAGTCCGAACAGGTAGAGCGCCGGGCGCTGGTTTTCCGGCAGCTCGCTCCAGTAGCGGTAAATGGCGATGAACAGGGCACGAGCGCTCTCCACCCCATAGTCGCCCTCGGCGATCAGCGACAGGTGGCTGGGCAGGTAGGAGTACTGCGCGGTGACCGTGGCGATGTCACCGCGCATCAGGTACTCGATGGTGTCCTGGGCCCCAGGGTCTATCCAGCCGCGTCCGGTGGGTGTGGCCAGAAGCAGCATCGAGCGTTCGAAGCCGCCGATGCGCACGAGCTCCGCCAGGGCGAGTTCGGCACGCTCCTCGACGGTTTCTCGAGCGTTGAGCCCCACGTAGACCCGGATCGGGTCCAGCGCCGGGGCGTTCAGGAAGTCGCCGATCTCGTCCCCGTCTGGGCCTTCGGTAGTGAAGCGCCGGCCGCGGCTACCCAGCGCCTCCCAGCTGATGAGCGAGGCGTCGCTTCCCGGGCGCAGGGAGTCGAGGGGGGCGGCCAGGTCGTCCTGCATGACATCGTCGAGCTGCTGGTAGAAGCGGTCCGCGAAGCGCAGCGCATAGGAGAACAGTACCCCTTCGATGAGCAGCCAGAAAAGCGCCAGTGCCGCCAGGCTGCCGAGCAGGTAGGCAAGGCGGCGTGGCAAGAAGAAGAACACCCGCCGGGACATCAGCCGATAGGTGCGTCTAAACGCCAGCCCGAGCAGGTAGAAAGCGAAAAAGATCAGCAGGGCAATGGCGGCGATGCTCACCCCGCGAGTAGCGCTGTCGGGCTCCATGCCCATCAGCAGCCGAATGCCGTTCTGCCAGTTGGAGGCCTGCCAGAGAAACAGGGCGGCGACCAGGGCGCAAACGAGCCAGGCCACACGGGAGACCAGGCGGCGAAGGCGCGCGCGGGGCTCGGGAAGTCGCAGATAGCGCCATGCTTCGTGAAGCAGCACGCCGATCGCGTAACCGGCACTGATGCAGAGCCCCGAAACGATGCCCTGGGCAAGCAGCGGGCGTGGCACCAGGCTCGGCGTGAGCGAAAGGGCGAACAGGAGCGTGGCCATGATGAGCCCCGTGCTCGAGAAGTGCTCCAGAAAGCGCCGTATCCGCCACGAAGGGTGTCTGGCGTTGAAAGACTGCGACATTCTTTACCTATAAAAAATTGAATTCCAAGGATAGTTTATCAGATCCACCTATACTGGAAGATGAAGCGCCGACAATAACAGGAGCGCGCTTCGTGCCACGCAACCGGAGCCGGTAAAGGCTTTGGGCAACGTGGATCAAGGAACCTATTGCGACACGCCGTGTTCAATAGGAGAAGTGGCTAGGTCAGGAGAGACAACATGCAGCATATCGAGAAATGCGACAAGTGTGGCAAGGAGTATGACCCTTCAGCGAAGAAAGGTCCGCCAGAAGATCCTCAGAAATGCGATGAGTGCGGCGCCGATGTTCAGCCCAAGCACCACCATCCGCATTCGGAATTCCTCGTCGATGATGCCGATGACGATCATCACTCCCTCGAAAAGACGTTGAGAGAGGCCTCGCACAAGGCCGATCGCGACTAGATACTCAAAGGCCCGGTCAATGACCGGGCCTTTTTCGTTCGCCAAAGCGAATCAGAAGCCACTCTGAGTGCGGGCGCCGCGCAGGCAGTCACCGTAATGCATCGTGTCTCCCATCTCCTCGGCCTGCTTGCGGCACTCGGCGCTGCGCGACGAGGAGGGGCCGGAGGCGCAGCCTGCACTGGCCAGCATGACGCCGATGAGGGCGAGGGTCAGAAGATGTTTCATTGAAGTCTCCAAGACGGTTGCGTGAGTGACACCCTATGATGATACCAGCGATGACGCGAGAAGCGCATCGCCGGGTGTGTTCAAGACAGCGAGGTGGTGTGATGGAAAGAGTCTATGCCTGGGACGTGAAGCGAGAATGCGTGGTCTACCGTATTCCCGGTCACACGTTCGACGACGGTCGCGAAGACAGCGACTTCAATCCCGTATGGCTTCCCGCCAAGGCCGACGAGCTGCCCGAAGGGGTGAGCGTCGACGACCTTCGCGAAGTGGAGAGTTGAAAGAAGCGGCGTGGCGTCAAACGATCATTGATCGTCTTCGTCGTTGAGGCGGGCGACCACCTCGTCCGCCTCTGGCTTGGTCGCTACGCGTTGATGGACCAGTGGCACTTCTTCCCGGGTATCGACGACCCACCATTCGGGTTCCGCGTCGATGGCGGCATCTTCCTTCACTGCGCGATAGACGGCAAATCGAGTCATGACAATCCTTCTCCTTGGATGAGCGAACTCTAAACGTAGTGCATCTTCATGTAATGGAGAAGGGCACGCTCACAGTGTCTCGTCGAGCCAAGCCAGGAAGGTGTGCCAGGAGCGCTCGTCCGCTTGCTGATCATGGCGGTCGCTTCCGAAGACGCTGAAAGCGTGGGGCGCACCGGAGTAGATGCCGATTTCGTAATTCAGACCGGCCTGTTCGAGCTCATCGGCAAAGCTGGCCACGTCCTGAAGGCTCACCGATTCATCGGCGCCGCCGTGGGCGATGAAGAGCGGTGCCGTATCGCTCGAGTAACCTTGTCCTTCCGGCGTTTCAAGTCCGCCATGAAAGCTCGCGTAGGCTGCGATGCCATCGGTGTTGCCTTCACGCGCCATCTCGAGCGCCACGGCGCCTCCAAAGCAGTAGCCCAACACGATGGTGCCGGTCGCTGCTCCCAATGCATGCGCTTGATCGAGTCCTGCCTGGGTGAGTTCGCGCATTCGCTGGCGATCACCATAGAGCGCCTGAGTCGCTGCTTGTTTCTCCTCCATTGCCTGAGGGCGATGGCCTTCACCGAAAAGATCGACCGCGAAGGTGTCAAAGCCTTGTTCGGCCAGCATGTCGGCGCGCTCACGCTCGTAATCGTCGATGCCATCCCAGTCGTGCACGAGCAGAACGCTGCCTCTCGGTGTGCCTTTGGCCTTGACGAAATAGCCTTCGAAAGCTTCGTCGTCGACCTGGTAGTCGACATCTTCACCACTTGGCGAATAGCCGAGCGCCTGTGCGCTGACCGCCATGGCCGTACAGGCAATAACGTATTTGATGTATGGGTAAATGGCAGGGCGTTTGCAAGACGCGATGGGCTGTACGGCGCTATGACCGACCAAAGGCCGATGTAGAAATTGTGCTCGCATTTGTCGCTCCAGGTGGTATAGGTAATGATATGACCGAGGCCACGGGGCGTTGAATCACCGTCCAAGGCAAGTGTCTTTTTGAACTTCAAGGGCTTGCGTCTGGAACTACGGGACGGCATGCTTGTCCGTTGTTAGTACGACCACTAGGGAGCTTAGACCATGGCGTTCAACGATTCGCATACCGTACGACCGCATAACGAACAGGCGGTCAGCGGTGCTAGAGCCAACAAGGTACTGCGCAACACCTATGCGCTGCTGGCCATGACGCTGCTGTTCTCTGCCGTGACTGCAGGTGCAGCCATTGCACTGGGCATTCAGCAGATGAACATCTTCGTCTTCTTCATCGGCGCTTACGGGCTGATGTTCCTGGTCCACAAGACCGCCAACTCCGCGATGGGGCTACTCGCCACTTTCGCTTTCACCGGTTTCATGGGCTTCACGCTGGGTCCGATCATCTCGGCCTACCTGACACTGCCCAACGGCGGCGCGCTGATCATGAACGCGCTGGCGATGACGGGCCTGACCTTCATCGGTCTCTCCGCCGTCGCGCTGATGACCAAGAAGGACTTCAGCTTCCTGGGCAACTTCCTGCTGGCCGGCGCCATCGTGCTGGTACTGGCCATGGTGGCGGGGCTGATCTTCCAGATTCCGGCGCTGTCGCTGATGGTATCTGCCGGTTTCGTGCTGTTCGCTTCTGCAGCGATCCTGTACCAGACCAGCGAGATCGTTCACCGTGCCGGCGAGACCAACTACATTCTCGCGACGATCTCTCTTTACGTGTCGATCTACAACCTGTTCATCAGCCTGCTGTCCATCCTGGGTATCATGAGCAACGACTGATCGATACAATTTGCGCTACCCAAACAGGCCCTACTTCGGTAGGGTCTTTTTTTTATCAAGAGAGAGCGTGCATGAAGTACGGGCTACTGGTCACGGGGGCGCCCTATACAAGCCCGGCGCCCCACTCGGCGCTGCGATTCGCCCAGGCGCTGATAGCGAAAGGCCACGAGCTGGCCGGTGTCTTCTTTTACCAGGAAGGGGTGATGAATGCCTCTTCATTGATGTGCCCGCCTCAGGACGAACTCAACCTGCGAAACGCCTGGGTCGCGCTGCACGAAGCACACGGCACTTCCCTGGATGTCTGCATCGCCGCTGCTCTGCGGCGAGGCGTGCTGGATGACGCCGAAGCTAGACGACATGGTCTCGAGCATGCAAGTCTCGATGCCCCCTTCGAACTGACCGGGCTGGGCCAACTGCTCGAGTTGCAGCGCCGCTGCGACCGTTTCCTGACTTTTGCCTGAGAGGATGCCATGGTCGATGACGTTTCCCGCCTGATCACGCTCAGCCGTGCTCCTTACGACTCTAACACCCTGCGTGAAGGTCTCGACGTTGCCCTGGTTGCGGCGGCCTTCGGCGAGCCGGTCACATTACTTTTCCAGGGGCAGGGGGTGCTGGCGCTGGTCAAGGACCAGGCGGCGGGGGCACCGGGACAGAAAGCCGTGCACCCTATCCTCGCGATGCTCGAGATGTACGATATCGACGAGCTCTTGGTGGCAGAGGAGAGCCTTCTAAGGCTTGGGCTTGCCGCCGAGCAGTTGATACCTGCCGCACAGGTGATCTCGAACGCCGAGTTGGCCGCGCTGTATCGCGGCGGGCGCGACATTCTGCATTTTTGAGGGCGGAGCATGCTGCATATTCTCAACAAGGCGCCGGCAAACGCCCGGGCCGACGACATGCTCGCCGTAGTGGGCGAGTCCGACGAGGTGGTGCTGCTCGAGCAGGCCGTGCAGGCTTGCCTATCACCGCACTGGCCAGGCTTCGAGCGCTGCCGGGGCCGACTCTATCTGCTGGAGGAAGACCTGGCATCACGAGGACTTCTCGAAGCGGCCAAAAGCGGTGCAGTTCCTACCATCGATATGGAAGGATTCGTGGCCTTGAGCGAGCGACATACCCGGAGCGTGACGTGGTACTGACATGAACGATACAAGTTTATACCGTTATCTTGATGCAGAAGAAAACATCGAACTCGATCCTGAAGGATACCTGGTAAACATGACGGACTGGTCACCAGAGGTCGCCGAGCGGCTGGCGCAGGAGGAAGGGCTGACGCTGACCGAAGCACACTGGGAGGTTTTGCGCGTGGCGCGGGATTTCTATGCACGCTTCGAAATGGCCCCGGCGATGCGCGCACTGGTCAAGGCGACCCGGCTGGCGCTAGGCGACGAGAAGGGCAGTTCGATCTACCTGATGGGGCTTTTCCCCGAAAGCCCCGCCCGGCGCGTGGCTCGCCTCGGTGGGTTGCCCAAGCCCACCAACTGCCTGTGACGCTAGACCAGATCGCCCCGGGTGCAGACCGACAGCACCACGGCATCCTGGGCGCTGGTCGAAACCAGGGCGTGGCCCATGTCGCTGTCGAAGTAGATGCTGTCGCCCTGGCCGAGCGCGAGCGGGGCGTAGAACTCGGTGTAGAGCAGTATCTCGCCTTCGAGGATCATCAGAAACTCCTCGCCGTCGTGGCGCACCCACTGGTGGTACTCGGCGAAGTCCCGGGCGCGCACGATGGTCTTGAAGGGAATCATGCGTTTCTGGGCGAGCTGATGGCCTAGGAGCTCGTGCTCGTAGGTGGGGGTCGGATGAAGCTCCCCCTTGCCCTTGCGGGTCAAATCGCGCCGGCCCATGGTGTACTGCTCACGCTTGGGCGGGGTGAAGAGCTGGGGCAGGTCGATATCGAGCCCGGCGATCAGCTTCTGGACCACGCTGAACGTCGGCGAGACCTGGTCGTTCTCGATTTTGGAGAGCGTCGAGCGGGCAAGGCCGGTGCGCTGGCTGACATCTTCCAGGGTCCACTGGTTGGTCAGGCGGATCTCCTTGAGGCGCAGGCCCAGGCGCAGCGGTTCCACGAAGGGTTTGCGTCCCGATGCGATACGCAGCGCCGCCTGTTCGTCATAGCTCTCCGTCATGCTTTCTGCCCGTCGTCGAATGCTTGGGGAGCGTCATGGTACCACAGCCAGCAGCTCAAGCCGCCGGCGGCGCGAAAGGCAGGCCGAGCAGGGCCTTGACATGGGCCTCGCAGCCGCTGGCGAGCGACACCGGGTTGTAGCCACCCTCCAGCACCGACACCAGCCGGTTCTCGGCGTAGAGCGCGGCAATCTCCATCGCCAGCTGCGTGACCCAGTAGTAATCCTCGTCATCGAGGCAAAGCTCGCCCATGGGGTCGTCGCGGTGGGCATCGAAGCCCGTGGAGAGCAGCACTAGGTCGGGCTTGAAGGCGTGCAGGGCGGGCAGCCAGTGGCGCTCGACCGCCGCGCGGAACGCCGCGCCGTCGCATCCCGCTTCAAGCGGCGTGTTGACCACGTTGTGCCATTCGCTTCTCAGGTAGCGCCAAGGGTAGAAGGGATATTGAAAGCTCGTGCAGATCAGCACGTTCGGATCGTTCTTGAAGATGTCGATGGTGCCATTGCACTGGTGGACGTCGAAATCGAGAATCGCCACGCGCCGTGCACCATGCCTGGCCCGGGCGTGGGCGGCGCCCACGGCCACGTTGTTGTAGAAGCAGAACCCCATGGCATCGGTGGCTTCGGCGTGATGCCCCGGCGGGCGCACGGCACAGAAGACGTTGTCCGCCTGGCGCTTGAAGACCTGGTCCACCCCCTTGATGACCGCGCCGGCCGCGACTCGAGCGGCCTTGAGCGAATCGGGACTCATCAGGGTGTCGCTGTCGAGCGCCGCCAGGCCTTCGCTGGGCAAACACTTTTCCAGTGCCCGGAGGTGGCGGGCAGGATGGACACGCTCGAGCGCCTCGAGGGGCGCCTCCTTCGCCTCGCCCTGCATGGTCTGCTGCAAGAGTCCGCAAAGCGACAGGCGCGCGCGTATCGCCTCGAGCCGCGCCGGGCTTTCCGGGTGCTCCGGCCCCATGTGGTGCAAGATGCAGTGGGGATGGGTAAGGTAGGCGGTGATCATGCGCTCGCTCCGTTTATCGTCAGGCTACCTTAAACGTCATGTGGGCTTGCGCGACACTGGTCATAGGTCGTAAACAGATAGCTCGTACATCGAAAGCTCGTACACAGAGAGTGGCACATTTTCGGGAGAGGCGTTCGTGAGCACACGTTTTTTACACCACTTCTTCGAACCACGCAGCGTGGCCGTGTTCGGCGCTTCCGAAAAGCCTGAATCCCTGGGTGGCCTGGTGCTGCGTAACCTGCAGGAAGGCGGCTTTACCGGCACGCTCTGGGCGGTGAACCCCAAGGGCTACCGCGACGTGTTCGGTACCGCCTGCTTCAAGAGTGCGAGTGATCTGCCGGGCACGCCGGACCTGGCGGTGATCTGTACCCGGGTGGAAGGCGCGCCGCAGCTGATCGGCAAATTGGGCAGAAAGGGCGTCAAGGCGGCGCTGGTCCTCTCCGGCGGGGCGTATCTCGATCGCGAGCAGGGCGACGAGGGCTCGATTCGCGAGCAGATGCTCCACGCTGCCCGCGCCTCGGGCATGCGCGTGCTCGGGCCGGAGTGCATGGGCCTGATCGTGCCAGGCAGAAAGCTCAATGCCTCCTACGCCAGTCAGCCGGTCAGGCCCGGGCGAGTGGCGTACCTCGGCCAGTCCGGCATGCTCGCCAACGCCATGATCGACTGGGCCGCCGGGCGCGAGGCGGGCTTTTCCCACCTGATCACCGTGGGCGACAGCGTCGACGTACTGCTGCCCGATCTGATCGATTACGTGAACCAGTTCTCGCCGGCCCAAGCGATCCTCCTTCATCTCGAGCGGGTGATGGATTCCCAGCACTTCATGACCTCGGTGCGCGACGCCTCGCGCAACCGCCTGGTGCTGGCGATCAAGAGCGGTCGCACGCCGGCCTCGGACCTTTCCGGCATGCCGCCGACACCCGGCATCATCAATCGCGACGTGGTGTTCGATGCCGCCTTCGCCCGGGCCGGGGTGGTGCGGGTCGACGACTCCGACGAACTGTTCGACGCGCTGGAGACGCTCTCGCGCATGCGCCCGCTGCGCGGCGACCGGCTTGCGGTGGTCTCCAACGGCCTGGGCCCGGCGATGCTGGCCATCGACAAGCTGGTCAGCGCCGGCGGCACGCTCGCCACCTTCAGTGACGAGACCCGTACGGCGCTCACCAGGCGCCGAGTGGACATGAGCAAGCCCGGCGAGAATCCGGTGGACGTGGGCGGCAACGCCACGCCCGCCCGCTTCGTCGATGCGCTTGAGATCGTCACCGCCGACCCTGGCGTCGATGCGGTGCTGGTGGTGCATGCGCCCACGCGGCTCGCGCCATCGGTCGAGACCGCTCAGGCGCTGGTCGACCACCGCAAGCGCTTCAAGCGCAACCTTCTGACCAGCTGGATGGGGTTGAAGGAGGCCTTGAATGCGCGCGGCCTGTGCAGCGCAGCGGGCATTCCCACCTACATCTCGCCGGAGAAGGCGGTCAAAGCCTTCATGCACATGGTCGACTACCAGCGGGTGCAGGCGCTGCTCCACGAGATCCCGCCGAGTTTGACCTTCACCACCCGCGCCGAGGATCGCGCCGAGTGCCGTGCGCTGATCGAGCGCGCGCGCGCCGCCGGACGCCAGACGCTGAGCCATTCGGAAACCGCCAAGGTGCTCGAGGCCTACGGCATTCCCACGGCGCCGAGCGTCTACCTGCAGCACCCGCGCGAGGCGCACGAAAATGGCGGTCATTTCGACGGCCCCAAGGCGCTCAAGGTGGTCCACGAGGGCAACTGCCGGCCCTACCGCTACCGCCGCCATCCGCACAAGCTCTCTGCCGGGCTTACGCAGGACCTGGAAACCGCCGAGCAGGTGGAGGAGGGCATGCAGCGCCTGGGCGCCAAGGTACAGGAGAAGTTTCCCGAGTACGCCATCAAGGAGTTCTGCCTGCAGCCCATGCAGCGCGGCAAGCACTCGATGCAGATCTGCGCCGGCATCACCCGTGACCCGGTGTTCGGGCCCCTGATCGTGTTCGGCATCGGCGGCTACAAGGTGAACGTGCTGGCGGATCGCCAGGTGGCGCTGCCGCCGCTCAACATGAGCCTGGCCGCCGACGTGGTCCGGCGCACCCACGCCGCTTCGCTGATTCGCGAGCACTCGGCGGACGTGGAGCGCGATCTGGAGCGGCTTTGCCAGCTGCTGGTGAAACTATCCCAGATGGCGACGGATCTCACCGAGCTGCGCGGGCTCGAGCTCAATCCGCTGCTCTTGAACCGCGACGGCATGCTGGCGGTGGATTTCGCCCTGGACCTGGGGGCGCCGGCGCGGTTCGCGATCATGCCCTATCCGGAGGAGCTGCGCGAGTGGGTGACGCTGAACAACGGCTGGCAGGTCGAGATTCGCCCGATCCGCGCCGAGGATGCGCCCTTGATCACCCGCTTTCATACCCGGCTTTCCGAGGAGAGCATCCGCTTTCGCTACTTCCACAACAAGGCAAGCCTCACCCAGCGCGATCTGTCGATCCTTTCGCACATCAACTACGACCGCCAGATGGCCTTCATCGCCGAGCACCAGCACGACGACGGCAGCAAGGAGATGCTCGGCGTTGTACGGGTCTACAACGATGCCGACAACATTCGCACCGAGTTCTCGATCATCGTGCGCGATGACCTGCAGGGGTTGGGGATCGGGCGGCTGCTGATGGAGAAGATGATCGCCTACTGCAAGGGGATCGGCACCATCGAGATGATCGGCAAGATCATGATGGACAATCACCCCATGCGTGCACTGATGAAAAAGCTCGGCTTCAAGAGCCGCTACAACATGGAGGAGCAAGTGATCGACGCGGTGCTGCGCCTCAACGAGCCGGACAGCGAATGGCAGCGCCACCGCCTCGAGAGCCTGGCGGACTAGCCGCCCGGCTCGTTGACGGACTCACGGGGCGAGGCGGAAGCGGCTCCAGGGACCGTCGCCCTGGCGTTCGAAGCGTAGGCGGTCATGAAGCCTGCTGGGCTGGCCCTGCCAGAACTCGATCATGTCGGGCTTGATGCGATAGCCGCCCCAGTGGATCGGGCGCGGGATCTGCTGGTCCGCGTAGGCGTGCTCGAAGCGGGTCTGACGCTCCTCGATCCAGTTGCGATCGGGAATCACCACGCTCTGGGTGGCGATCCAGGCGCCCAGCTGACTGCCGCGCGGGCGGCTAGCGAAGTAGGCATCCGACTCTTCCGGCGCCACCTGCTCGACGGGGCCTTCGACGCGCACCTGACGCGACAAGCCGGGCCACCAGAAGGTCGCGGCAGCGAAGGGGACGTTGCTGAGCTCGCTGCCCTTATGGCTGTGGTAGTTGGTGTAGAAGGTCAGCCCTTGGTCGTCGAAACCTTTCAGCAGCACCACCCGGGCATGGGGGCGCCCTTGGCTGTCCACAGTGGCGAGCGTCATGGCGTTGGCGTCCTGGCCATCGCTTTGAAGCGCAAGGTCCAGCCACTCGCCGAAGAACGCCAGCGGATCGGTCGGGGTAGTGGCCTCGTCCAGGTGGCGGCCTTCGTAGTCACGCCGAACGTCGGCAATGTTACGGGTCATGGTGCCTGCTCCCTTGTGTTGTTGACGTTAGTGTACATCACTCATGTCGCGCCGCGGATTTGCCGGGCGCGAAAGCGCGCGTAGCCGAGCGCACCGGCGAACAGCCCCAGGGCGGCCAGCACCTCGAGCGCGCCGCGCAGCATCTGTCCGGTGGCAGAGGCGAACATCACGCCCTGGGCCACGTACAGAAGGCTGACGAAGGCGAGCCACGCATGGCCACGAGGACGCTGGGCGATGATCGACGGTAGAAACAGGATCAGCGGCAGCACGAAAGCGAGTACCGGGCGCCACTGATACTCGTCGCCCTGGACCATGAAGCCGCGAAACATCACCAGCGCCAGCAGCACCACGAAGCTTGCCAGCACCAGGCGGCGCGTCGTGTGCGTCAAGGCATCGATACCGTGGCGCCGTTCGAAATCGTCGAGCCACCTCATGTCCGCTTTTCGCCGCGCATCGCGTGAAGCGCGAGCGAAAGCCGGGCCAGGCGCTGCCCCTGGGCCACGCACAGGGCACGCTCGTGCTCGTCCACCGAGCGGTCGGCGCGGGCGCCGGCCACGTGGCTCGCCCCGTAGGGGGTGCCGCCGGAGCGGGTCTCGATCAGCTCGGTTTCGCTGTAGGGAATGCCCGCGTAGACCATGCCGTGGTGCAAGAGCGGCACCAGCATGGTCAGAAGCGTGCTCTCCTGGCCGCCGTGCAGGCTCGACGACGAGGTGAAGCAGGTGGCGGGCTTGTCGATCAGCGCGCCGTTCATCCAGAGCCCGCTGGTGGTGTCGAGAAAGTACTTGAGAGGCGCGGCGATGTTGCCGAAACGCGTGGGGCTGCCCAGCGCCAGGCCCGCGCAGTGGCGTAGATCGTCGTGGTCGGCGTAGATCGCGCCTTCGTCGGGAATCTCGCTCTCCACCGCCTCGCAGGTGGGCGACACCGCCGGTACGGTGCGCAGCCGGGCCTCGATGCCCGCCACGCGCTCGACCCCCGCCGCCACCTGGCGTGCCATCTCGCGCGTGGCCCCGGAGCGCGAGTAGTAGAGAACCAGAATGTAGGGCGTGTCATGACTCATGGCGTATCCTCGAAACGGGGCTTGCAACGATAGGGCGCGCCGCGTTGGCGGCCAGCTGAGAGTATCCTATCAGAGCTTGGCGGCTAGGCGCAGTCGCGGTGTGGGTATGCGGCTCGGCCAGGCGTCGATAGACCCAGGCCTGTTCGCCGTCTTCAAGCGTCATCTCTTCGCGCCGGTAACGCACGCCCAGACGCTCGTAGCGGTCGAGCCGGGCAAGCTCCTGGGGGGTGACCTTGAGCAGAAGTCCCGAGACCGTGGCAGCCTCGTCCCGGGCCAGGTCGAGCCCTTCGCGACGAAAGCCGGCAAGCGACGCCGCTTCAGGATCGCCGTTTCCGTGCATCACCACCCAGCGTACCGGCGCGATGGTCAGCGTGCCGTAGACGAAGACCTGATGGGAGCGCTGCTCGATGGGCGCCAGATGTGTCGGGCGCTCGTAGAACCAGGGGCTGAGCATGGTCAGCCAGAACCATGCGGCTGCCGCTCCAAGCAGCAGGGCGAGGGTGAGCAACATCCGTTTCACCACGATCATGTTCTATCCTTGTAGAGAAGGCCGGCCCGCGCCGGGAAGTCTTAAGCCGGGCGCCCGGGTTTGCTAGGATACGTACTGCACCCTATCGAAGGAGCCCGCTATGAACCAGCCACTTCGCGATGACATGGATTTTCGCGCGTTTGTCGGGGATGTGAAACCACTGGCGAAGCGTAATCGGGCCGAAACCAGGGCAGGGCATGCGCGCCCGACGGAAGCGCAGCTGGCCCGCCGCGAGCATGCCCAGGAGGTGCTCGGCGCCAGCAACTTTCTTTCCGACGACTTCGTCGACCTGCTGGCCCCGCTCGACCCCATCGAGTACCGGCGCGAGGGCATCCAGCAAGGGGTGGTCGACAAGCTGCGTCACGGCGGCTACAGCGTGCAGGCCCAGCTGCATCTTCTGCGCCGCCCGCTCGACGAGTGTCGGCGCATGCTGTTTCCCTTCATTCAGGAGGCCTACGCGCACGACCTGCGCTCGGTGATGATCGTCCACGGTCGAGGGCGCGAACTCGAGAGCCCCGCCAACGTGCTGCGCTCTTATCTCGCCAAGTGGCTCGCCCAGTTCGACGAGGTGCAGGCCTACGTGTCGGCGCAGCCCTCGGAAGGCGGCATGGGCGCCACCTGGGTGATGCTCAGGAAGAGCGAACGCGCCAAGGCCAACAACCGGGAACGCCAGCAGAAGCGGCGCGGCTGATCACTTTGAACAGATCGACGCAAAAGGGCGGCCCGCAGGCCGCCCTTTGCATGGAGACGGGTTAGATCCCGCTTCAGTGTGTCTCTGCCAGGCGCCGCTCGAACAGCGCCGAGCGCTGATGGACGTCACTCTGGTAGCTCACGCTGAAGGCGCTCAAGGCGCGCAGGGCATCCGCCGGGTCCTGGTCGTCGCGCAGGGCCATGGCGTCGAAACCGCAGCGGCGCATGTAGTCGAGCTGGTCGACCAGCACGTCGCCCACGGCGCGAAGCTCACCTTGATAGCCATAGCGCTCACGCAGTAGCCGCGCCAGGCTGTAGCCACGCCCGTCGGTAAAGGCGGGGAAATCGATGGCGATCGCCTTGGCCCGCGCGAGCTCTTCGCCGAGCGCGGCAGTGAGCTCGGTGTCGCTGGTCAGAAGCGGGGCGAGCTCCTCGTCATCGGCGTGCTTGCGCCACAGCGCCAGGGGCACGAAGGCCGGCAACTGTTCGGGCAGGGCGTTCTCGTCGAAAGAGACGCACCAGGCGTTTTCCACGGCGAGCTCGCCATCCACGATCAGGTGATCGACGTGAACCGGCGCAGGCGCCTGCTCTTGGGCTTCAGTGGGCATAGACGCGCTCCTTGAAGGGTTTCAGGCCGATGCGGCGATAGGTGTCGAGAAAACGCTCGTCCTCGTGGCGCTCGGCGACATAGACCTCGAGCACCTTCTCGACCACACCGGGCACGTCCTCGCGGAAGAACGACGGGCCGAGGATCTTGCCGAGCGAGGTGTCGTCGGTGGCATTGCCGCCGATCGAGATCTGGTAGTACTCCTCGCCCTTCTTGTCGACGCCGAGAATACCGATATGGCCCACGTGGTGGTGCCCGCAGGCGTTCATGCAGCCGGAAATGTTGAGATCGATCGGCCCCAGGTCGTACAGGAAGTCGAGATCCTCGAAGCGCTCCTGCAGCGCCTGGGCGATCGGAATCGACACCGCGTTGGCGAGGCTGCAGTAGTCGCCGCCGGGGCAGCAGATGATGTCGTTGAGCGTGCCCACCGTGGGGTTGGCCATGCCGAGCGCCTCGAGCTCCTGCCAGAGCGCTTCGATCTCGTCGACGGGCACGTCAGAAAGCACCAGGTTCTGCTCGTGGGTGACACGGATTTCGCCAAAGCCATAACGGTCGGCGAGCTCCGCCACCGCATCCATCTGGTCGGCGGTGACGTCACCCGGGGCGTGCTCGCGGCGCTTGAGCGACAGCGTCACCGCCTTGTAGCCCGGTACCTTATGGTCGGTGACGTTGTTGGTGACGAAGCGCGCGAACGCCCGGTTCTCCTGGCGCAGCGCCTCGAACGCATCGATCGCGCTGTCGGCGACCGGGCGACGTTCGGGCTCGGGGAAGTGACGCTTGGCGTCATCCACCGCGGCCTGGGTCAGGGTCTGCGGGCCATCCTTCAGGTGCGCCCACTCCTCGTCGACGCGGCGGCGATACTCCTCGACGCCCAGCGCCTTGACCAGAATCTTGATGCGCGCCTTGAACTTGTTGTCCCGGCGGCCGAACTGGTTGTAGACCCGAACGCAGGCCTCCAGGTACGTCAGCAGGTGCTGCCAGGGCAGATCCTCGCGCACGGTTTCGGCGATCATCGGCGTACGACCCAGGCCGCCGCCGGCGAGTACCTTGACGCGCAGCTCGCCTTCATCGTTGCGCCACAGGCGCAGGCCAATGTCGTGGACCTGGATCGCCGCGCGGTCGTGAGCCGCACCACTCACCGCGATCTTGAACTTGCGCGGCAGGTAGGCGAATTCCGGGTGCAGGGTGGACCACTGGCGAATCAGCTCGCACCAGGGGCGCGGGTCTTCCACTTCGTCCTTGGCGATACCGGCGAACTGGTCGCTGGTGGTGTTACGAATGCAGTTACCGCTGGTCTGGATGGCGTGCATCTGCACCTTGGCGAGCTCGGCGAGGATATCCGGCACGTCCTCGAGCGCCGGCCAATTGAGCTGCAGGTTCTGACGCGTGGTGAAATGGCCGTAGCCGCGATCATAGCGGCGCGTGATCTCGGCCAAGGCCTTCAACTGATGGCCGGCCAGCATGCCGTAAGGGATGGCGATGCGAAGCATCGGCGCATGACGCTGGATATACAGGCCGTTTTGCAGGCGTAGTGGGCGAAACTCCTCTTCACCGAGCTTGCCGGCCTGGTAACGTTCCATCTGGTCGCGGAACTGAGCGACCCGCTCGTCGACGAGCGTTTGGTCGTGAATATCATAACGGTACATGTGCACGGTCCTGCATAGCGAAATGGTCACGTCGAGACGGACGGTAATTTGCCGTCACCTTAACGCACATCGGCATATTCTATGAAAGAATATATAATTATCTTTTTATCGTTAAAAGCTATTTGATGAGCATGAACGCCGGCGGTCTGGCCGGCGCATCCTGTCATCCGGCGGCGCGCTCCTGGGTCTGGCCGGGCTCGTAGGAGAGCACCGGCGAGAGCCAGCGCTCCATTTCCTCGAGGGTCATTCCTTTACGCGCCGCCAGCGCCTTGACCTGGTCCTGGGTGATCTTGCCGGTCGAGAAGTATTTCGACTGAGGGTGGGCAAAATACCAGCCGGACACCGCCGCCGCCGGCCACATGGCGAAGTTCTCGGTCAGCGCCAGGCCGGTGTTCTCCGGGGCGTTCAAGAGTTTGAAGAGCGTGGCCTTCTCGGTGTGGTCCGGGCAGGCGGGGTAGCCCGGCGCCGGGCGGATGCCCTGGTACTTCTCGGCGATCAGCGCGTCGTTGTCGAGGGTCTCGTCTGCGGCGTAGCCCCAGAACTCCTTGCGCACCCGCTCGTGGATGCGTTCGGCAAACGCCTCGGCCAGACGGTCGGTGAGCGCCTGCACCATGATCGCGCTGTAGTCGTCGCCGGCCTTTTCGTACGCTTTCGAGAGCTCGTCCACGCCGTGGCCGGTGGTGACCGCGAAGCCGCCGATCCAGTCGGCCTTGCCGCTCTCTTTCGGGGCGACGAAGTCCGCGAGGCTGTAGCAGAGCCCGTCGCGGCCCTTGGTGGTCTGCTGGCGAATGTGGTGGAGCCGTTCGACGACCTCGGTGCGGCTTTCATCGGCATAGACCTCGATCACGTCGTCGTCGACGGTGTTGGCCGGCCACAGCCCGATCACGCCGCGGGCGTGGATATGGCCCTCGGTCAAGAGTTTCTGGAGCATCACCTGGGCGTCGTCGAACAGGTTGCGCGCGGCTTCGCCGACGATCTCGTCGTCGAGGATCTTCGGGTACTTGCCGGCGAGCTGCCAGCTCATGAAGAACGGCGTCCAGTCGATGCGCTCGACGAGCTCCGAGAGGTCGTAGTTCTCGAATACGGTGATGCCGGGCTGCAAGGGGGCGATGGGCGTGAGCGAGTTCCAGTCGGTCTTGAAGCGGCGCTTGCGCGCCTGGGTGTAGTCGAGATCCGCCGCTTTCGGCCGGCGTTTGGCGTTGCGCTCGCGTACCACCTCGTACTCCTCGCGAATGCCCTGAACGTACTCCGCCTTGAGGCTCGGGGTGAGGAGCTTGCCGGCCACACCCACCGCGCGGGAGGCGTCGGTGACGTAGATCACCGGGTGTTCGTACTGCGGTTCGATCTTCACCGCCGTGTGCGCCTTCGAGGTGGTGGCCCCGCCGATCAGAAGCGGCAACTCCATGCCGCGGCGCTGCATCTCTTTCGCCACGTGGACCATCTCGTCGAGCGACGGCGTGATCAGGCCGGAAAGGCCGATGATGTCGGCATCATGCTCCTCGGCGGCCTTGAGGATCTTCTCGGCGTGCACCATCACGCCGAGATCGATCACCTCGTAGTTGTTGCACTGGAGCACCACGCCGACGATGTTCTTACCGATGTCGTGGACATCGCCTTTCACCGTGGCCATGACGATCTTGCCCTTGGCCTGCGTGTCCTCGCTCTTTTCCGCCTCGATGTAGGGAATCAGATACGCCACCGCCTGCTTCATCACGCGGGCGGATTTGACCACCTGGGGCAGGAACATCTTGCCGGCGCCGAACAGATCGCCCACCACGTTCATGCCGTCCATGAGCGGGCCTTCGATCACCTCGATGGGGCGCTCGGCCCGGGCACGGGCCTCTTCGGTGTCCGCCTCGATGTGGGCAGTGATGCCCTTGACCAGCGCGTGCTCGATGCGCTTGTTGACCGGGAGGCTTCGCCACTCCAGGTCCTCCTTCTTCGGGCCGCTGCTGCCATCGCCCTTGTACTCGTCGGCGATGTCGAGAAGGCGCTCGGTGGCATCCGAACGGCGGTTGAGCACCACGTCCTCGACGGCGTCGCGAAGCTTGGCCGGCAGGTCGTCGTAGACGGCGAGCTGGCCGGCGTTGACGATGCCCATGGAGAGGCCATTCTTGATCGCATGATAGAGAAAGACCGAGTGGATCGCCTCGCGCACCGGGTTGTTGCCGCGAAACGAGAACGACACGTTCGACACGCCGCCGGAGATCATGGCGTGGGGCAGGTTCTCGCGAATGAAACGGCACGCCTCGATGAAGTCGACCGCGTAGTTGTTGTGCTCCTCGATGCCGGTGGCGATGGCGAAGATGTTGGGATCGAAGATGATGTCCTCGGCGGGAAAGCCGATCTCGTCGACCAGCAGGCGATACGCCCGCTCGCAGATCTCGCTCTTGCGCGCGAAGGTGTCCGCCTGACCCTCCTCGTCGAAGGCCATGACCACGATGGCGGCGCCATAGCGCATGCACTTGGTCGCCTGCTCGCGGAAGATGGCTTCCCCCTCCTTGAGCGAGATCGAGTTGACCACCGCCTTGCCCTGCACGCACTTGAGCCCAGCCTCGATGATCTCCCACTTGGAGGAGTCGATCATGATCGGCACGCGGGCGATGTCCGGCTCCCCGGCGATCAGGTTCAGAAAGCGCTCCATGGCCTCCCGGGACTCGAGCATCCCTTCGTCCATGTTGATGTCGATCACCTGGGCGCCGTTTTCCACCTGCTCAAGCGCCACCTCGAGCGCGGTGGTGAAGTCCTCCTCGACGATCAGGCGCTTGAAGCGCGCCGAGCCCGTGACGTTGGTACGCTCGCCGACGTTGACGAACAGCGAGTCCGCCTCGATGTTGAACGGCTCGAGCCCGGAGAGGCGGCACGCCTTCGAGCGCTGTGGAATGTCGCGCGGCGCGACATCGCGCACCTTTTCCGCAATGGCGCGGATGTGTTCCGGCGTCGAGCCGCAGCAGCCGCCGATGATGTTGACCAGCCCGCTGCTGGCGAACTCGCCGACGATCGCCGCCATCTCTTCCGGGGTCTGGTCGTACTCGCCGAACTCGTTGGGCAGTCCCGCGTTGGGGTGGGCGGAGACGAAGGTGTCCGCCTTGCTGGAGAGCTCCTCGAGGTAGGGGCGCAGCTCCTCGGCACCAAGGGCGCAGTTGAGGCCGATGGACAAGGGCTTGGCGTGACGCACCGAGTTCCAGAACGCCTCGGTGGTCTGGCCCGAGAGGGTGCGGCCCGAGGCGTCGGTGATGGTACCGGAAATCATCACCGGCAGACGTGCTCCGAGATCCTCGAACAGCACTTCCAGGGCGTAGATCGCTGCCTTGGCGTTGAGCGTATCGAAGATCGTCTCGATCATGATCAGGTCGCTGCCGCCTTCGATCAGCGCAGCGGCGGCCTCGTAATAGTTTTCATACAGCGCGTCGAAGGTGACGTTGCGCTTGGCCGGGTCGTTGACGTCCGGCGAGAGCGAGGCGGTGCGCGAGGTCGGGCCCAGCACGCCTGCCACGAAACGGGGTACGCCGGTCTCCTTGGCCACCTCGTCGCACACCCGGCGGGCAAGGCGCGCGGACTCGCGGTTGAGCTCGACGACGAGTTCTTCCA
>NZ_JAMZBC010000040.1 GCF_024158715.1 Halomonas sp. 707D7 | reverse complement strand
GTGCTGATCGGCATCAGCGCCTTCTGCATCGTGATCTCGGCGGCCATGCTGACGCTGCCGCTCTCCTTCGGGATGCTGGCGGTGCTGCTGTTCCTGCTCGGCGGCGGGGTCTTCGCCCTCTACCCGGTGGCCGTCAGCCACGCCGCCGACCGGGCACCGGCGGGGGCGCTGGTGCGCATGAGCCAGGGGCTCTTGTTGATCAACTCCATCGGCGCGACGATCAGCCCGCTGCTGATCTCGCCGGTGATGACCGCGGTCGGCGATGCGGGCCTGTTCTGGTCCTTCGGGGCGCTGAGCCTGTTCTTCCTGCTGTTCTTCGGCTGGCGGCGCAGCGTGCGCCCGGCGCCGCTGCCGGTGGCGCCGTTCACGGCGACCATGCCCATGTCCGCCGCCGGCGCCGAACTCGTGGTCACCGAGGAGCTGGTACAGGGGGCGCTGGAGCACGAGCACCTGGAAGATCTCTCCAACGTGGTGCCGGAGGTCGAGGTGGCTGAGCCCGTGGTCGGCCCGCCCGCCGAGGACGAGACCCACATCACCTACTACGACGATGTCGAAGGCGTCGACATTCGCCGCCACTGAGGCTATCTGCCCTGATACCTTGGACGAATGGAATGCAAACGCGCGTTTGATTACCATGCCCCGATACCGATGACGCGTTGATCTCGTCACTCAGTTCAGACCAGGGGGATGCCATGAAGGATTATGCCGCGCCGGTACGCGATCTGCGTTTCGTTCTCGAAGAGGTGCTGGGTCACGCCTCGCTCTCGCTGCCCGCTTTCGAAGAGACCACGCCGGAGCTCATCGAGGCGGTGCTCGAGGAAGCCGCGAAGCTCGCCGGCGACGTCTGGGGCCCCCTGAACCGCATCGGCGATCAGCAGGGTACCAGGCGTCATACCGATGGCAGCGTCACCACGTCGCAGGGCTTCGCCGACGCCTACCGCGCCTACGTCGAAGGCGGCTGGAACGGCATCGGCGTGAGTGAAGCGCTGGGTGGTCAGAACCTGCCGGAAGTGGTGGCGAGCGCCGTCCAGGAGATGCTTCACGGCGCCAACATGGCGCTCGGGCTCTGCCCCATGCTCACCGCCGGCGCCATCGAGGCGCTGGCCCATCGCGGCAGCCCCGCGCTCAAGGCCACCTACCTGCCGGCGCTGGTCGAAGGGCGCTGGACCGGCACCATGAACCTCACCGAACCCCAGGCCGGCTCGGATCTCTCCCAGGTGCGTACCCGGGCCGTTCCCGAGGGCGATCACTACCGCATCACCGGCCAGAAGATCTACATCACCTGGGGCGAGCACGACGCCGCCGAGAACATCGTCCATCTGGTGCTGGCACGCACGCCCGAAGCCGCCGAGGGCAACAGGGGCATCTCGCTGTTTCTGGTCCCCAAGTTCCTGGTCGACGACAGCGGCGCGCTCGGCGAGCGCAACGACGTGGTCTGCGCCTCCCTCGAGCACAAGCTGGGCATTCACGGCTCGCCCACCTGCACGCTGAGTTTCGGCGAGCAGGGCGGGGCGGTCGGCTATCTGGTCGGCGAACAGGGGCGCGGGCTCAACCACATGTTCACCATGATGAACGAGGCGCGCCACAAGGTCGGTATCCAGGGCATTGGCGTTGCCGAGCGCGCCTGCCAGCACGCGGCGGCCTATGCCCGCGAACGCGTGCAGGGGCGCCTCTCCAAGGCTCGGGGCGGGGCGTCCGCCACCATCGCCGAACACCTCGACGTCAAACGCATGCTGCTCTCCATGCGTGCGCGCACCGACGCGCTGCGCTCGCTGGCGCTCTTCTGCGCCAGCCAGCTCGATATCGCCCGCCACGGCGAACCGCAAGAGCGCGATGCCGCCCAGGCGCTGGTCGACGTGCTGATTCCCGTGGTCAAGGGGTTCTCCACCGACCAGGCCGTCGAGATCGCCTCCCTGGGCATTCAGGTGCACGGCGGCATGGGCTACGTGGAGGAGACCGGGGCGGCCCAGCTTCTGCGCGACGCGCGCATCGCCCCGATCTACGAAGGCACCAACGGCATCCAGGCGCTGGATCTCGCCGGGCGCAAGCTGCAGCGCGACCAGGGCGCCGCCCTCACTCGCCTGATCGAGCATGCCGAGCAGACCGCCCGAGCGCTTCGCGACGAACCCGCCCTGGCGGCCCTTGGCGCCGCGCTCGACGCCGGCGCGGCGGATCTGCGCGCGGCCATGGCGCAGGTGCTGGCGCAGGGTGCGGACCCAGAGCGCGGCAGCGACGCCATCCAGGCCTACGCCACGCCGTTTCTGAGCCTGGCCGGCCACGTGCTGTGCGCCTGGCAGATGGGCGAGGCGGCGCTCAAGGCCCACCGCGCCGACGGGCAAGACCCTTTCTATCGCACCAAGCTCGCCAGCGCCCGCTACGCCCTGACCCAGTGGCTGCCCGTGGGGCGCGCCCAGCGCGCGGTGATCGAGGCGGGCACCCAGTGTCTTGACGACTTCTCCCTCCAGCCATAACGTCTCATTACAACGACAAAGGAGCCCCTCATGAGCGATGCAGTGATCAAGCGATCCGACGATGCCGGCGTGGTGACGCTGACCCTCCAGCGGCCCAAGGCGCTCAACGCCTTGAACAGCGACGTGCTCACGGCGCTGGAGAGTCATCTGGCCGACCTCGAAAAGCAGGCGGATCTTCGCGCGGTGCTCGTCACCGGCGCCGGCGAGAAAGCCTTCGTGGCCGGAGCGGACATCACCGAGATGCGTGACAAGACGCCGGAGCAGGCGCGCGCTTTCGCCGCCCAGGCACTGCGTACCATCAAGCGCCTGGAGCAGCTTCCGGTGCCGGTAGTGGCGCTGGTCAACGGCTTCTGCCTGGGCGGCGGCTGCGAGCTGGCGCTGGCCTGCGACTGGGCGGTGGCCAGCGACAACGCGGTATTCGGCCAGCCGGAAGTGCTGCTCGGCGTGATTCCCGGGTTCGGCGGCACCCAGCGCCTGCCGCGCCGGGTCGGCCCGGCCATGGCGCTCGATCTCGTCACCACCGGGCGCAAGATCGATGCCCAGGAGGCGCTGCGCATCGGGCTGGTCAATCAGGTGATGCCCCAGGAAGAGCTTGCCGCCTACGCCGAGACGCTCAAGAAGCAGCTTCAAGGCAACGGCCGCCAGGCGGTCCGCGCCGCCAAGCAGGCGGTCCACGACGGCATGAATCAGGATCTCGACAGTGCCCTGGCGCTCGAGACCAGCCTGTTCGCCTTCTGCTTTGCCGGCGACGAGCAGAAAGAGGGCATGAGCGCGTTCGTGGAGAAGCGCAAGCCCGACTTTCGGTAGGCGGTGCTCCTCGGACACATTTTCTTTAAGGTCAGGGAAACCTCGATGTTCGATCTCTATATCGCCAACAAGAACTACTCCTCCTGGTCGCTGCGGCCTTGGGTGCTGATGACGGCGCTGGAGATTCCCTTCAACGAGCGCCTCATGCCCTTCGAGGGCGGCAGCGGCGCAAGTCACGATACCTTCCTGCGCTTCTCGCCTTCGGGCTTGGTGCCCTGCCTGGTCGAGGTCAACGGCGACGTGGAGGAAGCCGTATGGGATTCGCTGGCGATCATCGAATACCTGGCCGAGAGCCACGCCGGCGTATGGCCGAAGGCGCGCTCGACGAGGGCCTGGGCGCGTTCGGCCTGCGCCGAGATGCACAGCGGCTTCACCGCGCTGCGCCAGGCGTGCCCGATGAACTGCGGCGTGCGGGTTCGCCTCGCCTCGCTCCCGGAGGCGCTCAAGTGTGATCTTTCCCGCCTCGACGCGCTTTGGCAGCAGGGGCTCGAGCGCTTTGACGGGCCGTACCTGGCCGGCCGCGCGTTCGGCGCGGTGGATGCGTTCTTCGCCCCGGTGGCGTTTCGTGTCCAGACCTTCGATCTTCCGCTCAGCGACACTTCCCGCGACTACGTCGAGCGGCTCTTGCAGGTGCCGGCGCTGCAGGCGCGGTACGAGCAGGCGCTGGCGGAGCCCTGGCGCGAGGAGAGCCACGAGCGCGATACGCTGAAGAACGCGATGCTGCTGCGCGATCTGCGAACGGGTTAGCCCGTGGGCCGGCCAATTCCGTTACACTAGTGAAAAATCAAGCGGATGATGGCCATGGCTCTGAGCGCGACCCCCTATAAAGTGGATGTGAACCTGACCGACCTGGATCGCAACGTGTATGAGACGCTGCGCTTCACCGTCGCTCGACACCCCTCGGAAACCGAGGAGCGACTCTGCGCGCGGCTGCTGGCCTTCGTGCTGTGGTACAGCGAGGCACTTGCCTTCGGGCGCGGGCTTTCGGACGTGGACGAGCCGGCGCTGTGGGAGAAGAGCCTGGATGGCCGCGTGCTGCACTGGATCGAGGTGGGCCTGCCGGACGCCGACCGGCTGACCTGGTGCTCGCGGCGCGCCGAGCGGGTATCGCTTCTGGCCTACGGGCGCACGGATATCTGGGAGGCGAAGGTGCTGCCGGCGGTGGCCCCGCTCAAGAACCTGCACGTGGCGAGCCTGCCGCAAGCGGCGCTCGAGACCGTGGCGCAGGACCTGCCCCGGGCGATCGAGTGGGCGGTCATGATCAGCGATGGTGCGCTGTTCGTCACCGACGAGCGGGGCCAGCATGAGATCACTCCGCACTGGCTGAAGCTCGAACGTTGAGCGCCGCGCGAGGGAAGTATGCCTGCTAAACATTCCTTTGTTACATACAACCAAAAATGTTTATAAAGTGGCTATACTGATGGCCTCGAACGACACCCTCCTCAAGGAACGAGACATGAACGACTCTTCTGCCGCCCGGTGGAAACCCCTGGCCCTCGCCGCTTCGATGACGCTTCTGGCACCTCTAGCCTTCGCCGACGACAGCGCATTGTCGGTCAAGGTCGAGAACGACGGCATGGCCAGCAGCGACGACGGCCACTTCACCAGCGGCTTCGAGCTCAACTACCGCTACACCCCAGGTGACCAGAGCTGGACCCAACGGCTTGCGACCTCCTTGCCCGATGCGATCATCGGCCGGGCGAACCAGGCGAGCTTTCGCTTGGTGCACCAGATCTACACGCCGGACAACATCGAGGAGCCCGCGCTGATCGTGGACGATCGTCCCTACGCGGGCCTGGTGTTCGTCGGTCTGTCGCTCTACGAGGACGCGCCAATCTCCCAGAACGTGACCCAGGCGACCGACCTGCACCTGGACGTGGGGCTGGTCGGGCCGTCGTCGCTGGCGGACAGCATCCAGCGCGAGGTGCATCGCATCACCAACAGTGACCGACCGCGCGGCTGGGACAACCAACTCGGCGACGAGCCGATCGCCAACCTCAACTGGCGCCGCCAGTGGTGGATCGACACGCCTCTGGCCGGCAAGCAGTTCGCCCACGGTCCGAGTGTGGGCGTGGCGCTGGGCAATCTCTACACCTACGCCAGCACCGGCTACAGCGTACGCTGGGGCGACGACGCCAGCGGCGTGCCGACGCTGACGCCCAACCCGGGCAGTCGCGGCCAGTTCGACGCCACCCACGGCCTCCAGTGGTACCTGTTCGCCAACGTGGACGGCTACTACATGGCGCACAACCTGACCCTCGACGGCAACGTCTTCTCCTCGAGCCACTCGGTGGATCGCAAGGAGTGGGTCGCGGATGCCTCCGTCGGCCTCGCCCTCGGCTGGGACGAGTGGCAGGTGACCTACGCCGCGCTCAAGCGCACCCGCGAGTTCGACGGCCAGGACAGCCACGATACCGTCGGCGCGATGACGCTCACCAGGCGCTTCTGATGGCAGGCAAGAGCCGTTACCCCACCACGCCGGACGGGCGCTACTTCGTGGCCAAGAACCGGCTCTGGCGCTGCACCGACCCGCGCCTCGACGACGACGAGGAGCAGGCGCAGGTCAACGCCTTGATGAAGGCGCGTCGCGCGGTCAAGAGCGCCAAGCAGCAGGGCGACGACGCGGCACTCAAAAAGGCGCGCAGCGAGGTTCAGCGCGCCAAGGAGGCGTTGGGCGAGCGCGGCCCGGTGTGGTGGGACGACGGCGCGCCGGACGAGGGCGGCCGCGCCCCCGAAAACAGCTCCTACGCCGAATGGTGGGAAAAGCATCGTTGACGCCCAGGTCAACTGCACGGGCCGGTGCAAGCGATCCAGCGGCGACATTGACAGACGGACGCCTCCCTTTTATATTCCCTTGCGAATAATAATCACTACCATTATCAGTCGATAATTTTGCTCGGGATACTTTTCATGCCAGACGGCTTTCAAGGCAAGCATCGACTTGCCTTGGCGATCACCATCGCCTCTCACGCGCTTGCCACTCCGGTGATCGCCCAGTCAAGCGCCCGTGCCGATGATGACGTCGCCCTCGATACCGTTCAGGTGACCGCCGAGGCGTCGGGAGTCTACGGTTATATCGACGCCGAACGCGAATCCAGAGTAGGCAAGCTTGCGGTGCCGATCTCTGAGCAGCCGTTTTCCATGTCGGTCATCGACCAGGAGTTCATTCAGGACACCGGTGCCAAGAGTATCCAGGATACGCTGCTGTATACGCCTGGCGTGCATGCGGGCAACTTCGGCTTCGATACGCGAACGGACAGCGCCAAGGTGCGCGGGCTGGATGCAGGGCGTTACCTGGACGGCCTGCGCCAGGTCTACGGCGCCTACAACACGGTGCGCACCAATCCCTACGCGCTGGAAAGCGTCGAGGTGCTGCGCGGGCCATCGTCCATGCTGTATGGCCAGGCGGATCTGGGCGGCATCATCAACGGCGTCTCCAAATTGCCGCAGGCGGAGCAGCGCGGCGAAGTCTGGGCCCAGGTCGGCTCCTTCGATCGCCAGCAGCTCGCGGTGGATGTGACCGGGGCCGCCGACGAAGAAGGGCAGTTCCTCTACCGTCTGGTGGCGCTTGCCCGAGACAGCGGCACCCAGGTGGATCACGTCGACGACGATGGCTACCTGCTCGCGCCCTCGTTTACCTGGCGGCCCAGTGACGAGACCCAGTTCACACTGCTGATCAATCGCCAGGAGAACAAGGGTCAGGTATCGGCGCAGTTCCTTCCCCAGGTAGGCACCCTGGAACCGGGCTCCCAAGGGTTCATCGGCTCTCAGCGGTTTGTGGGGGAGCCCGGTTGGGATCGCTATGATCGCGAGAAGACCGAAACCACGCTGTTCTTCGATCAAACACTGACCGATGACTGGGCGTTTTCCGCTACCGCGCGCTACACCGAATCCAGTACCCAAACCCGCGAGCATTGGGTGGACATCCCGAGCGTACCCGGCCCGAACGGCGAGGTGAATCGCACGATATTCACCGCCGACAACCAGACCCGCATTCTCAACTTGGATGCGCGGCTCACGGGGTCGTTCAGTCTGGGCGCCACCGAGCACACCCTGCTGGCGGGTATCGACCGTCAGGATGCGCGCTGGTCCGAGGACAACTACTCCTCCGTGGCCGGCGGAGGCGGGCCGATCAATATCTATGATCCCACTTACGGCGATCTTCGCCTCGACGCGCTCGACCCGCGCGACCGACCCGACAACGATATCGAGCAGGTGGGCGTGTACTTGGCGGATCATGTCGAGTTCGGCCCGGTGGTGCTCTCCGCAGGGCTTCGGCGTGACTGGGCCGAGAACCGTACCCTCGCGGTGGAAGGCCCCGATACGGTCAGTGACGAGGCGAAGACTACCGGACGTCTCGGGCTGATGTACCGCTTCGAGAACGGTTTCTCGCCCTACGTGAGTTACTCCGAAGCGTTCGCCATGAACCTGGGAAGCGACGGCACGGACGATCCGAGCCCGCTCAAGCCGACCACCGGTGATCAAAACGAGATTGGCTTCAAGTACGTGTCGCCGGACCAAACGTTGGCTCTGAGCGCGGCCTACTTCGATATCACCCAGGAAAACCGCATCAGCGACGGCCTCACCCCGGGCGGCGTGCAGCAGGTGGGCGCCAAGGTGGACGGCATCGAGGTACAGCTGAACAAGCGCTGGCAGCAGTTGGAGACCCAGCTTGCCTATACCCATCTCGATGCTCGCAACGATGCCACCGGCCTGCGGCTGCCTTTCGTGGCCGAAGAGCAGGTGTCCTGGTGGAACCGACTCTACATGGGAACGAACTGGCGCGTCGGTGCCGGTGTACGCTACGTGGGCGACACCGTGGGCGCCAGCGAAGCCCCGGTGGTGCCGTCCAGCACGCTGTATGACGCGATGGTCGGCTACACACTCGACGACTGGGACTTCTCGGTGGATATCAAGAACTTTACCGACGAAGAGTACGTGAGCTGGTGCCGCTACGATGGGAGTGATTGTGGCTACGGCGACCGGCGCAGCGTTACCGCGAACGTTCGCTATCAGTTCTGACCCCGCGCACGACGCAAGACGGCCCCCGAGGTGGCCGTCTTGCGTCATGGGTGATACCCGCTATCGCTGGCTTTAGAGCTTGTCGAAGTCGCTGGCATCATGGCGCTCGAGAAGCTGCTCGCTCTCGTCGCCCCAGGTCTTGTTGACCATGCGACCGCGTTTGACCGCGGGGCGCTCGTCGAGCTCCTCGGCCCAGCGGATCACGTTTTCGTAGGTGTGGGCCTGCAGGAACTCCGCCGCCTCGTAGACGCGGTTCTTGACCAAGGCGCCGTACCAGGGGTAGATCGCCATGTCGGCGATGGTGTACTCGTCGCCGGCCATGTAGCGGTTGTTCGCCAGGTGCCGGTCGAGCACGTCGAGCTGGCGCTTCACTTCCATGGTGTAGCGGTCGATGGGGTACTGGTACTTCTCCGGCGCGTAGGCGTAGAAGTGCCCGAAGCCGCCGCCCAGTATCGGCGCGCTGCCCATCTGCCAGAAGAGCCAGGAGAGGGTTTCGGTGCGCTTGGCCGGATCCGTCGGCAGGAAGGCGTCGAACTTCTCGGCCAGGTACAGAAGGATCGCGCCGGACTCGAACACCCGCTGGGGCGGGGTGACGCTGTGATCCATCAGCGCCGGAATCTTCGAGTTGGGGTTCACCTCGACGAAGCCGCTGCCGAACTGGTCGCCCTCGCCGATCTGGATCAGGTGGGCGTCGTACTCGGCACCCGTGATGCCCTTTTCCAGGAGCTCCTCGAGCAGAATGGTGACCTTGACGCCGTTGGGGGTGGCCAGCGAGTAGAGCTGCAGCGGGTGCTTGCCCACCGGGCGCTCCTTCTCGTGGGTCGCGCCCGCCGTCGGCCGGTTGATGCTGGCGAACTTGCCGCCGTTACCCGGCTCCCACTCCCATACTCGCGGCGGTGTATAGGTATCGCTCATCGTGCTCTCTCCTCGTGGTGATGGACGTCGATCAAAGGTCTTCTATAACGTAGCGTCAAGCTATCAATGGGGCTAATGAAAACCGTCTGCAAGGGGCGTATGTTGGGTCGGTACATGAGTGAACGTCGAAATGGACAGGAGCGGAGCCAGATGCGAACGATCGGTGTACTGGGCGGCATGAGCTGGGAGTCGACCCAGAGCTACTATCAGGCGTTGAACGAAGGGGTCAACCAGGCGCTTGGCGGACTGCATTCCGCTTCCATCGTATTGATCAGCGTCGATTTCGCCGAGATCGAGGCGCTGCAGCGCGCCGGCGACTGGGTGCAGGCCGGGGAGCGGCTCGCCGAGGCGGCTCGACGGCTCGAGCGCGCCGGTGCCGATTGCCTGCTGCTCGCCACCAATACCATGCACAAGGTCGCGCCCGCCATCGAAGCGGCCATCGGGATTCCGCTTCTGCACATCGCCGATGCCACCGCCGAGCGCTGCCAGGCGCAGGGCATCACCCGGGTGGGGCTCCTTGGCACGCGCTTCACCATGGAGCAGGCGTTCTACAAGGCGCGCCTCCAGAAGCGCTACGGCATCGACGTCGTCGTCCCGGACGAGCCCCAGCGTGACAGCGTTCACCGGATCATCTTCGAGGAGCTTTGTCGCGGCGAGATCAGGGAGGCGTCCCGAGCCCGCTACCTGGAGATCATCGCGACCCTCGAGGCTCGCGGCGCTCAGGCGGTGATTCTCGGCTGTACCGAGATCGCCCTGCTGGTCGCCCAGGAGCACACCACGGTGACACTTTTCGACACCACCGCCCTGCATGCGGCAAAGGCGGTGGCCTGGTCGCTCGAGACCTAGACGACGCTCAGCGTGACGTCGATGTTGCCGCGCGTGGCGTTGGAGTAGGGGCAGACCGTGTGAGCCTTCTCCACCAGCGACTCGGCCTCTTCGCGCGCAAGCCCGGGCAGGCTCACCTCGAGCTCGACCTCGATGCCGAAGCCGATCTCCACCGCACCGATGCCTACGGCGGCGTCGATACTGACGTCCTTTGGCAGCGTCACCTTCTCCTGGCTCGCCACGTGCTTGAGCGCGCCCAGAAAGCAGGCGGCGTAACCCGCCGCGAAGAGCTGTTCCGGGTTGGTGCCCTGGCCACCGGCGCCGCCCAGTTCCTTGGGCGTGCTGAGCGTGACGTCGAGCGCACCGTCGGAAGATCTGGCGTGGCCTTCACGGCCGCCGGTGACGTGGGCTTCGGCGCGGTAAGCGATGGTTTCGATGGACATGGAGCCTCCTTGGTCGATGATCAATACCGAGCCAAGTTAGTCCAGCTTTATTTTGCGCGCAAGATAAATTCGAAAGTGTGCTAACGAATCGAGCGGGCCCGTGGTCAGAGCGTCTTGAGAAGCTGCTCGCGTAGCGTCACCAGCTCGTTCTTCAAAGCCGCCAGCCGCTCGGGCGAGAGGGTGCTTGCCTGCATCATGCAGCCGGGAATCGGGGCCGCCTTGGTACGCAGCTCCCACCCCTTGCGGGTCAGGCAGAGCGTGACCACGCGCTCGTCGTCCGGGCCTCGCCGGCGTTCGAGAAAGCCGTCGTGCTCCAGGCGCTTGAGCAGCGGGGTGAGCGAGCCCGGGTCGGTCAGCAGGCGCTTGCTGAGCGCGCCCACCGTCAATCCATCGTGCTGCCAAAGCGCCAGCATCGCCAGGTACTGCGGGTAGGTGAGCCCCAGCTCCTTGAGCAGCGGCTTGTAGGCCTTGGTCATGGCAAGCGAGGTGGAGTAGAGCGCGAAGCAGAGCTGGTGATCCAGCGCGAGCGCGTTCAGGGGGTCTTGCTCGGACATGATGGCTCCCGGGTTGGTCGCGACCAATGTAGCGCGTCACGCGTCGAGTGGCTATCTCCTTGCCGGCGTGAGGCGCGTCGCCAAGGGCGCTGGAGCCTACCTGCCGATTTCGCTAAAGTGGCGCCTGTTCCTCGCCTTCGGAGTATTGCCCTTGAACATCCAGCAGCTCACCTTGTACCCGGTCAAATCGCTCCAGGGCATCGACGTGGCGGCGGCGCAGCTCACTCCCCAGGGGCTTGCCCACGACCGTCACTGGATGTGGGTCGACGAGCATCAGCGCTTCGTCACCCAGCGCCAGCTCCCGGCGCTCGCCCGTATCCAGGTGACGCTCACCGACCAGGCGCTGGTGCTTTCCCATCCGCGCGCGGGTTCGATCGACATCCCCCTTGAGGCGCCCGAGGGCAAGATCCGCCTGGTCACGGTGTGGAGCGATCACTGCAAGGCCCTGGCCGAGCGCCAGGCGGTATCCGACTGGCTGCTCGAGGCGCTCGGTGAGCAGGCCCGGGGCCTGACGCTGGTGCGCTTCGCCGAGGGGTTCACGCGCCACGTGGAAGCCGACTTCATGCAAGGCGAGGTCGCGGATACCCGCTTCGCCGACGGCTATCCGTTTCTCGTGACCACCACCGCTTCGCTCGACGCCCTCAACCAGGCGCTCGAGGCCGGTGGCCATTCGCCGGTACCCATGGCGCGGTTTCGCCCCAACCTGGTGATCGATGGCGCCTCGGCCTGGGAAGAGAACGCCTGGAAGACGATCGAGCTTGACGGTGGCGCGGTCCGCTGGACGCTGCGCAAACCCTGCAAGCGGTGCAAGATCATCACCGTCGACCAGCGCGAGGGCGTGATTCCCGTGCCCGCCGAGCCGCTCGCCACGCTGGTGAAGATGGCCACCCAGCCCGGGCTCAAGGGCGCTCACTTCGGCCAGAACGCCACGCTCGACGTCGGCGCGGGCGCGACCATCCGAGTCGGCGATGCCGTCACGGGCCGGCCGCGCTAGCGTCGTTCGCACCGCGAGGAAAATACGCTACGCTGAAGGAGGTGGCGACCGGGACCGCGTCCCGCGCCCTTCGAGTAATCAGGCAAACGAATGCAACAGGAGTGTTCCATGGATAGCAAAGCGAATGCGCATTGGGAAGGTGGCTTGAAGGATGGCAAGGGCAGCATCAAGACCGAGAGCGGCGTGCTGGATGCCGGCTACTCCTTCAAGCAGCGCTTCGAGGGCGAGAAGGGCACCAATCCGGAAGAGCTGATCGGTGCCGCTCACGCCAGCTGCTTCTCGATGGCGCTTTCCATGATTCTGGGTGACAAGGGCTACACCGCCGATGCCATCGATACGCAGGCAACGGTGACACTCTCCCAAGGCAAGTCCGGGTTCGACATCTCCAAGATCCACCTCGACGTCGAGGCGAGCGTGAGCGGAGCCGACGAGGCTGCCTTCCAAGAGGCTGCCGAAACTGCCAAGGCCAACTGCCCGGTCTCCAAGGTGCTCAAGGCCGACGTGACCATGACGGCCAAGCTCAAGGGCTGAGCCGCCTTCAGTCGCTCGATCTCGATCGAGCGATCCTGCCCGACGACACTTGCGTACTTCTGGCCGCCTTGCGCGGCCAGAAGCGTTTCAGGTGCCTGACCGACGCTCACGCCCAGAGCGAGATGAGCACCTTGCCGGAGGCCTCGGAGTCCTTGGCGATGGCGAATGCGTTCTGGGCATCGCTTGCCGGCAGCACGTGAGTGATGACGTCGTCGAAACGCGTGTCCGCCGCCAGCAGCGCGATGGCCTCGTCGATCTCATCAAAAAAGCGGAAGCAGCCGCGCAGTTCGACTTCCTTCGAGATCAGCGGTGCCAGCGCCAGCGGCTGGGCCGAGGCGGGCATCATGCCGATCTGGGCGATGACGCCTGCGCGGCGAACCGCCACGATGGCCGCGTTGATGGAGGCGGGCACGCCGGTGCACTCCAGCACCACGTCGAACGCCTCCTCGGGCAGCGGCGTTTCGCCAACCCGGTAGGTGTGCTGGACACCCAGCGCCCGGGCGCGCGACAGGGGGCCTTCGAGCACGTCGGTGATGCTCACCTCGGCCGCGCCCTTGGCCAGTGCGGCGGCCGTCGCCAGAAGCCCGATGGGACCGGCACCGCAGACCAGCACGCGCTGGCTCTCGACCCCGCCCGCCACGGCGATACCGTGCAGGGCCACCGCCAGCGGCTCGGCCAGCGCCGCGCGCTCGAGGGGAAGCGACTCGGGCAGCACCCGGATCATGCCGGGCTCGACGTCCAGGTACTCGCTCATCCCGCCCTGGGTGTGCGGCCAGGTCGAGGCGGAGCCGAGGTACGCGCCCTGCGGCCACAGGTGCGGCTTGCCTTCGAGCCCGCGCTGGGAGACGCCGAAGGTGGCCGGGTGAAGCGTCACCGGCGTGCCGGGCGCCAGCTCGCCGCTCGGGTCGTGCTCGACCACGCCGGCCATTTCGTGGCCGGGCACCAGCGGTTCGCGCACCACGAAGGCGCCGTTGGCGCCTTCGTGGTAGTAGTGCAGATCCGACCCGCAGATACCGCCGAAGGCCATGCGCAGGCGAATCTTGCCGGGGGCGAGCTCCGCAAGGGGGAGGGTTTCTTCGCGCAGGTCCTGCTTGCCGTGAATGACGAGTGCTTGCATGGGTGTTTCTCCAGGCGGTGGCTACACGACCGAGGTCATGCCGCCGTCGACGAAAATGTTCTGTCCGGAAACGAAGCTCGACGCGTCGGAGCATAGATAGACCAGCGTGCCGATCAGCTCGTCGAAATGACCCCAGCGCTGGGCGGGGGTGCGTTTCTCGACCCACTGGTTGAAGGCCGGGTCCTGCCACAGGGCGGTGTTCATCTCGGTCTTGAAGTAACCCGGTGAAATGCAGTTGACCTGGATGTTGAAGCGCGCCAGATCCGCCGCCATGCCCTGGGTGAGCATCGCCACCGCGCCCTTGGTGGCGGAGTAGGGCGCGATGGTCTCGCGCGCCAGCTTCGACTGCACCGAGCCGATATTGACCACCTTGCCCGAGCCGCGCTCGCCCATGGCGCGGGTTACGCCCTGGGAGACGTAGAACAGGCTCGACAGGTTGGTGGCGACCAGCGCGTCCCAGTCGGTGGGCGCGAACTCGTTGAACGGCGCGCGCCGCTGGAGCCCCGCGTTGTTGACCAGGATGTCCGGCGTGCCGTATTGGGCGATCAGCGCATCGACCGCCGCCCGGGCGGCATCGGCATCGGTGACGTCGAAGCTCACTGCCTCGACGCTGGCACCGGTCTCCTCCGCCATGGCGCGGGCCTGCGCCTCGACCTGGGCCAGATCGCGCCCGTGCAGGATGACGCGCGCGCCCTGCTGGGCCAGGCCCCGGGCGAGGGCATTACCGAGCCCGCGCGAGGAGCCGGTGACCAGGGCCAGTCGGCCGTTTAGATCGAACAGTGATGGCGTCATGGGAATCTCCTTGCAAGCGTGAAGGCTAGAACAGCACGAAAATCAGGTAGGCAAAGGCAAAGCCCACCAGCGATTCGAGGGTCTGCTGCACCGTCCAGGTCTTGAGCGTGGTCTTGACGTCCATGCCCAGGAGCCGGCCGACCAGCCAGAAGCCCGAGTCGTTGACGTGACCGGCGAAGACCGAGCCCGCCGCGGTGGCCAGCGTGATCGCCACCACCTGCATGGCGCTGAAGTCGCCGCCGATCACCGCCGGCGCCATGAGTCCGGCGGCAGTGACCAGCGCGACGGTGGCCGAGCCCTGAGCCAGGCGTATGATGACCGCCACCAGGTAGGCCGCGACGATCACCGGCAGGCCCAGATCGCCCAGCGAGTCCGACAGTGCGTCACCGATGCCCGAGGCGCGCAGTACGCCGCCGAACATGCCACCGGCACCGGTGATCAACACCACCGAGCAGATCGGCGCCAGCGCCGAGTCCAGCACCTTCTCAAGCGCGCTGCCCTCGACGCCGCGGCGCCGACCCAGCACCAGCATGGCGACCAGCGTCGAGATCAGAAGCGCCACCGGGGTGCTGCCGATCGCGCGCATCAGCTGGAACCAGCCCCGGCTTTCGTCCACTGTGCCCAGCGAGCGCAGGAAGTCCAGGCCGGTGTTCATGAAGATCAGTAAAAGCGGCAGCAGCAGAATGAAGATGACCGTGCCCACGCTTGGCGGATGAGAAACTTCCTCTTCTTGCAACTCACCGAAAAGCGCCTTGCTCAGGGTGAACGGGTGGCGCCTGGCGACGAACTTGCCCCACATGTAGCCCGAGATCCACCACATCGGAAAGGCCAGCACGACGCCGGTGAGCATCAGAAGCCCCAGGTTGGCCTCGTAGAATTCCGAAGCTGTAACCGGGCCGGGGTGCGGCGGCAAAAACACGTGCATGACCGAAAACGCGGCGGCGGCGGGCATGGCGTAGAGAAGAATCGGCCCCCCCAGACGGCGGGCCACGGCAAAGATGATCGGCAGCATGACGATCAGGCCGGCATCGAAGAAGATCGGAAAGCCCATCAGCAGCGAGGCCACACCGAGGGCGAAGGGCGCACGTTTCTCGCCGAACAGCGCGATCATGCGATCCGCCAGCACCCGGGCACCGCCGGAGTACTCGACCAGCTTGCCGAGCATGGCACCCAGCCCGACCAGCAGCGCCACAGCACCCAGCGTTCCCCCGAAACTCTGCACCAGCGTCGGCACGATGGCATCGAAAGGGATACGGGTGGCGAGGGCGGTCAACAGGCTGACCACGATCAAGGCGAGAAAGGCGTGCACCTTGAAGCGGATGATCATTACCAGCAGCAGCAATACGGCTGCGGCGGCAATGCCCAGCAAGGGGCCTGCCGACATCGTTTGCGTCCATCCGTCCATTTGCAGGCTCCAGAGGCAGTAAGGGGAATCGAAAGAGCGATGTTATCGGTAACATCGCCGATGGCGCATGGTAGATCAAGGGGCCGCTTTTTAGACACTCGACCTTCGTTTAAGACGATGTAGTCGTGTTACCGGAATCAAGACGATAGATGCTTTACCGACACCCTAGACGTTAGTCGCATGGCGGTCGGTTTGCTTTGACAGTGTCAGGATGGCTGGTTAGCCTTTTCAGCACTTTGTTACCGGTAACACGCAAGGTGTTGCCTATGGTTCATTCTTGATGCTAGTAGAAAGTGCTAGTAGATAATGCTTGTAGATCGCGTGGGAGACCAAACGCATGACGGCCACTTCTTATCGGGTTCTGGTCATGGGCGTATCCGGATGTGGGAAGTCCTTGATAGGGCAGCAGGTAGCGACCGAACTCGGCGCCGACTTCATCGATGGCGACGACTATCACCCGCCGGCCAACGTGGCTAAAATGGCCAGCGGTACGCCGCTCGACGACAGTGACCGCCAAGGTTGGCTGACCACGCTCGGCGGCTTTTTCGCCGATTACCGCCGTAACGACAAGAGCGTGGTGATCGCCTGCTCGGGACTCAAGAAACGTTATCGGGACTGCCTGCGCGAAGGTGACCCGGCGCTCAAGATCCTGTTTCTGGAAGGCGACCAGGCGCTGTTGAAACAGCGCCTGGAAAATCGTGAAGGACACTTCTTCAAGGGCGAGGCAATGCTGGCAAGCCAGCTGGCGGATCTCGAGCCGCCATGTGAGAAGGAAGCCATGAGCGTGTCGATCGCGCTTGCTCCGCAGGCCATTGCGAAGCGCTTCGTCGAGCCAATGCTCAAGTTGCAGTGACGCACCCGCCATTTCTGGCCGCATTCCGGATGGCGGGGTGCCTTGATCGAAGGGCCCGTGATCCGTGAAGAAAAGACGCCCCACCCTGCAGGACATCGCCGAGCGTGTCGGCGCGACGAAGATGACCGTCAGCCGCTGTCTGCGCGATCCGCAGACCGTATCGGAAGAGCTTCGCGCGCGTATCTTCAGCGTGGCCGAGGAAGTAGGCTACATTCCCAACCGCGCCCCGGAACTTCTGTCCCGGGCGAAGAGCCGCTCCATCGGCGTGCTCGTGCCCTCGTTGACCAACCAGGTGTTCGCCGATGTCATTCTCGGCATCGAGACCCTGACCGAGCCGGCGGGGTTTCACCTGATGCTGTCCCACTACGGCTACAGCCCGGAGCTCGAGGAGCGCAGCCTCGCATCGCTGCTCTCCTACAACATCGATGGCGTGATTCTCGCCGACCACGAACATACGCCCCGCAGCTTGCGCATGCTGGAAACGGCCGGCATTCCCGTCATCGAGATCATGGATACGCACCGACGCCCGCTCCAGCAATCGGTCGGCTACGACAACGTCCAGGCCGCCGACGACATGGTCAGCGCGATGATCCGCAGCGGGCGTCGGCACATCCTCTATCTGGCCGTGCGTCTGGACGAGCGTACCCGCCAGCGGGGAAAGGGGTACGAGCGTGCAATGGTGCGCCACGGGCTCGAACCGGTCACGCTGCAAAGCCCGCTGCGCTCCTCCTACAGCGTGGGGGCGGCCCTGATGCAGAGCGTGCTGCGCGATCATCCCGAGGCCGATGGTCTCTTCTGTACCAACGACGACGTGGCGATAGGCGCTTACTACGAGTGCCTGCGCCAGGGCATACGCGTTCCCGAGGCAATGGCACTGGCGGGTTTTCATGGTCACGACGTGGGGCAGGCAATGACGCCGAGGCTTGCCAGCGTCATCACGCCGCGACGCCTGATCGGCGAGACCGCGGCCCGTGCACTGGTCGAACGTATCCAGAACGGTGATGCGGCCGCAGCGGCGGTCGTCGATCTGGGCTATACGATCACGCTGGGAGAGACGCTGGAAAGAGCAGACGACACCTAGCGAAGGGGTTCAGCTCGTTGCGGGACAGGAAAGGAAACCCGCAGGCAATAAAAAACCCCGGCGAACCGGGGTTTTTCACGACACGCTCACATGGGGTTAACCCATGTTGTTGTCGTTGGTGTCGTCCATGTCCATGCCTTCGTTGTCCATGGTGGGATCGTCGTTCATGGTGTCACGATCGCCATCGCGATCGTACTCTTCGGCTTCTTCGAGCGCATCCTGAGAGGCATTGACACGGATGACGTACTCGTCGTCGTCGTTGTCATGGGCCAGTTCGAGGGAGTCCCACTCGATGGCGACGTTTTTCTCGCCCATGCCGAGGAAGCCGCCCACGCCTACTACCACTGCTTGAATCTGACCGTCTTCGTCGATGATGAGGTCGTTGATGGTACCGATATCCTCATCGTCTTCAACAGTGCTCTTGACCTGGTTGCCGGTCAGGGAGTCGGCATGGAACGTGCCTGCCGGCGGCGTGGTCAGGTAGGTAGCTTCACTTACGGTGCCAGTCTGCGCGTTGGCCGCAGCCGCTGCGAACATGACTGCCGGAACCATCAGGGTACCCAGAAAAGCCGGTTTGATCATTTTCATTGCCATTGCTCCTTGCGTTGGTAGTAAGGCAGGGCGTATCAGCGCCTTGACCTCAACTTTCAAATAGCCAGCCGACTGGCGTATCGCTTCGTTCGGCAGTGTCTGGCCATTGCTCCTGGTGGTCGAAGACCACATGCTGCGTCTTGCTCTCTGCAATTTCCTGGTCTCTACAACCCGTATTTGCAACCCTTTGAAAAGCGAGCTCTTTTCGCTTTCTACAGGTCACCACGAGGGGCGTCGACCATGTCGTGGGCGTTTTGCGCCGGGACACTTCTCAAGGTAGACGCTGTGAGTGGCTTTGCAACCCATCGGTGCACGTGTTTTCGTCGATGGCGCCCAACATGGTGCAAAAACATCATGATAGGCGCTTGGATTGATCAAGGTTAACGTGCCGGGTCGAGCACGCCTCCCAGGGAGGCATTACGCCGGAACCAGCCGGCGATGCTGCTGCGCGGGTGACGAGTGGGAAGCACTTCGTGCGGTACGCTCTCGGAGAGAAAACAGGCGAAGGTGCCGGCGTTGGGCACGACCCGAGCGAGCTCGCGCTCGTCGTCATCGGCGTCGTAGATCACCATTTCGCCGCCGCCATCAAAGGGCCAGTCCGGGGTGAGGTACCCCACCGTCGAGACCACACGGTTGGCCCGGCCGCGAAAGCTGTCCAGATGGCGCTTGTAGAAGGCGCCGGCAGGGTAGTGGGCGAAGTGCGCCTCGTACTCGAAAAGCCCCAGAAAGAGCGTCTGGTTGAGCGACGCCTGTAGACGCTGCATGGCTTCCAGGTAAAGGCGCTGCGCCTCGCTTTCTCTGTTCAGCCAGTGGATGGCGTCGCCGCGAATGTCCTTGCGCAACAGATGCTCGCGGCCACGACCGATGCCCGCCTCCTCGAGCGCCTCGACCTCCTTGAGCATGGCGAGCTCCTGGTGGAGCGCGTCGCAGAGCGCCGGGGCGATCACCTTTTCGCCCACGTACCAGCCCTGCTCGACCAGTGCATCGATCAGCTCGATATGGGTGCCGGGCGCCAGTGCGTCTTCCGGTGACATGCGTGAAATGCTCATCGCTCCCTCCGGGCCGCCGGGACCTCGTCGATGGTGCCCTTGGCCCGGCGCGCCGAACGCGCCGGGTGGTGCTTGAGCGTGCCGGCAGGGCGCTCGTGCAGGTCGATCGCCATGCCGAACCCCTTGGCCAGAAGCTCCACCAGCATCATGGCGGAAAGCCCCCAGATCACGTGATCGTCGACCTGGTAGCTGGGGACGTAGTGGGCCACACCATCCACGGTGATGACATCGGTATGCACGCGCTTGTCCTCTAGGAAGTGGCTCAAGGGCACCTCGAAGATGCGATCGATCTCGCCGGGGTCCGCCACCAGATCGAGTCCCGGCGGGATGATGCCCACCCAAGGGGTGACGCAGAGCCCGTGCAGCGAGATCACCTCCGACAGCCGGCCGATGCGCTCCACCTTCGCCGGTGCAAGGCCGATCTCTTCCTCGGCTTCACGCAGGGCGGTGGCGTAGAGGTCGCGGTCGACGGGTTCGCGCTTGCCGCCGGGGAAAGCCACCTGGCCACTGTGGGTCGACAGATGGCTGGCCCGGCGGGTGAACAGCAGCGCAGGCTCGGGGTGAGCGACGATGGGAAGCAGCACCGCCGCCTGCAGGAGCTTGGCGTGACTCTGCTCTTTTGGCCGGTAGTGTTGCAGCGCTTTGCGCAGATTCTCTAACATGGCGTGTCCATCGATATTGCTCTCGTATTGAGCGTCGTGATCGGCATCAAGCGAAACGTCACCCCTTCAGCCGTCGAGATACCCTATGAATTTCTGTAGCCAGTGCGGTGAAAAAGTCCGCCTTGCCGTGCCCGAGGGCGACGATCGCCCGCGCTACCTGTGCGATGCCTGCGGTACCATCCACTACCAGAACCCGCGCATCGTGGCCGGCACGCTCCCGGTGCTGGGTGACAAGGTGCTGCTGTGTCGCCGTGCGATCGCCCCGCGCAAGGGGTACTGGACGCTTCCCGCCGGCTACATGGAAAACGCCGAGACCACCCGCGAGGCCGGCCTTCGCGAAACCTGGGAGGAGGCCACGGCGAGCGTCGAGCTCAAGGAGCTCTATACCCTGATCGATCTGCCGCACATCAATCAAGTCTACATGATCTTTCTGGCCGAGCTGCGCGGCGATTTCGCCCCGGGTGTGGAAAGCCTCGAGGTCGCGCTGTTCGACGAGCGCGACATCCCCTGGGGCGAGCTCGCCTTTCCTACCATCGAGCGTACCCTCGCGCACTTCTTCGAGGATCGCCGGGCGGGGCGTTTCTCGCTGCACATGAGTACCATCACCCCGGAGGATCGCGAGCGCTACTTCGGCAGCGCCTAGTCCGGGCCGCCGTGAAGGCAGGCACTGTCAAGGTAACCAGCGAGTTGAGCGATGGATAAATTCGAGTTGAAGCTGGACCAGGCCGCCCGCGCGGCCTGGCTCTCCTACGTCGGCGGACTCACCCAGGACGAGATCGCGGGGCAGCTCGGCGTATCGCGCCCCGGCGTGCAGCGCCTTCTTGCCCTGGCCCGTCAGGAGGGTGTGGTGAAGGTGCACATCGACCACCCGATCGCCACCTGCGTGGCGCTCGGTCATGCGCTGGCCGAACGCTTCGAGCTGCGCTACTGCGACGTGGTGCCGGCGAATGCCGATGCCCCGGAAGACGGCGCTCGCTACCTCGCGGTGGCCGGCGCCAAGCGGCTGGCGCAGTACGTCGAGCGCAGCGAGCCCTTGACGCTGTCGCTGGGTTCCGGACGCTCGGTACGCGCGGCGGTGGAGGCGCTCGACCGAGTGGAGCGCCCCCAGCACCGCTTCGTTTCGCTGATCGGCAACGTCGCCCGCGACGGCTCCTCCAACCGCTTCGATGCGGTGATGGCGCTGGCGGACAAGACCGGCGGCGAGCGCTTCGTGCTGCCGGCGCCGGTGGTCGCCGAATCCGTGGCGGAGCGCCAAGCGATGCTGTCCCAGCGGCTGTTCAAGGCGATCGCCGACGTCGCGGCGGCGTCCCAGGCGGCGTTCATCGGCATCGGGCGCATCGACGCCCAGGCCACGCTCTACCAGGATCACTTCATCGGTGACGCCGAGCTCGACGAGCTCCTGCGCCTGGAAGCCGTCGGCGAGCTGCTGGGCTGGCCGCTCGACAGCCACGGCGCGCCGATCGAGTGCTCGCTCACCCAGCGGGTGACGAGCCTGCCGCTGTCGCGCTTCGGTGATCAGCTGATGGTGGGCATCGCCGGCGGGCGCGACAAGGCGCCGGCGATCCTGGCGGCGCTGCGCGGCGGCTGGCTCAAGGGGTTGATCACCGATGAGGTCGCCGCCCGCTGGATACTCGCCGCGCTCTAGTGCGGGTGCCTTCGGGAGGAGTCGCCTTAGCGTAAAGTCTAAGCCTGCGGGCTTTGCTTTTTTTTGCCTTGCATACGATCATTTGCTCGGCCAATGATCAAAATGATCAATACGATAACAAGACCAACTCTCGAAGGAGTGCCGCATGCGTTTCGCACGTCATCTACCTCTCGGCGCGCTGGCGGGTGCCATCGCCGTGGCGAGCCAGGCTCAGGCCCAGACCACCATCACCGTGGCGACCGTCAACAACAACGACATGGTCATCATGCAGAGTCTGACCGACGAGTTTCAGGCCGCGCATCCGGACATCTCGCTCGACTGGGTGGTGCTGGAAGAGAACGTGCTGCGCCAGCGCATGACTACGGACATCGCCACCGGCGGCGGACAGTTCGACGTCATGACCATCGGCGCCTATGAAGCGCCGATCTGGGCCGAGCGCGAGTGGCTGACCCCGCTCGACAACCTGCCCGACGACTACGACGCCGATGATCTGCTGGGCTCGGTGCGCGACGGGCTGAGTCTCGACGGCACGCCCTATGCGCTGCCGTTCTACGCCGAGAGCTCGATGATGTACTACCGGACCGACCTGTTCGAGCAGGCCGGCATCGAAATGCCCGAGCAGCCCACCTGGGACGAAGTGCGCCAGTGGGCCGAGACGCTTCACGGCAGCGAAGAGGGGCTGGCGGGGATCTGCCTGCGCGGCAAGCCCGGCTGGGGCGAGAACATGGCCTTCGTGACCACCCTGGTCAACAC
>NZ_JAMZBC010000039.1 GCF_024158715.1 Halomonas sp. 707D7 | reverse complement strand
CGACGATGCGCGCCACCGCCAGGCACGCGTAGCCGCTGCGGTCGTCGCGCTCGAGCAACAGCCTGGGCGAGACGCGAGCGACCTCGAGCTCCGCCGTGGCGCCCTCCTGGGAGTGCAGGTCGCGCACGCTGCGCGTGGTCATCCGGTAGCGTGCGGGCAGGTCGTCCTCGGGCCAGCGCACCTCGCCGACGCCGTCGGTGGCGAGCGGAATGCCCAGGTAGACCACTTGGTTGGTGAGGCTGGCGTCAGCGACCTCGAGTGCGGCGGGCTCCAGATCGTCCCCGGGCAGATGGAACGCCACGCCGTCCGGCATCACGCCGCTGGCACGACTCAGGGCGATGCGCCCGAAGCTCAGGAATTCCTGATTGAGCTCGAGAGCCAGAAAGCCGTAGAGATAGTGACTCACGCCCTTGAGCCGCGTATCCAGGAGCCCTTCGAGGCTTCGCTGCTGCTGCTGGAAGTGCTGGGGCTTGATGAACAGCCCCTCGCTCCAGACCACACGATTGCGACTGGCCATTACTCCTCCTTCCTTAGCTCGACTTCGCTGTCACGGAGGTGAACGAGCAGGTGATAGTGTTCGGCGCGGCTTTTCACCTTCACGATCTTTTTCCACTCGGCCTCGTTGGGGGTGGCGTAGAAGGCGATCAGCCCGATGTAGCGCGTCTGTTCGTCGATCTCGAAGGGCTCGTAGAACTTCCACTGGCCCGGCAGCAGCGTGAAGTCGTCGTGGGCCAGGTAGTTGGTGCCCAGCACCTCCTCCAGGTCCGCGCCGAGCTGGCCCATGTCTGCGGCCATCAGCATCGAGTCGTCCTTGAGCTGCAGAAGCTGGAAGCGCAGCGGCGTTCCTTCGCCCTCGACGTTGGGGTTGACGTCCGGCTCGGCGACCATGCTCAGATCGACCAGCGTCGGGCGATCCTCCGGGTAGCCCACCGGAATCGACGGGTCGCGAATGACCTGCCAGGACTTGCTTGCGGCCTCCCGGGTCGAGGCGCAGCCGGCAAACAGCATGCACAGGCAGGCAACGCCTGCAAGCCGTGCGAACGTGGCGGTGCTCATGGCGTTTCCCGCTGCTGGCGGCGCACGGACTGATCGTAAGCCTGCTCGAAGACTTCCCAGAAGAGCTTCTGGAAGCCCTGCTGGCGGTTCGAGTTGAGCTCGCGGTAGTAGTGCTGGTACATCTCCCAGGCCCAGCCCTCCTCGTTCTCGATGCGGTTGCCCGCGCCCCGGTAGGCGTGAAAGCGCTTGAGCATCGCCTCCGGCGAGAAGGCATCGAGAATCGCCCCCAGCGCTTCCTTGATCGCCTCCTCGACCGCGGCCTGGTGCTGGCCCTGGTGGCGCAGGCTTTCGGCCACCGCCTCGGGGGCGGAGAGATGCACGTAGCTGCGCTGGGCCGAGAACATGGTTTCGGCGGTCTGCTCGAAATCGAGTCCCAGGCGCAGCGGGTTGTCCTCGATGGGCTGCAGGCGGCGGTCGCGCAGCGGGTACCTGCTGTCGTTCTGGGCCTGCTGCAGGGTGCGCAGCCCGTCGATGGTGGCGCGCAGGGTCTGCCCGGCCTCCTCGAGAAACGCCTGCTGCTCGCCGCTGTCACGAAACGCAAGATCGAGCCCCAGGCCCCGGAGCAGCGGGTCGGCGCCGACGTGGCTCAGCTCCTGCGACCTTGGCGCCTGCCAGCGGTCCTCGAGCTGCTCGCCTACCGAGCGTTCCAGGTCGTCCAGTTGCCGCTCATCCATGTCACTGCTCCTCTGCTTGGTGGTGCCGGTTAGGGATTTGATGCCGGGAAGACGTACCGCTTCCTCGCGCGGTTCGCGCGCGTTCTGCCCGTAGTGCTCGTGGCGGGTGAACGGCAGCGCGTCCAGCGGGTCGATGCCACGGCTGCTCGGTTCGCTGTCGTCGAGCGCTCTCATCGGGTCGTGCTGGAGCGAGCCGGGAATCACCCCGCCCAGCGCCTCGATCGGGTCCTCGCGCTGATCGAATTCGAGCTCGCCATTGCGCTCGCGCTGCAAGGGCCCGGTGCCGACGTCGCGGGTGACGTCCTCCTGCTCGTCGTCGACCAGGGTGGTGAGCGAATGCATGCCCGGCTGCCAGGCGTGGCGATTGCCCAGATGCACCTTGAGGCGGTAGACGCCGACGGTCAGCTCGTCGCCGTCGCGCAGCGCGACCTTGCGGTTGCGCCCCACCGGCAGCGTGGCGCCGTTGATGAAGGTGTAGCCGCTGGTGTCCACCAGGCAGAACTTGCCATCGACCTTGGTGATCTCGGCGTGGTGCGGCTTGATGCGTCGCGCCTGGTCCTGCAGCAGCCAGCCGTCGAACTCGCCGCTTCCGAGCGTGCCGCCGTCGCTTTGGAAGACGTGGCTGCTGGAGGAGCGGCCCTCGAGCTGTTCGCTGTTCAGGACCACTAGGGTGATGGCGTCAAACGGGTCGGCTTGCATGGCTTAACTCGTCATTTGAATACGGACGCGACGACGCGTGCTCTCTTCGTCGCTCTCGGGGTCCACGAAGGTGGTCCAGCCCAGCTGGCACGAGCCCGCGTCACCCAGACGCATCGGCTTGACCTCGCTCTCCAGCAGTTCGATCTCCAGGTCATAGGCCAGGGGCTCGCGCAGCACGAAGCTCACCAGGGTCTTGAGCGGCGCGTGCTCCTGGCCGTCGGGCAGAAAGTCGCGAAACCGCTCCAGGGTCAGGCCGCGCAGGCACAGGGCGAACTTGCCCTGCACGTCGGCGACGCGCTCGCCGGCCACCAGATCCTCGCCCAGGGTCATGCCGCCGAGCCCGGCGCGGCTGCGCTGGTCGAGCGGAATCTCCACCCAGCGCTTGACCCACTGCTCGATCTCGACGCGGGCCAGATCGAAGCAGTGGCTGACGATGCCGCAGACCACCTCCGGCGAGCGCGAGCGCCCCGCCAGAAGCCCGGCGTAGGCCAGCATCTTGCTCCAGTTGATCGGCGTCTCGCCGCGCAGCCTTTCGTCGGCCAGCCCCACCAGAGCGAAAACCGCCGCCGAGAAGCCGTCCCGGGCATCGTCCTGGTAGCGCACGTGGTGGCGGTACTTGCGCCAGTTGCGGTGCATCAGGGTCAGCAGGCGATGGTTGAAGAAATCCAGAAAATCCCCCGCGCTGCCCTCCTGGTGGGCCGAGGCGTGGGCCAGGGCTTCCAGGTAGTAGCTCGGCAGCGGCGACTGCGCCCCCTGCAGGCCCAGAAAGCTGACCTCCATGGCGTACTGGCCGCGCTCGCCGGCGTCCAGCGACAGCACGTCGCTGCCGGGAAAGCCCAGCGATGCCGAGGTGCGGTAGCTCACCCGCGAAAACGCCGGCACGCTACCGCCAGGCCGCTGCTCCAGATCGTCGTCGTGACGGCGGTGCAGCAGCTCGACGAGCTGGAAGAATTCGTAGCGGCGTGCCCGGTCCACCAGCGGCGCCGGCACTACATCAGGGGCTGCTGCCCCTCCTGCATGCTCCATACGTAGCGCTCTTGGTTGTGCCGGTTGATCACCTGCAGCTCGTGAAAGGCGTTGATGCTGGCGTACAGCGAGAGAAAGCGCGCCAGCACGCTGCCGAACAGGTACAGGCTGCCTTCGTCGCCGAAGGCCTCCTGATCCAGGGTCATGACCGAGCGCAGCCCGCGCACCGGCATGCCCCGGCGCAGCCGATCCACCGGCTGCGTATCGATGGCGACGATGCCCGACAGGCGTTTTTGCGCGATGCGTTCGGCCTGACGGTCGACCAGCGCGCGAAAGTCGTAGGCCTTGAGCACCGCGCAGAGCGCGTCGCGGTCGAGCAGCGACAAATAGTTCAACGACAGGTTCGAGATCAGCACCCACAAGAGCTTGTCGTCGATGGCCGGGCGCAGTACCGGCGTGGGCCGGGTGATGTTGCGAAACCCGGCGAAGGTGGGGCTGTTCTCGGTCTCCACGCAGATGTCGCCCACCGTCAACTGCTCGGGCAGCTCGCGATTGCTGCAGGTCAGTCGCAGCGATATCGTCTCGCGCCGCCCCAGGCACGCGGCTTCGTCGCCGCGCACGAAGGCGATGTCGTGATCGAAGCCATCGCCGCGCAGGCTCGCGCCGACCCGGGCGCGGTAGTAGAGCGACTCACGGCCGCGATCGCGCTCGATCTGGTGCTGGAAGCTCTCGAAGGGCACGTAGCGCCGGTCGCCGCTCTGGGCGCCGCCGCTGCCCTCGAGGCGGCCCTCCACCTCGTCGACGCTGAACACCTCGAAGTGCGACGGCGCCTTGCTGCTCGGGCGAATACGGTACTCGCTGCGCTCGCCGGTCAGGTCGATCGGCTCGGCGTCGTGCTCGAACAGGTTGATCGCCGGCGTGCAGTAGAGCGCCAGGTGCTCGTCCTGCAGGCGCGCGTCCGTGGGCAAGGGACGCTTGAACATGAAGCGCAGGGTCACCCGCGAGGCCGTGCGGGCCGGCATCACGTCGGCCAGCCCGTGGACATCGAAAAAGTGGAACGCCTCGGGAAAGCAGAGATACTCCTGCAGGATGCGATAGCCCTGGTGGACGTTGCGCGGGTACGGCAAGAGCGCCTGATCGGCCTCGAACCCCACGGCGCGCAGCGCGCTCGTCGGCAGGGTCCGGCGCTCGCCGTCCACCTCGAGTTCGAGGCGCCCCAGGTAGTGGCTCATCCACAGGTAGAGCGTGCGTGCGGTGTAGCCGTCGCCGCCCAGGTGAAGGCGCAGCGAATCGAGCCCGAGCTCGTTCATCGGCTGGTCGCTGTGCACGTCGAGCGCGAGCTCGACGATCGAGCTTTCGCGGGTATGGCGCGCGGTGACGCCGGCGTGGGCCAGCGGATGGAGCGCGACGTCGTGGCAGGTACGAAACAGGCAGGTCGTGCCCTCCACCGGGATGCTCGAAAGCTCGGTACCGCGCGCCACCTGCTGGCGTTGGCTCAACACGTGCCAGGCCGGGGTGAACTGCACCACCGCCATGCTCGGCACCGGGCGCAGGTAGTTGGGCCACAGCATGCCGATCAGCGAGTGGGTCAGCTCGGGGAACTCGTCTTCCACCTTCTCGCGCATCCGCCCGGTCAGAAAGGCGAAGCCCTCCAGCAGCCGCTCGACGTCCGGGTCGGTGCTGCGCTCGGAGAGAAAGCGGCTGAGCCCGGGGTTCGCCTCGGCGAACTCCCGGCCCTGGCGCTTCAAGAAGTTGAGTTCATCGCGATAGTAGCGGTTGAGCATGGGTGTCTCGCCGCGCCGTCAGTTGAGGCACTGATAGCGCTTGTTGTTGAGCAGCAGATCGATCGTGGCCTGGGTGCGGTCGTTGCCGAGGTCGACGGTGGCGTGCACCTGAAAGCGCAGCTGGAGGGGGTCGCCCGCGTTGGGCAGCGACTCCACCTCCACCCGCTTCACCCGGGGCTCGAAGCGCTCGATGCACTGGCGAATCGCCTGCTGGATGTTGAGCTCCAAGTCGAGCACGCCGATGGTGGCATCGTTGAAATCCAGAAGCCCGAGCTCCGGCGCGCAGGCACTGTTGCCCGGGTGGCTGTTGAGAAGCTCCACCAGGTGACGCTTGATCGACTCCACCACCTCGGCCAGCCGGTTCTGCTCGGTGAGCGCCTGCGGCTGGTGAGGGGTCGCCAGGCGCTCGAACAATCGGCTGCCCAGGCGCCCATTGCTGTGCGTGGCCATAGCGTGGCTTACCTCACTCCTTGTCGAGACGACCTACCAGGGAGAGTTCGAAGTTCGCTCCCATGTACTTGAAGTGCGGGCGCACCGACATCGACACCTGGTACCAGCCCGGCTCGCCCTCGACGTCCGATACCTGGATGGACGCAGCGCGCAGCGGACGACGGCTGCGAACGTCCGCCGGCGGGTTCTCCTGGTCGGCCACGTACTGGCGAATCCAGGCGTTGAGCTCGCGCTCCAGGTCCTGGCGCTCCTTCCAGGAGCCGATCTGCTCGCGCTGAAGCACCTTCACGTAGTGCGCCAGGCGGTTGATGATGAACATGTAGGGCAGCTGGGTGCCGAGCTTGAAGTTGGTCTCTGCCGCCTTGCCTTCCGCGGTATTGGGGAAGGTCTTGGGCTTTTGCACCGAGTTGGCCGAGAAGAACGCGGCGTTGTCGCTGCCCTTGCGCATGGTCAGCGAGATGAAGCCCTCTTCGGCCATCTCGAACTCGCGCCGATCGGTGATCAGCACCTCGGTCGGGATCTTCGCCTGGAGCTGGCCGAAGGCCTCGTAGGTGTGCACCGGCAGGTTCTCGACGGCACCGCCGCTTTGCGGGCCGATGATGTTCGGGCACCAGCGGTACTTGGCGAAGCTGTCGGTGAGCCGCTCGGCCAGCAGGTAGGCGGTGTTGCCCCACAGGTAGTGCTCGTGGTCTTCGCTGACCGTCTCGCGGTAGTTGAAGGTCTTGACCGGGTTCTCGATCGGATCGTAAGGCGTGCGCAGCAGAAAGCGCGGCGCGGTCAGGCCCAGGTAGCGCGCATCGTCGGAGTCGCGCAGGCTGCGCCAGCGAGCGTACTTGGGGCCTTCGAAGATGGCCTTCAGGTCCTTGATGTTGGGCAGCTCCTCGAAGCTGTCGATGCCGAAGAACGACGGCGCCACCGACGACATGAAGGGCGCATGCGCCATGGCCCCGACCGCTGAGGTGTACTGCAGGAGCTTCATGTCCGGGGTCGAGGGCGAGAAGTCGTAGTGGCCGATGATGCCGGCCACGGGCTCGCCGCCGAACTGGCCGTAACCCGCGTTGTAGACGTGGTGGTAGAGCCCGCTCTGGCTGACTTCCGGGGCGAACTCGAAGTCCTCGAGCAGCTCCTGCTTGGTGGCGTGGAGCACGTCGAGCTTGATGTTCTCGCGAAAATCGGTGCGGTCGACCAGAAGCTTCAAGCCGCGCCAGGCGGATTCGAGCTGCTGGAACTCCTGGTTGTGCAGCACCTCGTCCACCTGATGGCTGATCTTGCGATCGAGCTCGACGATCATGTCGTCGACGATGGACTTGTTGACCTTGGGCGTCGATTCGTCACCCGCCAGCAGCTGGGCAATGAAGGCGGCGACGCCTTGCTTTGCCACGTCGTAGCCTTCGTCGGCGGGTGCCATGCGGGTCTGCGCCATTACCTGGTCCAGCAGCGAAACCTCTTCGGTCTCCGCCTGGGCCGCCGTGGAGTGCTGTTTAGCCGTCTTGCTCATCGTTTAGCCTCGCATTTGGGTAGGGAGTGACACGGAGAAACCAGGCGACTCACTCGCCGCCCTTGGAATCCGTATCCAGAAGCTCCAGCTCGCTGAGCAGCTGCTGACGCGCCTCGTCGCTCTCCAGCAGCTTTTGCAAACGATCCCGAAAAGCGGGTACGTTACCCAAGGGGCCTTTCAAGGCCACCAGCGCCTCGCGCAGCTCGACCAGCTTGCGAAGCTCCGGCACCTGCTTGGCAATCGCATCCGGCGAGAAGTCCTCGAGGGACTTGAAGGAGAGATCCACGGCCATCTCGTCGGGCTCTTCGCTCTCCTCGAGACGGTTGGTGACCGAAGTCGTGAGCGTAAGGCCGGCCTCGCGCATCACCGACTGGAAATTGTTCTTGTCGACCGAGACGGCCTGACGCTCCTCGATGGGCGTTTCTTCCTCGCCGCCCTTGAAGTCGCCTACTACCAGCAGCTTCAGCGGCAGTTCCGTATCCGCCTGCTGGTCACCAGTGGCCGGAACGTACTTGATGTTAATGCGTTCTTTGGGTGCGACGGTGCCTTGCTTAGCCATGAGTGCGTCCTGAAAGTGAAAAAATCGAACGTTTCAGTCAATATTCGTCAATCTACAAACGCTAACGAATCTGCTTGGACGGCGCCAATGGGTCATTTTTAAACACTAGGGCGCAAGGCTCGCGATGCGAACATGTCGTATCTGCACGTTAGGAACATTTAGGCGATTTTTTGCCGAACTTAACCTTTCAGCTAACCTCTCTTAACTTCTTGAAATGTATTTGTAAGACATTTCTTACAATAACTGTCAGCAATGTCTCAAGCAAAAAGACACGGTTTTCTTACGTCAAAAGTTATATTTTTGGTGCTTGAAGCAAGAAGTCGCGTATAACTTCTGGCCAGAAAGGGTGACGGGCGCGTCGATGGATAGACGATTTACTTCTTCCTCGACGAGAAATAGGGCGAAAAGGAGATTTACGCAAAAGCAGCGCAGTGATGCTTCGAAAATACAGGCAACCCCTTGCCCATCAGGCAAGGGGTTGCCTGAAAACAGGCAGCCCATTGCCTAATATTAATTAGAATAAAATCCTTATTTAAAAATAAGCAGCTGTAAAAAAAGAGATATTTTTTTCTGGCATGCGCCTTGCCCTTGATTAAGTGTTCATCGGGCGATATCGCCCTGTTCACTCACGACAAAGGAGATTCATCATGCCGACACCTTGCTATATCAGCATCGAAGGCCAGACCCAGGGCAACATCACTGCCGGCGCCTTCACACCCGACTCCGTAGGCAACATCTACGTGGAAGGCCACGAAGACGAAATGCTGGTCCAGGAATTCAAGCACGTCGTGACCGTGCCGACCGACCCGCAGTCCGGTCAACCTTCCGGCCAGCGCGCCCACAAGCCGTTCGTCTTCACCGTGGCGCTGAACAAGGCCGTGCCGCTGATGTACAACGCCCTGGCCTCCGGTGAAATGCTGCCCAACGTGGCGCTGAAGTGGTACCGCACTTCCGTCGAGGGCAAGCAGGAGCACTTCTTCACCACCACGCTGACCGACGCTACCATCGTCGACATCAACCTGCGCATGCCGCACGCCCAGGACATCAACAAGGCCGAGTTCACCCAGCTGATGGACGTGTCCCTGGCCTACCGCAAGATCGACTGGGAACACACCGTCGCTGGCACCTCCGGTTCCGACGACTGGCGCGCACCGATCGAAGGCTAAACGCTTTCGCTCGGCCCGGAAAACCCCTTCCTCGCGAAGGGGCTTTTTCGTGTGTCACCGCCTGACCTCGCCTACTCCCACCTGACCCGCGCAACCGCGCCATCCTGCTCCACGCGCACGAACACTGCTTCGCTGTGGGCGATCAACGTCGCCTCGGCGGTATCGTCGTGGACCACGCCAAAGGCGAGGGCCCAGCGCTCGCCGCCACGCAATACCGGCAGATACAGGCAACTGCGCTCGGCGCAGGCGAAAGAGGCTGCCGGGTGACGGGCGAGCGTCGACCAGCGAGGGGGCTGCTCGTCGATAGCGGGCGCCTGCTCCCAGGCGAGGCTATCGAAGCGCGTCAGCGCCTGTCCAGCCGCACGCTCGGCGCGCATCTGGGCCTGCAGGGCGGCGCGATAGTTGGCCGCCAGGCGCTGGTCGATCAGCGCCGACTGGACGCCGACGATCCCCAGCATCAGCGCGCTCGCCATCACCACGATGACGATCGCCAGGGCCGCACCGCGCTGGCGGGTCGGCGACCCCGGCTCAGGGCGGCGCACCGGCATCGCTCAGTACACCCTGGCGAGGAGTGACGTGAAAGACGACGTCCCGCCCTTGCGGGCCGAGCGGCAGGGCGACGTTGAGCGCGCCATCTTCACCGGCGACGCCCAACGGTTCATCGCGCGCGCAGGCACCCTCGCCGAGTCGGTCGAAGGACGCCAGCGGCTGCGCGGCGACGAGATCCTGGACCGTGCAGCGGCACTCCTCGGCCCCGCTCTGGCAGCGCAGGTGAAACAGCGCCTCGCTCGAGGCGTGGGCGGGATCGTGACGGCGCAGGCGATCGGCGAGCACGGTGGCGGTGTACACTAGACTCTCCTGCTGGCGCCCCAGGCGCTCCACCTGGGCGAAGGTAGTGACACTCGTCAGCAGCAGTTGCCCGGCGGCGATGACCAGCAGACTCGCGATGGCCAGCGCCACCAGCACCTCGCTGAGGGTGTAACCGCCCTGCTCGCTCATGCGCCTGCTCCTAGGGTTTGACGGGTAGTTCGAAACGAAAGGCAAGCGGCGCGCTGCCCGGCGCCGCGTGGACTATGGTGATCTGGAAGTCGCAGGCATCGCGCTGGATACTGCCCCACGCCGCTTCTGCCAGCGCCGCTTCCGGGTGCTGGAACCAGTGCCGTCGCCAGGCGCTTTCGACACGCCCGACCTCGATCTCGGCGCACTGCCTGGCATGGCGATAGGTTGCCCAGAGTCGCTCCTGGGCATCCAGCGCGGCCACGCTCGCCAGCGCCCGTCGGTAGCCTTCGTCGGCGCTATCCAGCGCCTTGAGTTGCATGGCGGCCGCACCGACCAGCCCGAGCGACAGAACCACCAGCGCGATCAGCGCCTCCACCAGGGAGAAGCCGCGCTGGCCGCTCATCACCAGCACGCCGTGGGAAAGCGTTCACCCAGCCCATCGAGCGCCAGCGGCGTTTCGCAGCCGTCGTTCTCGTCGGTGGTGGCAGTGAGCAGGTAGCCACCGGCACCGGCGGTGAAGGCGAGCCGATAGTGGCCGTCGGGCGAGGTCGGGGAGATCGAACAGCCCGCGTAGCGCTGATTTCGCACGTAGCAGCGCTCGAGGTCGGCGGCAGCGTTGACCAGCCCCGCCTGGGCATCGGCGCGTAGCGAATGCTGGAGATAGCGCTGATAGCTTGGGTAGGCGATGCCCGCCAGGATGGCCACGATCGCCACCGTGACGAGCATTTCGATGAGGGTGAAGCCGCGTGAGCGCCGCCGTTGGACAGCGGCGCGGCCCTTGAGGAAAGAAGCCACTCGACAGGTCTCGTTTTAGTTAGCCCATACATCCAGTATGGCCAAAACGCCCGCCGTTTGCATCACCCGCTGACGATCACCTGTTCACGCAGCTCCTTGGGCATCGAGAAGGTGATGTTCTCCTCGCGACCGGCAAGCTCGGTGGGATCGGTCGCCCCAAGGCTCTTGAGCCGTTCGATCACGCCCTTCACCAGCACCTCCGGGGCGCTGGCCCCGGCGGTGACGCCGATGCGCGCGACGTTCTCGAGCCAGGCGCTTTCGATCTGCTCGGCGTTGTCGATCAGGTAGGCGGGCGTTCCGATGCGCTCGGAGAGCTCGCGCAGGCGGTTGGAGTTGGAGCTGTTGGGACTGCCCACCACCAGGATCAGATCGTTTTCAACGGCGAGTTCGCGCACTGCGTCCTGACGGTTCTGCGTCGCGTAGCAGATGTCGTTCTTGCGCGGGCCCTGGATCTCGGGGAACTTGTCGCGCAGGGCGTCGATCACCTTGGCGGTATCGTCCATCGAAAGCGTGGTCTGGGTGACGAAGGAGAGGGTCGCGGGGTCGGCGACTTCGAGCTTCGCCACGTCCTCTTCGTCCTCGACCAGATAGATGCGCCCGCCGAAGGAGGTATCGTAGCGCCCCATGGTGCCCTCGACCTCCGGGTGCCCTGCGTGGCCGATCAGGATGCACTCCTGACCGCGCTTGGCGTAGCGCAGCACCTCCATGTGTACCTTGGTGACCAGCGGGCAGGTGGCGTCGAACACCTTGAGCCCGCGCCGGTCGGCGTCTTCCTGGACCGCCTGGGAGACGCCGTGGGCGGAGAAGATCACGATGACGTCGTCCGGCACCTCGTCGAGCTCCTCGACGAACACCGCGCCACGCTCGCGCAGCGAATCCACGACGAACTTGTTGTGGACCACTTCGTGGCGTACGTAGACCGGCGGGCCGAACACGTCGAGTGCCCGGTTGACGATGTCGATGGCGCGGTCCACCCCGGCGCAGAAGCCGCGGGGATTGGCCAACTGAATGGTCATCGGATGGGTCGATTCCGAAGGCTCTGAGTGGGGTGCGTGCATAAAGGCGCCTTGATGCGTAAACATCGCTTGGTGAGTGAAAACCCGTGCTCTACCTGACAGCCGCGCGCCGAACGGGTTCGCTACGAATCGCGCGGCGTGCCGGGCTCAATGAGTGGTCGCGGGCCTGACGTCGAGCACCTCGACCTCGAAGGTCAGTGTACGCCCGGCCAGCGGATGATTGAAATCCACCTCGACCCGGTCGCCATCGATGGTCTTGACCACACCGGGAAGCTCGGTGCCCGCCTTGTCGGCGAAGGACATCACCATGCCGACCTCCGGCGCTTCGTCGCCGAAGTCGGCGCGCTTGAGCAGCTGGATGTTCTGGGCGTTGTGCTGGCCGAAGGCGTGCTCCGGGGTGATCTCGAAGGCGCCCTGCTGACCCGGTGCGAGGCCCTTGATCGGGTGCTCGAAGCCCGGCGGCAGGTTGCCGTCGCCGAAGGTGAAGGTGGCGGGGGCTTTCTCCCTGGTGGAGTCGACCACCGTGCCATCCTCGAGCTTCAGGGTGAAGTGCAGGGTAATCTCCATACCCTCGTCGATGACGTAGTCCATGCGTGCTCCTAGTGGGTGCTGTCGGCCGGGACGGCCTTGCGACGGCGCCGGTCGCCCATGAAGGATTCCCAGATCAGCCCGAGGGCGCCCAGGGTAATGCCGATGTCCGCCACGTTGAAGGCCGGGTAGTACCAGCCGGCGACGTGAAACGACAGGAAATCCACCACGTAGCCGTGCACCAGCCGGTCGAACAGGTTGCCCAGCGCCCCGCCGATGATCAAGGGCAGCGAGATCGCAAGCCACTTCTCGTCGGCACGAATGCGCGACAGCCACACCGTCAGGCCGATGCTCGCCCCTACGGCGACGATGGCGAAGAACCACCGCTGCCAGCCGGGGTGGCTGGCCAGGAAGCTGAACGCGGCGCCCGTGTTGTGCAAAAGGCGCAGATCGAAGAACGGCAGCACCTCTACCGGGCGATTGTAGACGAGCATATGGCTCAGCGCGTACTTGCTCGACAGATCCAGGGCGATGACCGCCACGGCGAGCCACAGCCAGCGAAGCGGCTGGCGCATGGGTGGTCGAGCCAGCGCAGCAACGGACTCAGGCATAGCGGCGCACCTCGCCCGGGCCATCCGGCAGGTTCAGGATCGAGCGCTCGCACAGCGTCGGGTGCTCCGGGTGGCTGCCCACGTCCGGGCGGCGCTCCCAGCTGCGCTCGCACTTCTCATAAGGACTCGGCGCCACTGCCACCTTGAGACCTTCGAGCTCGCTGTGCGCGCCCTCCTGCGCCGTGGCAAGCGGCGCAAGCGTCGCCTCGGAGGTGATCAGCACGAAGCGCAGCTCGTCCTCCAGGCGCGAGAGCACGGCGTCGAGTTCGTCGCTCACGAAAAGCGTCACCTGGCTATCCAGCGACCCCTTGATCTCGCCTTCGTTACGCGCCTCTTCCAGGCGCTTGTTGACCGCCTGCTTGACCTCGAGCACCCGCTCCCAGAAGGCGCGTCCCATCGGCGCGTCATCGTCGAGGGCCTCGAGCCCCGCGTAGTAGGTCTCGAGCAGCACGCTGTCGCCGCGCTCACCTGGGATGTGCTCGAAGATCTCCTCGGCGGTGAAGGAGAGGATCGGCGCGATCCAGCGGCTGAGCGCCTCGATCACGTGATACAGCGCGCTCTGGCAACTGCGCCGGGCGAGCGAATCGGGCTGGGTGGTGTACTGGCGATCCTTGATGATGTCCAGATAGAAGCCGCCCAGGTCGCGGGCGCAGAAGTCGTGCACCTGCTGGTAGACGTCGCGGAAGCGATACTCGTCGTAGGCGGTCTGGATACGCGCTTGAAGCTGCAGTGCGCGGTCGACGATCCAGCGATCCAGGGCGATCATGTCGTCGAACGCCACCTGATTGGTCGCCGGGTCGAAGCCGTTGAGGTTGCCGAGCAGAAAGCGCGCGGTGTTGCGGATACGTCGGTAGACGTCGGCGGTGCGCTTCAATATTTCGTCGGACACCGCCATCTCGCCGGAGTAGTCCGTCGAGGCGACCCACAGGCGCAGGATGTCCGCACCCAGCTTGTCCATCACCGCCTGCGGGGCGACCACGTTGCCCAGCGACTTGGACTGCTTGCGGCCTTGGGCGTCCACCGTGAAGCCGTGGGTCAGGAGCTGGCGATAGGGCGCGTGGCCGTCGATGGCCGAGCCGGTCAAGAGCGACGAGTGGAACCAACCGCGGTGCTGGTCCGAGCCTTCCAAGTAGAGATCCGCCTGCGGGCCGCTCTCGTGGCCCTGCGGGTGAGAGCCCCGCAGCACGTGGCGGTGGGTGGTGCCGGAGTCGAACCAGACGTCGAGGGTGTCCATCACCTTGTCGTAGTCCTGGGCCTCGGCGCCGAGCAGCGCCTGCGGGTCGAGGCCGAACCAGGCGTCGATGCCCTGCTCTTCCACGCGCTTGGCGACCTCCTCCATCAGCTCGACGGTGCGCGGGTGCAGCTCGCCGGTCTGCTTGTGCAGGAAGAACGGGATCGGCACGCCCCAGTTGCGCTGGCGCGAGATGCACCAGTCCGGGCGGTTGGCGATCATGCTGTGCAGCCGCGCCTTGCCCCAGGCCGGGGTGAACTGGGTGGCCTCGATCGCCTCCAGCGCCCGCTGGCGAAGGGTCTTGCCATCCTTGCCCGCGATGTCCATGCCCACGAACCACTGGGCGGTGGCGCGGTAGATCACCGGGGTCTTGTGGCGCCAGCAGTGCATGTAGCTGTGGGTGATCGGCGTATGGGCCATCAGCGCGCCGGCGTCGTCGAGGGCCGCGACGATCTTCGGGTTGGCCTTCCAGATCATCTGCCCGCCGAACAGCGGCAGATCGTCCACATAAACGCCGTTGCCCTGCACCGGGTTCAGCATGTCGTCGAAGCTCATGCCGTAGGCACGACAGGTGTTGAAGTCGTCGACGCCATAGGAGGGCGCGGAGTGGACGATGCCGGTGCTGCCGACCTCGCTCTCGACGTAGTCCGCCAGGTAGACCGGCGAGCGGCGATCATACAGCGGATGGCGGAAATCGATCAGCTCCAGCGCCTGGCCCTTGGCGGTGGCGATCACGTCACCTTCCAAGCCAAAGCGTGCAAGGCAGCTCTCGACCAGCTCTTCGGCGAGCAGCAGCAGGCGCTCGCCGGTGTCGACCAGCGCGTAGGTGAAGTCCGGGTGGACGTTGAGCGCCTGGTTGGCGGGAATCGTCCAGGGCGTGGTGGTCCAGATCACCACGGCGGCGGGCTTGGCCAGGGTCTCGAGGCCGAAGGCGGCGGCCAGCTTGTCGGCATCCTCCACCGGGAAGGCGACGTCGATGGCGTCGGACTTCTTGTCCTGGTACTCCACCTCGGCCTCGGCCAGAGCCGAGCCGCAGTCGAAGCACCAGTTGACCGGCTTGAGGCCCTTGAACACGAAGCCCGCCTCGACCATGTCGGCCAGCGCCCGGATCTCGCCGGCCTCGTTGGCGAAGTCCATGGTGCGATACGGATGATCCCAGTCGCCGATCACCCCGAGGCGCACGAAGTCGGCCAGCTGGGTCTCGACCTGGGCGGCTGCGTACTCGCGGCACAGCGCGCGGGCCTTGGCGGGCTCCAGGTGCTTGCCGTGGGTGGTCTCCACCTTGTGCTCGATGGGCAGGCCATGGCAGTCCCAGCCCGGCACGTAAGGCGCGTCGAAGCCGTCCAGGTTCTTGGACTTGACGATGATGTCCTTGAGAATCTTGTTCAGCGCGTGACCGATATGGATGCTGCCGTTGGCGTAGGGAGGGCCGTCGTGAAGCACGAACAGCGGCGCCCCCGCGCGCGCTTCGCGCAGGCGCTGGTAGAGGTTCATGTCCTGCCACTGCGAAACGCGCCCCGGCTCCTGCTTGGGCAGCATGCCGCGCATCGGAAAGTCGGTGTCAGGCAGGTTCAACGTGTGCTTGTAGTCCATAGTCCGGTCAGCCGTCGTTAGCATCGGCGTCGTCCGCCGAAGGGAAATCAGAAGAAGCGGCCTCTCGCCCGAGCGGCGCCGAAGCCAGCCAGCCCTCGCCAGCAGGGCGTATGAAAGTCGCGTTGGACGTCGTGTCCGTCAAGCCGAAGTAGCGCCGCGCTCGCGCCTGGTCGCGCTGGATCTGCACCTTCAGCGCGGCGAAGTCGTCGAACTTCACCTCGCCGCGCAGCCGCGCGCAGGGAATCACCGTCAGCCGCGTGCCGTAGAGATCGCCGTCGAAATCGAACAGGTGCACCTCGAGGGTCGGCCGCGTGGCGCCCACCGTGGGCCGAAAGCCCACGTTGGCCACCCCGGGGTAGCGCCGGCCATCCTCGAGCTCGCCGATCACCGCGAACACCCCGCGCAGCGTCAGCGGTTTCGGCAAGAGCGGCAGGTTGGCCGTCGGCGCGCCGATGGTGCGCCCGAGCTGCTGGTCGCGCACCACGCGCCCGGCGAGCGAATAGGGCCGGCCCAGCAGACGCTCGGCGGCGGCGAAGTTGCCGCTGGCGAGCAGCGTGCGCACCCGCGTGCTCGACACCCGCTCGTCGTCCAGGGTGAAGGTGCGGGTGTGCTCCACGCCGAACCCTTCGGCGTCGCCCACCGCCTTCAACAGCTCGAAGTCGCCGCGCCGGTCACAGCCGAAGCGAAAGTCGTCGCCGACCACCAGGTGCTTGACGCCGAGCCCTTCGATCAGCACCCGATCGATGAATTCGCGCCCGGTGAGGCTTCGAAGCGCCTCGTTGAAGGCCAGGCACAGCACGCGCTCGGCGCCGAGTTCGCCCAGAAGGCGCACCTTCTCGCGCAGGCGCGTGAGCCTGGGCGGCGCCTGCTCGCCGGCGAAGAACTCCCGGGGCTGGGGCTCGAACACCACCACCGTCAGCGGCACGCCAAGGCGCGCGGCGTGCTCGCGGCACTGCTCGAGTATCGCCTGATGGCCGCGATGCACGCCGTCGAAGTTGCCGATGGTGGCAACGCAGCCGCGCGCGCTGGCGTCTAGATTGTGCAGACCTCGTATAACGTGCATGGCCCCTCGGTCAGTTAATGCGTGCCAGTCAACGTGCCCGTCGATAAAGCCTTCGATTATAACGAACGCGCCTCGAAGGTGCAGTCAAGATTGCCCGCGGTTCAGCTCTGGATCCTGAAATGGCGCGGCCGCAGCCCCAAGGCGCCCAGCCAGGCGAAGTAGACCCCCCCGCCCAGCGCCACCAGCCCCAGCGCCCAGCTCACCCGAAGCGCGAGGCCGACATCGAGCCAGGCCTGCCAGGGCGGCGCGGCCGCATAGAGCGCCGCTCCCATCAGGGCGCTGCCGCCCAGCAGCTGCACCGCGTAGCGCCCCCAGCCGGGCTGGAACACCAGCACCCGCTCGCGGTGCAGCAGGTAGCCGAGAAGTCCCGCGTTCAGAAACGCCGACAGCGCCGTGGCCAGCGCCAGCCCCGCGTGAGCCAGCGGCCAGATCAGAATCAGGTTGAACACCATGTTGGCCACCATGGCCATGATGCCGACCTTGACCGGCGTCCTGGTGTCCTGGCGTGCGAAGAAGCCCGGCGCCAGCACCTTGATCAGCATGAAGGCCACCAGCCCCACGGCGTAGGCGCGCAGGCTCATTGCCGACATCTGGATGTCGCTGTCGGTCATCGCGCCGTAGTGGAACAGCGTGATCAGCAGCGGCTCGGCCAGTACCACCAGCGCCAGGGCGGCGGGCACACCGAGCAGCAGCACCATGCGAATACCCCAGTCGAGCATTCGCGCGAAGTGCTCGCTGGAGCGCTCGGCGTGGCGCTTGGAGAGGGCCGGCAAGATCACCGTGCCGATCGCCACGCCGAACACCCCGAGCGGCAGCTCCACCAGGCGGTCCGAGTAGTAGAGCCAGGAGACGCTGCCCGCCGCCAGCAGCGAAGCCAGCACCGTATCGAGCAGCAGGTTGATCTGGGACACCGAGACCCCGAACAGCGCCGGCGCCATCAGTTTGAGAATGCGCTTGACGCCGTCGTGGGCGAAGTTGGGCCAGGGCGTGGGCAGAAGCCCGAGGCGATAGAGAAACGGCACCTGGAAAGCGAGCTGGGCGATGCCGGCGATCAGCACCCCCCAGGCCAGCGCCATGGCGGGCTCCTCCATCAGCGGCATCAGAAAGAGCGCCGCGCCGATCAGCGACAGGTTCAAGAACACCGGCGTGAAGGCGGGAACGGCGAAGCGGTTCCAGGTATTGAGCACGGCGCCGGAGAACGCGGTCAGCGAGATCAAGAGCAGATACGGGAAGGTCAGGCGCAGCATGTCCGCGGTCAGCGCGAGCTTCTCCGGGTCGCGCCCGAAACCCGGGGCGAACAGCCAGATCAGCCAGGGCGCGGCCAGCATGGCCAGGGCCGTGATCAGCGCCAGAAGCGCGGTGAGACTACCCGCCACGGCGTCGAGGAGTTCGCGGATCTCCTGCTTGTCGCGGCGTGTCGAGTACTCCGACAGCACCGGCACGAAGGCCTGGTTGAAGGCCCCCTCGGCGAACAGCCGACGCAGGAAGTTGGGAATCTTGAAGGCGACGAAGAACGCATCCGCCCCGTTGCCCGCACCGAGGAACATCGCCACCACCACGTCGCGTACCAGCCCCATCACGCGGGACAGCATGGTCATCGAGCTGACCACCAGCCCCGAGTGCATCAATCCGCGCTTGGCGACCTGGGTCGGTTCAGAGGAGGGTTCGGTCATCGTGGTCCGTCGATCCTGGGTGGGTACGGGCACAAAAAAACCGGCCGTAGCCGGTTTTTTCCAAGACGCTGCCGGCTTACGCTGCCAGCGCTTTAATTCGCTTGTTCAAGCGGCTCTTCAGGCGTGCGGCCTTCTTCTTGGACAGCACGTCCTTGTCGGCGATGCGGTCGACGACCGGCTGCATGGCCTTGAACTCTTCCATCGCCTTGGCGTGGTCACCGGTACCGATCGCCTTGATCACGCGCTTGATGTAGGTGCGGACCATGCTGCGTTGGCTGGCTTTCAGGACGCGACGAGTCTCGGCCTGGCGGGCGCGCTTGCGAGCTTGCTTGCTGTTCGCCACTGGTATCTCCTTGGAGAATAGGGTTGCCTGATCGGCAACGAATGAACTATGTGTCTGTCGACTGGCCGTGGCCAGTGCTCGACATTTCCGTAACAACCAATTGATCCGGCGAGCTTTTTCGCTCTGCCAGAGAGTGAAACGCGCAGTCTGGTCGCTGCCCGTCCACGGGTCTTGTCTGAGAGGATGGCGTAGTCTATCACGCAACGCCCTGCCTTGCCAGCGCTTGTCAACCGCTCAGGGGCGTCGCCCCCAGACGAAAAAGCTCGGGTTCTGCACCTGGCTCGGGGCGGCATAACTCAGCGGCTGGCCCTGGGCGTCGATCACGCAGCCGCCGGCCGCCTCGACCACCGCCTGGGCGGCGGCGGTATCCCACAGGCTGGTCGGCCCGAAGCGTGGATAGACGTCCGCCGCGCCTTCGGCAATCCGGCACGCCTTCAAGGAGCTGCCCATGGGCGTCACCCGGTGCGGACCGAGTGCGGCCAGCCAGTCGTCGAAGCGCGCATCGCGGTGCGAGCGGCTGCCCAGCACGTGAAAGCCGCCAGCACCCGGCGCCCGGGTATGAATGGGTCGCCAGTCGCCCTCGCCTATCACCTTGAAGGCCCCCAGCCCGTGGGCCGCCAGGTAGCTTTCGTCGAGCGCCGGCGCCACCACCACGCCGAGCACCGGCGCCCCTTGGCGAATCAGCGCGATGTTGACGGTGAACTCGTCGTTGCGCTTGATGAACTCCTTGGTACCGTCCAGCGGGTCGACCAGGTAGTAGGTGGCGTCCTCCGCGGGGCCCGAAAAACGCTCCACGCTTTCCTCGGAGAGAATCGGGGTGGCGGGGTCGAGGCGCTCGAGCGCCGCGACGATGCAGCGGTTGGCGAGCAGGTCGGCCTGGGTGACCGGGCTCTGGTCGGCCTTGAGCGTGACCGTGAGTTCGTCCCGGTAGAGCGTCATGATGGCCTTGGCGGCATCGCGCGCGATACGCCACACCGCCTCGAGGCGAGCCTTGTCTGCTGCCAAGACCTAGTTCGCCTTGCGCCAGCCGCCGAGTACGCGGCTGTCCGGGCCGAAGAACACCACCCGGTCGTGATCGATCAGGTAGCGGTAGGCGTTCTCGAGCATGCCGGTCACCCGCTTGGCGTCCTCGAGCTTGGCGCAGCCCATGCGCGTGGTGGCGAGCTCGCCCACTTCGATGCGCTGGCTCTCGCCCAGCCCGACCGTGCCGTTGAAGGTGTTGCAGCCGTCGCTGCCGGCAATCTTGCCGTCGCGCGTGATCTGGAAAAACGCCGGCTGTGGCATGGACAGCCGCTCGTCGGTGCCCATCAAAAGCAGGTTCCAACGCGTGCCCACCAGCGGCCCGGAAAGCCCGCCCTCGCCTTGGGAGACCGGCGCGCGGGAGGCGTTATCCGGCGTGCTGCTGCAGGCGGCGAGCACCAGCGCGGTGCTCACGGCCAAAACGCTCAACAAGTGTCTTTTCACCCCAAACGCTCCTCTGCGTTACCAGCTGCCGCTGTTTTCCATGGAGGCCCAGGGCTCCTGGGCGGGCAGCGCCTCGCCTTTCTGCAGAAGCTCGATGGAGATGCCGTCCGGCGACTTGACGAAGGCCATGTGACCATCGCGCGGCGGGCGGTTGATGGTGACGCCGGCCTGCTGAAGCTTGTCGCACAGCGCGTAGATGTCATCGACGCGGTAGGCGAGATGGCCGAAGTTGCGCCCGCCGTCGTACTCTTCCGGGTCCCAGTTGTAGGTCAGCTCGAGCTCCGGGGCGGTGAGGCGCTCGGAGCGCTCGACGTCGTCCGGCGCGGCGAGGAAGATCAGCGTGAAGCGACCCTTCTCGCTCTCCTTGCGGCGCACCTCCTGAAGGCCCAGCAGGTCGCAGTAGAAACGCAGCGAAGCGTCGATGTCGCGAATACGCACCATGGTATGTAGAAACTGCATAGAGACTCCCTTCTATCGGTGGCGATAAGTGAAGATGCAAGCGGGATAATGGGAACAGAATAGCCGGGATTGAGCAATCGCTGAAGCGCGGCACCCGCGTTTAATCTGTACAACACCGCTACACGCGACGACGATCAAGACAATGTCGCATAATAAAGCCACTCTCCCCTTCTCTTGCCAAGGAATCACCGTGGACTCGATCACACAAGCCGCCCTGGGGGCTGCCGTGGGCGGCGCCGTCATGGGCCGACGTCTGGGCCGCAAGGCCGTCTTGATCGGCGCGCTGCTGGGCACCCTGCCGGATCTCGACGTGGTGCTGGATTACGGCGATGCCATCGCCAACGTCACCGAGCACCGCGGTTTCAGCCATTCGCTGTTCGTGCTGACGGGGCTTGGCACCCTGCTGGCGCTGGTGTGCCGATACTTCGTCCGCCCGCGCCTGTCGCTCGTCTGCTGGTGGTGCTTCTTCACCCTGGCGCTGGTCACCCACCCGCTACTCGACGCGCTCACCACCTACGGCACCCAGCTGCTCTGGCCGCTGGACGTCCCCCCCGCCGCCTGGCCGATCGTGTTCATCATCGACCCGCTCTACACCCTGGCCCTGCTGGGCGGGCTCATCGCCGCCTGCGTGTCGCGCCGGGTGGTGCACTACTGCGCCCTCGGGCTGCTGCTCTCGAGCCTTTATCTGCTGGTGGCGGCGGGCATGAAGGGCGTGGTCGAAGCACGCCTGGTGCCGGTGCTCGAGGCGCAGGGGCTGTCACAGGCGCCGCGCATCGTCCAGCCCACGCCCTTCAACATCTTGCTGTGGCGGGCCACGGTGGTGGAAAACGAGCGGTACGCCGAGAGTCTCGTCAGCGTCTTCGACGACGAGGCGCCGCACCTCGAGACCTTCCAGCGCGAGCGGCAGCCGCTCGAGGAGATCGCCCTGTCGACGGCCAAGGGAGAGCGGCTCGCCTGGTTCAGCGGGACGTTCCTGCGCTACGACATCGAGCCCATCGACGGCGTGGAGACCCTGACCGCCACCGACCTGCGCCTGGGCTTTCCGGGCTTTCACCCGTTCACCTTCACCCTGGCCACCCGGGAGAACGGAGAGTGGCAAGCGGTGGCGGCGAGCGAACAGCGGCCCTCGGAGCGAGGCCTGAGCCGTGAGGCGCTGGGACAACTCGCCCGCCGGGCGCTGGGCGACGAGAACGCGCTGTGCGCCAGTGCCCTGATCACACCCGAATGGCGGGTGGCGGATACGCGCTACGCCTGCCAGGCGCCCTAGGGCGCGATGCCCTGGCCGCAGCCGCTGTACTGCTCGCCCTGGTAGGTGAGCGTGACCCGGGCGGGGTACGGCGCGCCGCTCGCCTTGTCGAAGCAGGCGCCGGCATCGATGCGCAGGCGAAAGAAGGGCTCGACGTCGGCGCTCTCGAGCACCACCCGCCCGGCCTGGTTGTCCAGCACACTGATCATGTAGGGCTGCCGCGTGGCCGGCGCCGTGGCGGTCTCGATGGCAAGCGTCGGCACGTCGTGGGCGAGCGTCACCTGCCAAGAGGGCTCGCGCCCTTCGGCCTTGAACATCACGCCGGGATTGTCGGCCCGGGTCAGCGCCTTGCGCTCGCCTGCCTGCTGGCACTGAAGCTGGCCGCGCGGGGTTTCCACCAGCGCGCGCTCGCCGCGATCCCAGACGCTGATCTCGCCGTCCTGATAGCGCGCGCCGTCGGCCACCACGGCCCGAGGCAACTGCCAGGCGCCGTGCAGCGACCACAGCCGCAGCGCCTGGTCGTTGTCGGCGCCGACGAGGTGCTGGTTGGCGGGCTGGCAGTGCCAGGCCTGGAAGCGTTCGGCGCTGCCGGGAAACAGCGCCGAGGGCAGAAGCGGCGCGGCATTGCCGGCGACGGGGG
>NZ_JAMZBC010000038.1 GCF_024158715.1 Halomonas sp. 707D7 | reverse complement strand
GCGCTACGCCGATATGGACGCCGCCGGCCACGCGGGCGGCCACGGCGGCGTCCATATCGGCGTAGCGCGGCAGGCGCGAGGAGGTGCGCCGGTGGGCCAGAAGCCCCTTGCGCAGCTGGGCCGCACTTTCGCGCGCCTCGGTGTTGAGCGCCCCGAGGCCATCGACCAGCAGCAGCCGCTCGACCCTTTCGGGAAGCGTGGCGGCCAGCACGCAGGCCACCGCCGCGCCCATCGAGTGCGCCAGAAGCGTGGCACGCTCGATGGCAAGCGCATCGAGCGCGTCGAGCACGTCGAAGACGTAGTCCCACAAGGCGTAGTCGCCGCCGGGCGGGGCGTGCTCGGAGTGGCCGTGGCCGCGAAAGTCGAGCGCCACGATGCGCACGTCCATCTCCCGCGCCAGGCGCGGTGCCAGGCGCGAAAAGCTCGCGGCGTTGTCGAGCCAGCCGTGCAAGGCGAGCCAGACCGGCGCCCCCTCGCGGCCCCAGGAGAGCGCGGCGAGGCGTTTGCCGGCAAGCGCAAGCGGCCGGGCGGCGTGGGCAAGTTCGTTCATGGAAAGTCTCTCATGCTGTCGATGACCGCCTGTCGTGATGACGCTGCATGACGTAGACGTTACCATGCTCTCGCTATTGAACGCCGTTTTTGACCTTTGTTTGTCTAACCCCTGTTTGTCCAACCCTTGTTTGTCGATGAGTCCCTTCATGAAACCTCGCCGTGATACCCGTGTTCGCAATACCGTCTTCTTCATCGCCGTGATCAGCGCCGTCGTCGTGGGGCTGTGGCTGGCGCGCTGAGGCGCGTCCTGAATCCTTGCAATTTTCGAGGCGGCATCGAATACTGTATATAAATACACTATTCGATTCACAAGGACGTCACCATGTCGCCTCAACCCCTCCACGTTGCGACAGCCAGGCCCCTCACCTTTCAACCGCTGGCCTTTCCCGCCCTGCGCGCCCGGGCGGGATTCAGCGGCTTTCCCTCGCCGGCCCAGGATTACGAGCAGCGCACGCTGGATCTCAACACGCGCCTGATCAAGAACCCGACGCAGACGTTCTACCTGAGCGCCACCGGCGACAGCATGGAGGGCTGGGGCATCTTCGATGGTGATCTCTTGGTGGTGGACCGCAGCGTTCGGCCACGCCTGGGGCACATCTTGGTGGCACTGTTCGACGGCGAGGTGCTGATCAAGCGCTACGCGCTCCATCAGGGCGTGCCGCACCTGTGCTCCGCCCACCCGCTCTACCCGCCGCTGCCGCTGGAGGGCACCGAGTGCCAGCTGTGGGGCGTAGTGCGCGCGGTGATCCACGAGTACGTGCCGTGATCGGCCTGGTCGACGCCAACAACTTCTACGTCAGCTGCGAGCGCGTCTTCCAGCCCGAGCTCGAGGGCCGCCCGGTAGGAGTGATGAGCAACAACGACGGCTGCATCATCGCCCGCTCGGAGGAGCTCAAGGCGATGGGCATCGCCATGGCCACGCCCGCCTTCAAGCTCGAAGGGCTTCACCGCGCCGGGCGTATCCACCTGAAGTCGTCGAACTACGAGCTCTACGGCGACATGTCGGGCAGGCTCTGCCAGCTTCTGCGCGACGCCTGCCCGCAGGTGGCGCCCTACTCCATCGACGAGATGTTCATCTACCTCGACGGCCTTGACCCGGCGCGCTGCCAGGCACTGGGGGCCTGGCTTCGGCGGCGCATTCGCCGCCACCTGGGGCTTCCCGTGTGCGTGGGGCTCGCGCCGACCCATACGCTGGCCAAGCTCGCCAACCACGCGGCCAAGAAGCACCCGCGCTACCAGGGCGTGTGCCTGCTCCACGCCGACGCCGCCGACACCGCCGCGCTCTTGAAGCAAACCCCGATCGACGCGGTCTGGGGCATCGGTCGGCGCCTGGCCGAGCGGCTGGCGGTGCAGCGCATCCACACCGCCTGGGATTTGCGCGAGTGCGACCATCACGACCTGCGCCGGCGCTTCTCCGTGGTGCTGGCGCGCACGGCGCTGGAGCTTCGCGGCACGCCGTGCCTTGAAATGAACGCGCTGGACGCGCCGCGCCAGCGCATCATGACCTCGCGCTCCTTCGGCAAACCCACCGGCGTGAAGGCGGAGCTCATGGAGGCGCTCGGCCGCCACGCCCAGCGCAGCGCCGAGAAGCTGCGCGAGCAGCGCAGCCTCGCCCGGGCGGTGATGCTGTTTCTCAATACCAACCGCCACCGCCCGGAGCAGCCGCAGTACTTTCCCCACGCCATGATTCCGCTCGCCGCGCCCAGCGACGATACCCGGGTGATGCTCGTCGCGGTACGCGAAGGGCTCGAGCAGATCTATCGCCCGGGGCATCGCTTCATGAAGGCGGGCGTGATGCTGCTGGATCTGGTCGACGCCGAGCAGTATCAACTCTCGCTCTTGCACCAGCCGCCGCGCCACCGCCACCACCCCGCCTTGATGGCGACCCTCGACGACATCAACCAGCGCATGGGGCAAGGCAAGATCGGCTTCGGCCTCACGCCGGAAAAGGCCGCCTGGCAGCTGCGCTGCCATCATCGCTCCAACCGGTTCACCACCCACTGGGGCGAGCTGATGAAGGCGGGCACCCACCCCGGCGCAATCAAAGCGTGTGCGAAGCGAACCTAGCCGCTACCCTAATCACTCAAACTCATCGCCTCACTGGTTACCATGTCGCTGACTCGCCCCGATCGAGAGTTCGCCCCCTCCCCGGACAGGGCCCAACGCCTCGCCAGCCGCTACATCGCCCGTCGCCTCGCGCGAACCCCGCCGCTGGCAGCCCCGGACCCGGCAGCGCTCAAGCGCAGCCGTCGCTTCGTGATCCTGTGGGCGGCGCTGGCGGGGATCGTCTCGGGCACGTTGATCGGCGGGTCGGAATGGTGGATGCGCCAGGTCTGGGCGGACAACTGGGAGGCGATGTCGCTGCGCGAGCAGTTGCCCTACTGGAGCGCCTACATGGCCTTCGCCGGGGTGATCACCGTGCTCGAGATCGGCTTTCTCTACTGGAACTCGCTGCGCGGCGTGGCGCGGGTGGCGCGCTTCGCCGGCCTGGACTACCAAACCACCCTGCCCCAGCCGCCCGCGGTGGAACTGACGGTACAGGGCGTGACGCGCATCGCGCTGGAGTACCCAAGCCCTGGCAGCCTGATCTACGGCGTCGACCCTCACGCCCACCTGCACGGCTGGAAGCTGACGCTCCAGGCACTGCTCTACCGGCTCAAGGTCAGCATGAGCAGCTTTCTGCTGCGCGCGGTGATGCGCCGACTGCTCGGGCGCCTGACGCTGCGCGGCTTCATTCCCATGCTCATGGCACCGCTCTACGCGCTGTGGAACGCCTGGATCGCGGCGCGCATCACCCAGGAAGCGTATCTTCTGGCCTCCGGCCCCCGGCGTATCGAAGAATTGATGCAGCGCCTTGCGCACACCCCGGACCAGACTCGCGAGCTGCTGGCCCAGGGCGTGGGAGAAATCATCATGCGCAACCGCCACCCGCACCCGAACCTGGTGCTGTTGCTCTCGCACCTTCTGGCCACGCTTCCCGAAAGGCCCACCGCCCTGGAGGTGGAGTGGCCACGTGCCCAGCAGGCGTACGCCGCGCTCGATCCTGACCAGCAGGCCGAGCTGCTGGCGCACCTGGCGCAGGCGGTGCTGCTCAGCGGCGACTACCGCGGCGCGCGCAAACGCTTCCTGCAGGAGGTGTTCGCCCGCTGCCAGACGCCGCTGTCGCGCGAGTTCATCGACGCGCAGGTGGTCACCGTCTGACGGTGCTCAGCGCGGCGCCAGGCTCGAGCGCAGGCGCGGGCTGATGCACTCGCCCACCAGGATCATCACGGCCAAAGCCGCCAGCAGCCACGGCCAGTGCTCTGTAAACGACACGGTGAAGAGCGCCAGCTGGTCGGCGAAGATGACCAGGATGCCCAAGGGGCTCACGTAGCGCGCCATCAGGAGCCACAGCGTATACAGGCGCGGGCCGAGGCCCAGCTCGTCGCGCATCACGCTCTTCTTGAGCAGGAACCCGGCGACCAGCACGGTGCCGAGCCCGCCCAGCGGCATCAGCCAGCGCGAGGTCAGGTAGTCCAGCCAGTCGAAGAAGGTCTTGCCCGCCAGCGTCCAGTCCGCGCCGAGGTTGAACGAAAGCATCGCCGCAGTGCTCAAGAGCCACAGCACGAGGCCCGTTGCCAGCGAGGCCCAGCGCCGCGTGAAGCCCTTGCTGTCGCACAGCCACGAGACCGTCGCCTCGACCATCGAGATCGACGAGGTGAGCGCGGCCATCGACAGCATGAGAAAGAACAGGATTTCGAACAGCGTGCCCAGCGGCATCGCCTGGAAGGCGATCGGCAGGCTCATGAAGATCAGACCCGGCCCGCCCGCCGGGTCCATGCCGTTGGCGAAGATCACCGGGAAGATGGCGAGCCCCGCCATCAGCGCAACGACCGTGTCCGCCAGCGCCACGGCGAGCGTGGTGCGCCCGATCGAGGCGCTCCTGGGCAGGTAGCTGCCGTAGGTCAGGATGGCACCGGCGGCCAGCGACAGGGTAAAGAAGGCGTGGCCGAGCGCGGCCAGCAGGCCCTCGCTCGACAGGCTCCCGGCATTGAACGAGAACAGAAACGCGAAGGCGTCGCCGAAGCCGCCGGAGAAGGTGCCGAAACCGATCAGCAGCACCAGCATCAGCACCAGCCCCGGCATCATCCAGCTCACGCTCCTCTCGATGCCCTTCTGAACCCCCTTGCCGACGACCAGCATGGTGACGAGGGTCACCAGCGTGCTCCAGAAACCAAGATTGAAAGGATCGGCGTTGTTGGCGTCGAACACGTCCGCCAGTGCTCCGACGCTTTCAGCGCTCAGGCCACCGCTGAGGGACTTCCACAGATAGGAGAACGACCAGCCCGCGACCACCACGTAGAACGACAGGATCAAGAAGCCGCAAAGCATCGACATCCAGCCCAGCACCGACCACATCGGCGAGCGCCCGGACTCCGTGACCACGCGCCGGAAGGCGTCGACGGGGCTGCCCCGGCCGCGCCGCCCGAAGGCGATCTCGGCCATCATCACCGGCACTCCCACCAACAGGATGCACACCAGATAGACCAGCACGAAGGCCCCGCCGCCGTACTCGCCGGTCATGTAGGGAAACTTCCAGATGTTGCCGAGCCCGACCGCCGAGCCGGTCGCGGCGAGCATGAAGCCCCAGCGGCCGAGCCACTGTGCGCGTGGTTGATCAGAAGACGCCATGCGTTGTTGTCCTGTCCTCGAAAAAAGGCGATATCCTGGAGGATTTTCCGCAAAAAACCCAGAACTTTCGATGTCAGTACGCCCTGGCCTCGGCATCGAGACGCTGGGCGGTTCGATCCAAGCGCTTGAGCACCATCAGGATCAGCGCGCCCAGCCCCACCAGCGCACCGGCCAGCCACAGCCCGAGCCGATAGTCACCGGTGGTTTCGACCAGCACACCGGTCAACGCCGGGGCGATGATCTGTGCCGCGCCGTAGGCGAGCGTCAGTTGCCCCATCAGCCTGGCCGGGTTGTCCGGATAGAGCCTCCCTGCCATGGTCAGCACCAGGCAGACACAGCCCAGAAAGGTGCCGCCGTAAAGCACCGCGCTGAGCCAGAGTGTGGGCAGGCTCGTACTGAAAAGTGGCAACCAGATACCGACCACCTGAACGGCCATGGCGAGCCCCAGCGCGCCCAGGTAGCCGATGTACCGGGCAACGAAATCCCACACCACCACCGTCAGCGCCGCAGATAGCCCTACCAGTGCGAAGGCCCAGTTGCCCGCGCCGGAAAGCGACGGTTCGCGCTCGACGATCGCGACGAGAAAGGTGGCATTGACCACGTAGCCATAGCCGGCGCAGAAGTAGGCGGGCATCATCAGGCACAGGAAGATCGCGCTGACGGGGCGCGTCGTCGCGGGTTTGCGGGAGGCGCTGGCGGCACGGCTCGCCGGCGGCGGCAGCCATCGCCAGGCGGGAATCGCAAGTACGACGCCCAGAATGCCCAGCCACAGCCACTGGCCGCGCCAGTCGATGGAAAGCGCCAGTAAAAACTCCACCGCCAGCGCCGCCAGCACGATCCCCAGGCCCAGGCCTGCGAAATGGATGCCCAGCTCGCTTCGTCTTCCATGCGCGATCAACCAGTGCAGAATCAACCCCGAGGCCAGAAGCATCGAAGCGCTGCTGGAGAGTCCCGCCAGAAAGCGGCAAACGGCCCACAGCGCGACGTTGTCGGTCAGCGCCATGCCGAGCGTGGTCACCACCGCCAGCAAGAGCCCCGCGCGGTAGAGCCTGTCCTTCATTTGCAGGCTGCCCGTCGAGGCGGCCAGTACGGCTCCCAGCATGTAGCCCGCGTAGTTGAAGGCGGCAAGCCACCCACCTTCGGCGTCGCTCAATAGCCCGCCACCCTGCATCACCGGCAGAAGCGGCGTATAGGCAAAGCGCGCCACGCCCACGCATAGAAGCTGACTGAAAATACCGGCCAGCAACACTTTATAGCGTTGCAAGGAGATCGAGGTGGTCAAGGGCGGCTCCGTTACCTTATATGCATTATTGTTGAACCAATAGCGCATGGTAAGGCGTCTAGCGCCGGGCGTCATGACCACCTAAGTCGAGGGCTCAGCGGGTTATGTCCACACCGAGCAGCAGAAAGGAGAGCGTCTTGCCGTGGCCGTCAAGGTTGAGTGCGCCATTGACGCCGCCCTGGAGCACATCATCGATGACGAAATTCATGCCTCCCAGGTGGGGTAGCAGGTAGCGGCGGACGCGGCTGGCGCCGCGATGCTGGAATAGTGCCAGCACCCGCGCCTCGTCCACCTGCTCGACGAGCAAGTCGTAATCCTGCGTTTGGTAAGCGAACAGCGCGATATTGAGCCGGTCGCCCTTGTCCCCGGCCCTGGCGTGAGCCAGTTGATGAAGAGGCGTCGCCTTCACGGCGCGCACCGGATGCGACCTGTCAGCCTGCAGCATGGAAACGTCCTTTCTGTTCATGGGCATTGAATAGCCGAGCGTAGTCGTGAACGTCGTCGCGCCGAACCAGATAAGAGGCGGTGAATACGCGCCGCTGGAACTGGCGTCGCACGCCGCCCCCGCCCGCTGGCCCTGCGCAGTAAAGCGCGAGCAGCTCCTGGGTCGCACGCGCGACCCAGCGCCGCTCCGGGTGCTCGGCAGCCAGGCGCAGACGATAGTCGCCGTCGGGATTGGCCGGCGCCGTCAGACGCCCAAGCTCGCCATCGTCGCTGTCGAACACGCTCGCAAGACCGATGATGTCGAAACGCGTGCGAAGCGCCGCCGGGGCGCGAAACGCCAGCCGCTCACGCAGCACCCGCGCGGCGAGACGCGCGCGCGCAAGCGCGTTGGGCCCGGCATAGGAGATCTCCGCCTCGCTCTGCCAGCCGCCGTCGTAGCACACGGTGGTCTTCAAACGCTCGGGCGCCGGCTTGCCGCGAATGCCGCTCACTTCGACGCAGTCCGGACCGATCTGGCGCACGGTCGCGTTGGATAAATCGACCACCACGTCCGGCGTCAGATAGTTGGCCGGATCGTGCACCTCGTAAAGAAGCTGCTCCTTGACGGTCTGTTCGGTGACGAGCCCCCCGCTGCCCTCAGGCTTGGTCACCAGAAGGCGTCCGTCCTCTTCCACTTCGATGATGGGGTAGCCGACGGTGGCCAAACCCGGTACGTCCTTGACCCCCGGGTCGGCGAAATAGCCGCCGCTGACCTGGGCACCGCACTCGGCCAGGTGCCCGGCCATCATGCCGCAGGCGAGCCGATCCCAATCGTCCCAGCGCCACTGGAAATGATGCATCAAGGGCGCCAGAAAGAGCGCGGGGTCGGCGACGCGCCCGGTGACGACGATATCGGCCTCGAGCGAAAGCGCCTCGACCAGCGCCCTGGCACCGAGGTAGACGTTCGCCGAAATGAGGGCGCTGTCGTCGGGCAGCGCCTGGCGCTCCGCCTCCCAGGGCGTAAGATCGAGCGAGCGCAGCCGGTCGCGAATGTCATCTCCATATACCTGGGCGATCGCGATATCCGGACACCCCGCTTCTTCGGCAAGCTTCTTGACCAGCGCACAGGCGCCTTCCGGGTTGGCGGCACCGAAATTACCCAGGATGGTGATGCCGTGGTCGACGCAGTCGCGCAGTACCGGTGGCAGAAACTCGTCGATCAACGGCTCGAACCCCTGCGAAGGGTCTTCGCGCATGGCGCGGTGCGCCGCGGCCAGCGTGCGCTCGCCCAGCGTTTCGAAGGCCAGGGCGGCTGGCTTGCCGCGGCGGATGAGTTCGGCCACGACCGCCTCGGCCGCGTCTGTACGGTCGCCGGAGAACCCCGCACCGCTACCCAGTAGAAAGCTCATGAGGTGTGCTCCTTGAAAGATCGCGGCGCGAGCGCGGCCCGCGCCGCGTCACTACCGAGCAGTTGGCGCCGGCGCCAGAAAAGCCCCACGATGATCACCAGCGCGCTGAGTGTGGTCAGCCACCCGGGAATGAGCGCCAGGCCAATCACCAGCACCAGGGCCAGCGCGTCCACCACGCGGTAGCCGGTCATCATGGCGCGCGACATGAGCGCAGCGAAGGCGACGACGAACACGATGCCCTGGGAGCTTGCCAGCACGATCTCCCAGGCCGAGCCGAAGCCCGCCAGCGCCGGGTAGATCAACAGCAGAAACGGGATGACGTAGATCGCGGCCGCCAGGCGTACCGCTTCCACCGCCGCGGGCAGCCAGTTGGTGCCGGCGATGCCCGAGGCAACGAAGACCGCGATGCAGACCGGCGGCGTGATCACCGACAGCGTGGCGAAATAGAACACGAACAGGTGCGCGATGAGCGGCTCGACGCCAATGGTCGTCAACGCCGGCGCCAACACGGCGGCCACCAGCACGTAGGCCGCAGTGGTGGGAATGCCCATGCCCAGAATCAGACAGACCCCGCCGACGATCAGCGCCACGAGAAACAGCGACTCGCCGCCCACGTTGACGATCAGGCTCGCCAGCGTCACGCCGATCCCGGTCATGCCGATCATGGCGACCAGAATCTGCGCGCCGGCCAGCAACACGCCGATGATGACCATGCCCTTGCCCGCATCGACCAGCCCGCCCAAGAGCTTGCCGACGATCTCCTTGAGCGGCATGCGCGCGATCAGCGCAAAGGGCACGAAGGTCAGCACCGTCATCAGGATGCCGTAGAACGCCGACATCTGAATCGAGCGCCCGCTCAGCACCCCGTAGAAGAGCCCGCCGAGCGCGGCCAGAATCGGCACGATCCGCTCGGGCCGGCGTATTTCCGCCCAGGGCGGCAGCTCGTTCTCGGGTACCACCTTGAGCTCACGGCGCATGGCCACCAGGTGGATCGTCAGGAACACGCCCAGGTAGAAAAGTATTGCCGGCAGCAGCGCCGCCAGGGCGATACGCAGGTAACTTTCGCCGATGATCTCGGACATGATGAAGGCGGCGGCGCCCAGAATCGGCGGCGCGATCTGACCCCCGGTGGAGGCCACCGCTTCGACGCCTGCCGCGAAGGGTCGCGGGTAGTTGAGTCGCTTCATCATCGGAATGGTGAAGTTGCCGGTGGTAGCCACGTTGGCCACGGCGCTACCGCTGACCATGCCGAAAAGCCCGGAAGCGACGGTCGCGACCTTGGCCGCGCCACCCGGCGAGCGCCCGCTGATGCGCAGCGCCAGATCCATGAAGGTGTTACCGCCACCGGTGTGCAGGAGCAGACAGCCAAACAGCACGAACGCGGCGATGGTGGTGGCCGCCACGCCTACCAGCATGCCCCAGACCCCCAGATCGCCCAGGTAGATCGTTTCGGTCATGTAGTAAGGATCGAACCCGCGATGGCCCAGCGGCCCGGGAATCATCGAGCCGAACCAGGCGTAGGCGAGGCCGAGTACCACCAGCAGCGGAAAGATCCAGCCGATCGCTCGGCGCGAAAGCTCCAGAATGGCGATGAGCAGCACCCCGGTCAGCGCCATGTCCCGGGGCGTCGCCCAAGGTAGCTCGACCAGGATCCGTTCGTGATTGAGCGCCACGTAGCCGCAGGCGATCACCACGCCCACCGCCAGCACTGCATCAATGACGATACCGATCGGGCGCCAGCGCTTGCCGTCGCCCAGCGGGTAGACGGCAAGCCCGAGAAGGATCACTAGCGCCAGGAAGATACTCCGCTGAATCAAGCTCTCGAAGGGCCCCGTGGCGGAGGTGAAAAGGATCAGGCCACCGAGCGTCAGCGCCAGCCCTTTGACGAGTAGATCACGCATGACGTTCTTCCTCATTCAACGACTACTGGACCGGCTGGAGCGCCTCGGGAATCTCGAGCCCCTGCTCTTCGAAGTAGCGCGCGGCGCCGGCATGCAGCGGCACCGTGCCTACTTCGAGCGTCATCTGAGCGATATCCGCACCGTCCATGGCGGAGAAGGCGTTCACCTGGGGCTGCGGGTTTTCCATGATCGCCTTGACGATTTCGTAGGCGGTCTCTTCGCTCATGTCCGGGCTTGCGTGGACGGCGACACCGAACGCCCAGGTGGTGTAGGCGGGAATCCCGTCGGCGGCGCCTTCCGGCACGTCGACGATGGCGATGTCCGGCATCTCGTCGCGCAGGGTTTGCGCCTGCTCGTCGTCGAGCGAAAGCACGCTGATCGGCGTGAAGGTGGCGATATCCATGGTGGAGCCGTCGAGACGGTTACCCACGCCGGACTTCACCGAGCCCATGACGCGGCCATCCTTCATCGAGTCGACGATATCGGTGGTCGAGCCACGCACGTAGTCGGGCGCGATGCCCAGCGTCGTCATAACCGCTTCGGTGGTCTTTTCGGTTGCCGAGCCGGTGATCCCCGGGTTGAAGCGCACGCCGTCAAGTTCCGTGAAGGTAGTGACGCCGGCGTCTTCGCGCATCACGGCGTTCTGCGGCGCCACGGTGTAGACCCACAGCAGGCGGCTATCCACGGGGCGGCCTTCGAACTCCTGCTCGCCGGCGTAGGCGTGGTAGCCGATATTGGTGGTCACCAGTCCCATGTCGATCTGGTGGCGGCCAAGACGGCGAAGGTTGTCCACCGCCGCACCGGTTTCCGCCACCGATGAGCTGATGCCTTCGATCTGATTGTTGATGATCTGGTTGACGGCGACGAAGTAGCTGTAATGGCTCGACGAGCTGGAGGTCGAGCCGATCAGCAGGCGCTCGTTGGCGTGGCTGGTGACCGCAGCGATCAAGGCCGTACCGGCGACGACGGTGGTGAGTAGCGTTTTCATGGTGGCTCCTGGGCCCTTGATGGCAAGGCCCTTGTTATTGTGAGACGAAAGCTCGATTGCCTGAACTGCGACGCTTTGAAGCGATATTTCAAAATGATCGGCAGAAGGTGTTTTGTATATTAAATTGTTTTTAAAACTTGTTTTATTTATTAAAATAAAGGAATCGAGACTATTTAGGTCTTGATATAGGGTGGTTTGCTGCGGCGCAACAATGACTTGAAAGACGTTACAAAAGGTTCATATGGACTAAAGTTCAAGGCTTGAAGCCCTCCTCGAGTCGTTGCTCACTTTTCCGGCCGGCACCGATAATCAAATGAATACCAGCATCAAGCAGCTTCAAGTGTTCGTGGCGGTGGCTCAATCCCGCAGCTTTGCCGAAGCCAGCGAGCGCGTTCACCTCTCTCAGCCTGCCATCTCCATCGCGCTGAAAAAGCTCGAAGAGAGTGTGGGGGGAGCACTGTTCGCCCGCACCAGTCGCCAGCTCGCCCTGACGCCAGAAGGCGATGCGTTCTTGCCCGTCGCCTTGCGCCTTCTCGGCGACTGGAGCGAGGCATTCGAGGACTTGGGTGAACGGTTCTCCAAGCAGCGCGGCAAGGTCACCATCGCCGCCCTGCCCACGCTGGCCGCAGGCATCTTTCCTGACGTGATCAAGCGCTTTCACGAAACCTATCCGCGCATCAACCTGAGTCTGCACGACGTGTTGGCCGAGCAGATCAATCAAATGGTGCGCGAGGGGCGGGCCGATTTCGGGCTTTCCGTCGAACCCCATGAGGCCGATGACCTGAGCTTCGAGCCCATCTGGGTCGATCGCTACGTGGCGGTTTTCCCCAAGGGGCACGCGTTCGGCCAGCAGACACACATAGAGTGGGTACAGCTGGGCGATCATCCGTTCATCGGCATCAACCGGCTATCGAGCTCGCGGCAAGACATCGACCGCACGATGGCGAGCGTCGGCGTCAAGCTCGATATTCTTTGCGATGCCAGCCAGATCGCCACGGTAGGCCGCATGGTGGCAGCGGGGCTCGGTATCAGCGTGCTCCCCGCGCTGAGCTTTCGTCAGATCTCCGCCGCCGGCATCGACCATCGGCCGCTGATCACCCCGGACCTGCCCCGCGATCTGGGCATCGTCTCGAGCCGACGTCATCCCCTTTCCAGCGCTGCGCGTACGCTATACACAATGATCCAAACTGATGATCACGTTGCCCGGTAGACGATCGACACCTCTCATCGCGGATTTATGCCAAACTGGATAGCCTACTCACGAGTCAACACGGAGAGTCTTACATGAGCGAGAGCGCCAAACCCTGGACGCAGCCGATGCCCGAGGCGCAGTTCGACCTGATGCGCGACATCATCGCAGCACCGAGCCCCGTGGGCCTGGAAGGGGCGATGACCTACGGCGTGCTGAAGCCCTACTTCGAGAGCTTCGCGCCCAGCGACTGGACCCTGCACCAGTATCGTGGCAACGCCGGCATCGTGCTCGACACCCACCCGGGGCGCGACGACATGTTCAAGATCATGCTGGTGGGCCACGCCGACAAGATCCGCATGCAGGTGCGCTCGATCGGCGAGGACGGCAAGATCTGGATCAACACCGACTCCTTCTTGCCGACCGTGCTGATCGGCCACGAGGTGCTGCTGTTCAGCGAGGACCCGGAGGCGCCTGGCAGCTATCGTCGCCTCGAGGGCGGCACCATCGAGGCGCTGGGTGCGATCCACTTCTCCGACCCCGGCGTTCGCAGCGGCGAGAAAGGCATCAAGAAGGAGCAGATCTACCTGGACCTGCAGATCCACGGCGAGAACAAGAAGCAGCAGGTGCTGAACCTGGGCGTGCGCCCGGGGGACTCGATCATCTTCGACCGCCCGATCAAGAAGGGCTTCAGCCCGAACACCTTCTACGGCGCCTACCTGGACAACGGCCTGGGCTGCTTCGTCACCGCCGAGGTGGCACGTCTGGTGGCCGAGGCCGGCGGCACGCAGAACGTGCGGGTGATGTTCGCCATCGCAAGCTACGAGGAGATCGGCCGCTTCGGCAGCCGCGTGCTGGCAGGCAGCCTGAAGCCCGACGCGCTGATCGGCATCGACGTCAACCACGACTACGTGGCTGCCCCGGGCATCGGCGACAAGCGCATGCAGGCGCTGGAGATGGGCAAGGGCTTCACGCTTTCGGTCGGCTCGATCGCCAGCGAACAGCTCAACCGCATCATCGCCGAAGCCGCGCGCCAGCACGACATCCCCATGCAGCGCGACATCGTCGGCGTGGATACCGGCACCGACGGCATGGCAAGCGTGCTGGCCTCCGTCGACAGCGCCGCGACCTCCATCGGTTTCCCGACCCGCAACATGCACACCATTTCGGAAACCGGCCATACCCAGGACGTGCTCGCGGCGATTCACGTGATCGCCGAAACCATCCAGCTGCTCGACCAGGTCGATGACATCGACCGGCTGTTCCTGGACAACCACCCGCGCCTGGACCAGGCAAGCGCGCTGGGTCACCAGGGCAGCGACAAGCCCGAGAACCCGAAAGAAGATGCGCAATAGGGCACGCAGAACGCGAAGTGATACCCGCCTTTTCCCCTCGCCCCCGGCCCGGCCGGGGGTTTCCAGCGCCTCGCTGACAAGACTAAAGTCTTAGAGCTGCAACCAACGTTGAATAGACCTAAGTGGTAGGATCACGCCCGGACGTGCCCTCCCCTCGGGCCCCTTTCATTCGTTGGAGTTATGTATGAGTGCATTGATCGACCAGTGGCGCCGCTGGGTGCCGCTGCTGGCCGGGCCTTTGATGTTCGTCGTCGTGCAACTTGCCATGCCCGCCTCGCTGATCGACCCCATGCCGCGCATCGTGCTGGGGCTGACGGTATGGATGGCGATCTGGTGGGTGACCGAGCCGGTACCGATTCCGGTCACCTCGTTTCTACCCATGATCCTGCTGCCGTTGACCGGCGTGATGAGCATGGACGACGCCGTGGTGGGCTACGCCAATCCGGTCATCTACATGTACATGGGCGGCTTCATCCTGGCGATCGCCATCGAGCGCTGGAATCTGCACCGGCGCATCGCGCTCTCCATCGTCAACCGGATCGGCAACAGCCTGAGAAGCATCGTGCTGGGGGTGCTGATCGCCTCGGCGTTTCTGTCGATGTGGATCTCCAACGCCGCGACGGCCCTGATGATGCTGCCCATCGCCGTGGCGCTGCTGAACGAGCTCGACGAGCGCGACCAGTTCGAGAAGCGCCAGCGCGACGCCTTTGCCCGCACGCTGCTGCTCACGGTGGCCTACGCCGCCTCGATCGGCGGGCTCGCCACCATCATCGGCTCGGTGCCCAATGCCATCGTCGTGGCGATGATCCCGCAGTTCTTCGACGTCGAGATCAGCTTCCTGCAGTGGATGATCTTTGCCCTGCCGCTGACGCTGCTGCTGCTGGCGTTCCTGTACGTCTACCTGACCCGCATCTACTCGAAGGTGCCCAACACGCGCCTGGAAGTGAACTTCGTCGCCCAGGAACTCGAGGCACTCGGCCCGATCACTCGCGACGAGAAACGCGTGCTCGGCGTGTTCGTGCTGACGGCACTCGCCTGGGCGCTGCGCGGCTGGCTGGCACCGTTTTTCGACCTGCCGATCAACGACACGCTGATCGCCGTGATCGCGGCGGTATCGCTGTTCATCATTCCGGCGCATAGCGAGAAGCGTAGCCTGCTGGTGTGGGACGACATGAAGAACCTTCCCTGGGGGCTGTTCATCCTGTGGGGCGGCGGCATGTCGCTGGCCGCGGCGTTCAGCGCCAGTGATCTGACCGGCTGGATCAGCCAGCAGCTGCAACTGCTCGACGGGGTGAGCTACTTCTGGCTGTTGCTGTTCATGGTGGTCCTGATGCTGTTTCTCACCGAGATCATCTCCAATACCGCCACCGCCAACATGGCGATTCCGATCACCGCGGGGCTGGCCTCGGCGATCACTACCGGTAACCCCCTGGGGCTGATGGTGGCGGTGGCGCTGGCCACTACCTGCGCGTTCATGTTGCCGATCTCGACGCCGCCCAACGCGGCGGTGTTCTCGAGCGGGCGCATCTCGATCAAGCAGATGGCCAAGGCGGGTTTCGCCATGAACATCGTCAGCGCCCTGGTGATCACGCTGTTCGTCTACTTCATCGTTCCGCTGCTGCTGCCCTCACCGCAGTAACACGCAAAAAAAGACCCGGCGCAGTGGCCGGGTCTAGTACGAGCATGTCCTCCTTGAGCGCTTTCGCGACCTCCTGTCGCGCATCCCTGGTTCGACGAACCTCCCTGTCCGCTCCCTTGCCACCCTCCTGGTGCAACCACCACCATGCGCGCCGATCGTGTCATTGAGATGACGTTTGGACAACGCTTGCATGACAGCGAGACAGCGCAAGATGTCAGGCAAGAAAAAGCCCCGACCGTTGCCGGCCGGGGCTGATCCAATCCTCCGTGATCTTGCTCCATGAGCCTCCTGCTCATGCCTCCTTGTGCGCGCGTCTCCCTGTCGCCGATCCTTCGTGGCCTCTCCCTGGCTGCGCACACAGTGCGCCCTATGGCGTTATGATTATCTATCACAGGTTAACTAACGCAAAAAACACCTGATTTTATCGTCAGTGAATTGATACAACGCAAGAAACTTGGACACCGCTGCGCTTTTCTGTACCGAAATGAGCCTGGTACTAACCAGGTACAACAAAAATACAATTTTATCTTGTACACCCCTTAACAATGCACTATAGTCTGTAGTGTTCGCGGCAAGGAAACCGCTTAGCAACGGATTGTTCGTTCAGGATGAACGAAGCCCTTCAAGGAACGAATGTACTCAGGATGAGTGCTTAGGGTTCAAGGACGAAAAGAAGCTCAGGATAGAGCGCTACGTCTCAAGGAAAAGAGAAGCTCAGGAAGAGCAAAAGGTAGTCAAGGAAGAGAAGAGAGGCAACGGAAAAGCACCCTTTCACAGGGTGCTTTTTCGTATCTGTCGTTCAAGCATCACCCCTGAAACATCCCCATCGCCTCGACAAAATGCGATTACATAACATCGCTTCGGGTGACTATGCTTTGAGAGTCAACCAAGGAGGTGTCCCATGTCGGATCAACAGTGTGCATGCCCCAAGTGTGACTGCGCGGTCGACGAGCAGTCGATCGAGAAAGACGGTCAGCGTTTCTGCTCGAATGCCTGCGCCACTGGCCACGCCGATGGCTCCAAGGATTGCGGCCACGGTTGCCACTGCGGCTGAGCCTTCAAGGCCGCTCGCCGCAGTGACGATGCGCCCGAAAGCGTTGACTTTCGGGCGCTTTTCGCTGGTTGGAATGATAATGCCGCTGCGTAACCGAGCGCTTTGCACTACGCTTAGATGGATTCATTCACTACCCATCAGGGAAAGATCATGCCATCGACCACCGTCATCGTCGTCCTCATCGTCATCATCGCCGTACTGGGTATCGGCTTCAGCGGCGCGCTGCCCTTCTAAGCGATTGAAAGCTCCACGGGCCGGGTAGCGGGAGAGCGCACGACGCTCCCCCTTTTCGTATCAATGATGCGACAATAGGCGCACCGGCCCACCCGGCCCATCGACCGACCAAGGAGACACGTATGCCCCTTCTCGACAGTTTCACCGTGGATCACACCATCATGAATGCGCCGGCGGTGCGCGTCGCCAAGACCATGACCTCCCCGTCCGGCGATACCATCACCGTGTTCGACTTGCGTTTCAACAAACCCAACGAAGAGATGATGGGCGAGAAAGGCATCCATACCCTCGAGCACCTGTTCGCGGGCTTCATGCGCAATCACCTCAACGGTGACGGCGTCGAGATCATCGACATCTCGCCGATGGGTTGCCGCACCGGCTTCTACATGAGCCTGCTGGGAAGCCCCTCGGAAGAGCGCGTGAGCGACGCCTGGCTCGCCTCGATGCGCGACGTGCTCAAGCTCGAGCGCATGGACGAGATCCCCGAGCTCAACGAATACCAGTGCGGCACCTACGTGATGCACTCCCTCGACGACGCCAAGAGCATCGCCCAGGCGATCATCGACCGCGGCATCGGCGTGAACAAGAACGCCGACATCGCGCTGAGCGAAGAGCGCCTGGCGGCGCTGGGCAACGACGTGAAGTAAGTGACCTATCGATCACGAAAAGCCCCGCCCTCGACATAAGGGCGGGGCTTTTAATGGCTGCCACGCTGAATTTAAGACACGAAAAAGCCCACTGATCACTCAGTGGGCTTTTCTCGATTCGGTGGCGGAGGGGGAGGGATTCGAACCCTCGAAGCCTTTCGACTTACACACTTTCCAGGCGTGCTCCTTCGACCACTCGGACACCCCTCCGCAATTCGTTCCCGGTGAAGGCGCTGCCTTTCCCGATGGAACGGCGCGTATTCTAGGGTTTAAGACGTTAAATAGCAAGTCTTTTCCGCATTCACTCGAGCACGGCGTAGTGGCCGGTGGCTTCGAGGCAGCGCGTATCGCCGCAGTAGAGCGTCTGGGTCAGGGTGATGCGGCCCTTGCCGCGCGTGGCCAGCCGCTCGGCGAGCCGCTGGGGGCCGTCGAGCTCATCGGGTGTGCAGATCAGCCGGTAATCGCCGGTGACCGGGGCGAGAAAGCGCTGGGTGGCCTCGGCGACCACCACGTCCCGAGCCAGGCCCTGGCGGCGCAGCCATAAGGTGACCCAGCACCAGCCTTGAAGCGTCGTCTGGGCGGCGAGCGCGCCCCCGAAGCCGGTGCCCTTGTCGTTGAGGCTCGGTGCGAGTGCCAAGCTCCAGACCAAGCGCTCGCCCTCTTCGCGCACCGCCTCTATACCCAGCGATGCGACCATGGGAATGGCCTCGGCGAGCCAACGCTGGAAGGTGGCCAGATCCTCGCGGCCATCTTCCGGCAGCGGCAGACGCGGATGGGGGATGCCAGGCGTACGAGAACTCATTCGCCCTGCCCTGTCAGTTCCAACGCTCGACGAAGTCGGCGCTGTCGTGCCGGGCCACCGGCTTGTGGCGCCCGCCCAGGCTGCCCAGGTAGATGAACGCCACCACCTCGTCGTCCTCGTCCAGGCTCAAGCCCTTGCGTACCACCGGGTCGAAGGCGTACTTGCCGCTTCGCCACATCGCACCCAGGCCCAACGCGTGGGCGGCCAGCAGGATGCCGTGGGCGGCGCAGCCGGCGGAGATCACCTGCTCCATCTTGGGCACCTTGGGAAGCTCCGGCGTCACCTTGGCGATCACCGCGATCACCATCGGCGCGCGCAGCGGCTTTTGCCGGGCGGCGTTGAGCGTATCATCAGAAGCGCCGGGGTCTTCCTGAAACTCTGCCTCGGCGAACAGCTCGCCCAGGCGCACGCGCCCTTCCCCACTGAACTCGATGAACCGCCAGGGGCGCAGCTCCTTGTGGTCCGGGGCGCGCAGCGCCGCCTGGTAGAGGGCTTCGAGCTGCTCGGCGTCGGGGGCGGGCTCGGTGAGCTTGCCCATGGAGCTGCGTTGGTGAAGAAGCGTCAGTGCGTCCATACGGCGTCCTTTGAGTGAGTCAGCCTGCTACTCTAGCGCAAGCCGCTACTGGCGTGCCAGACGCAGCGAGCCGGGCGCGGCCATGCCCGGGGTCGCCCGCCACGGGCTGATGTCGAGCCCGCCGCGGCGCACGTAGCGGGCCAGCACCAGAAGCTCCTCGGGGGCGGCTTCGCGCATCAGGTCGGTAAAGATGTGCTCCACGCAGTGCTCGTGGAAATCCTGGTGCTGGCGAAAGCCGATCAGGTAGCGCAGCAGGCCCTCACGGTCGATGCGCGGCCCCTTGTAGCGGATCATCACGCTGCCCCAGTCCGGCTGGCCGGTGACCGGGCAGTTGGACTTGAGAAGATGCGAATAGAGCGTCTGCTCGACGATCTCGCCTTCGGCCTTGAGATGGGCGGCACTCGGCGTGTAGTCGTCGATGTCGATCTCGAGACCGTCGAGGCACTCGCCGGGCAGGCGTACCGGGGCGAGCTCCGGGGCGTCCACGTCGAGCAGCACCACGCCGACCGGCGCCCCGGCCATCTCGGCCAGATCCCGCGACAGCAGCTCGATTACCGCCTCGCGGCTCTCGAAGCGGGTCTGGTTGAAGCTGTTGAGGTAGAGCTTCCAGGACTTGGATTCGATCAGGTTCGGGGAACTTGCCGGCAGCGTGAAGCGGGCCACCGCCACCACGGGCTTGCCGCGCGCATCGAGCCAGGAGAGTTCGAAGGCGTGCCATTCGTCCTCGCCGATGAAGGGCAGCGCGCCTTCCTCGATGCCCAGCGGCGCCCGGTTGGCGGCGCGGGGAATCGCGAAGAGCAGGCCCTTGTCGTAGCGCTCGGGATAGGCGGAATCGCGCCCCAGCGGGGCGTGTTCCAAGGTGTCAGGGCGATGGTGTGCCATGAAAGCTCCTTAGCTGCGAATGCCGCGACCGCGCTCGAGCATGAACAGCGCGACGGTGAACAGCACGACGATGAAGGCGAAGACGGCGGCCAGCGCCCAGCCTACGGGAATGTCCGACACCCCCAGAAAGCCGTAGCGGAAGACGTTCACCATGTAGAGGATCGGGTTGAGCATCGACACGCCCTGCCAGAAGTCCGGCAGCATCGAGATCGAGTAGAACACCCCGCCAAGATAGGTCAGCGGCGTGAGCACGAAGGTCGGCACGATCGAGATGTCGTCGAACTTGTTGGCCAGCAGCGCGTTGATGAAGCCGCCGATGGAGAACAGCGCCGAGGTCAGCACCACTACCAGCAGAGTCAACAACGGATGCTCGACGGAGAGCTGGGTGAAGAACAGCGACACGACCGTCACGATCAGCCCGACGCCAAGCCCGCGCGCCATGCCGCCCAGGATGAAGCCGGAAAGGATCACCCAGTTGGGCATCGGCGAGACCATCATCTCCTCCACCGAGCGCTGGAACTTGTTGGAGAAGAAGCTCGAGGCGACGTTGGAGTAGCTGTTGGTGATCACCGACATCATGATCAGCCCGGGGACGATGAAGTCCATGTAGCTGAAGCCATCCATCGCGCCGATGCGCGAGCCGATCAGGTTGCCGAAGATGATGAAGTACATCGCCATGGTGATCGACGGCGGCAAAAGCGTCTGCGGCCAGATACGCGTGAAGCGCTTGATCTCCTTGACCACCAGCGTCCAGAGGGCAATCAACGTTTGCGTGGCGTTCATGCGTCGGCCTCCTTGGCGCTCTGCTCGTCGATGGGTTTCTGGCCCTGCTCGACCATGGAGACGAACATCTCCTCGAGCCGGTTGGCGCGGTTGCGCATCGAGATCACCTGGATGCCCTGCTCGCTCAGCGCCTGGAACACGGTATTGAGCTCCTGGCCACGGTGAATGGCGAGCGCCAGCTGGGTCGGCTCGACCTGCTGGAGCTCGAAACCCGGGATCTCGGGCGCGCGTTCGACGGGTACGGCGAGATCGAGCAGGAAGGTTTCGGTATCGAGCTCGGCGAGCAGCTCACGGATGCTGGTATCGCGCACGATCTCGCCGTTATTGATGATGGCGATGTTGCGACACAGGCTCTCCGCCTCTTCCAGGTAGTGGGTGGTGAGGATGATGGTGGTGCCCTCGTCGCGATTGAGACGGCGCATGTACTCCCACATGCTGCGCCGGAGCTCGATGTCGACGCCGGCGGTGGGCTCGTCGAGAATCAAGAGCTTCGGGCGGTGCATCAGGGCGCGGGCGATCATCAAACGCCGCTTCATGCCGCCGGAGAGCATTCGTGCGCTGCCGTTACGCTTGTCCCAGAGGCCAAGATCGGTCAGAAGTTGCTTAGCGCGGGGGAGCGCCTCGCTTCGCGTCATGCCGTAGTAGCCCGCCTGGGCCAGGACGATATCCAGCACTTTCTCGAACTGGCTGAAGTTGAACTCCTGGGGCACCACGCCGAGCTGGTACTTTGCGCGAGCGAAGTCCTTGTCGATATCGATGCCGAAGATGGAGACCTTGCCCTCGGTCTTCTGCACCAGCGAGCAGACCACGCCGAGCGTGGTCGACTTGCCGGCACCGTTGGGGCCGAGAAGCGCAAAGAAATCGCCCTGCTGGACATCGAGGTCGATCCCCTTCAGGGCGCGAAAGCCGTTGCCATACACCTTGGTGAGGCCACGGATAGACAATGCCGGTTCGGCCATGAAAATGTCCTGTCAGCAAAAGGAGGTAAACAGTATAGAGCGCCAATAGATGGGGGCAGCCAGAATCGTTTTCAAGCTAATGGCTGGGCGCACTGGACATCGGAAACGACAAAACCGCCGCTACCGCAGGATAGCGAACCGATGGAATGCATAGAGAAGAAAACTGGAGCGGGAAAAGAGATTCGACCGGGCTGGCGTTCCAGCTCTCGACCGGCACTTACTTTACGACGCTACTGAACTGGAGCGGGAAAAGAGATTCGAACTCTCGACCCTCGCCTTGGCAAGGCGATGCTCTACCACTGAGCTATTCCCGCTTATCAGAAAGGTTGGCGGCGAGATGGCGTCCCATAAGGGGTTCGAACCCTTGTTACCGCCGTGAAAGGGCGGTGTCCTGGACCACTAGACGAATGGGACGTTTTGGAGCGGGAAAAGAGATTCGAACTCTCGACCCTCGCCTTGGCAAGGCGATGCTCTACCACTGAGCTATTCCCGCTTATCAATTTCTCGCGATCGAAGTGGCGTCCCATAAGGGGTTCGAACCCTTGTTACCGCCGTGAAAGGGCGGTGTCCTAGACCACTAGACGAATGGGACGCATAAGCAACTTAATGCTTGGAGCGGGAAAAGAGATTCGAACTCTCGACCCTCGCCTTGGCAAGGCGATGCTCTACCACTGAGCTATTCCCGCACTCCGATACCTTGACGATGAAGTGGCGTCCCATAAGGGGTTCGAACCCTTGTTACCGCCGTGAAAGGGCGGTGTCCTAGACCACTAGACGAATGGGACGTTTCATTGCCTCGTCGAGGTGGCGCGTATAATACTCAGCGGGCATTTTTCTGTCAAGACGCTGATTTTCAATTTATCTACATCGGCAGGTGCGTGGCCTCCCTGCCCGGGTCTGCGGGTTGCCCGCGCACCATAATGGGGCGATATTGATCGAGCGCCACACAAGGGTGCAGGTTGCGGCCAACCACCGGTGTGCCTGCCCCCGATGGCGCAGGGAAAACGGCGCTTGGCACTGTCTTGGCACACTCATTGCGTTACCAGGAGTCCACTCCACGAACCAGAGAGTCGTCATGACCTTCACGCGCCGCAGATTTCTAGCCACTACCGCTTCCTCGGCGGCGGGCCTATCGCTCGGTCTTCCCGCCCTGGCAGGCGCCCAGGAAAATACAATGCCAACGACTCACGACGCCCCCGCATCGAGCGCCTTCGCGCCGGGGGATGCCTTCAACACCCAGCGAAGCTACGGCGGCGGCAGCTGTGTCGCCCCTCACCATCTTGCCGCCAGCGCCGGGCGCGACATTCTCAAGCAGGGCGGCAAGATGGTG
>NZ_JAMZBC010000037.1 GCF_024158715.1 Halomonas sp. 707D7 | reverse complement strand
CCTTGAGCGCGTAGGTCAGCGCAGCCAGATCCAGCACGTCGCCCCCGACCCGGCTCCATACCGCCGGGGTGGGGTTGTCGGAAAGCGCGCCGATGCCGCTGGCAAGCTCCCGGACACCCGCGGCGCGCACGCGGCCATCGACGCCGCGCATGCCCAGCGACCTGCCGACCCGGCGCGGGGCGAGCAGTTTGTAGAGCCCGATGCCCAGGCTCAGCCAGCCCAGCCCGCGTGCCACCCGGTCGGCGCCGCTTTGCGAACGGCGGCCTCGGTGTGATGAGTGTGTCATCGTCTTCTCCCGGCGTCGTCACGCCTGGCTCAGGGTTTGAGGATCACCTTGACGCAGCCGTCCTGCTTCTCGCGAAAGGTGTTGTACATCTGCGGCCCCTGGTCGAGTCCGACCGAGTGGGTGATGACGAAGGAGGGGTCGATCTGGCCCTCGTCGATGCGGCGCAGCAGATCCTCGCTCCAGCGATTCACGTGGGTCTGCCCGGTACGCACGGTCAGGCCCTTGTTCATCAGCGCCCCGATGGGCACCTTGTCGATCAGGCCACCGTAGACACCGGGAATCGACAGCACCCCGGCCGGGCGGCAGACGTAGATCATCTCGCGCAGCACGTGGGCGCGGTCGGTCTCCAGCATGACCGCCTGCTTGACGCGATCATAGGCGGAATCCAGTGAGCGCGTGGCGTGCGCCTCGAGTCCCACTGCGTCGATGCACTTCTCCGGCCCCTTGCCGTTGGTCAGCTCCTGGAGCCTTTCCAGCACGCTTTCCCGGTCGAAGTCGATCGCGATCGCCCCGCCCGCCTCGGCCATCGCCAGGCGCTCCGGAACGTTGTCGATCACCGCCACCTGGCGCGCGCCGAGCAGCACGGCGCTTCTCACGCAGAACTGGCCGACCGGCCCCGCGCCCCAGACCACCACCGTGTCGGTGGGCTGGATGTCGCACTGGACCGCAGCCTGCCAGCCGGTGGGAAAGATATCGCCCAGAAACAGCACCTGCTCGTCGGTGAGCGAGTCCGGCACCTTGATGTGGGTGGCATCGGCGAAGGGCACGCGCACGTACTCCGCCTGGCCGCCGGCGTAGCCGCCGGTGAGGTGGGAGTAGCCGAACAGCCCGGCCCCGGCGTGGCCGAAGGCCTTGTCCGCCAGGGCCTTGTTGCGGTTGGAGCGCTCGCAGACCGAGAAATTGCCGCGCCGGCACTGCTCGCACTCGCCGCAGTTGATGGTGAAGGGCACGACGATGCGATCACCGACCTTGAGCTTCTTGTTGTCGCGGCCCACTTCCATGACCTCGCCCATGAACTCGTGGCCGAGCACGTCGCCGCACTCCATCCCGGGAATGAAATGATCAAAAAGGTGCAGGTCAGAGCCGCAGATGGCGCAGCTGCTGACGTTGATGATGGCATCGCGGGGGTGTTCTATTTGCGGGTCGGGAACCGTGTCGTAACGAACATCGTTCTTGCCGTGCCAGCATAGCGCTTTCATGGCCGCCCTCCAGACAGTCGGTGCATTGCATGCGTCCTGCATGTCACCACTATAGTCCAGCCCACGGCCATCGAGGCTTAATAAAAGGTAAAGATAGGCACGTTCGCCGCCGTTACTCCGACGTTGTCACCCTTTTCGTTCGATATCCACGTCGCCGGCCTGGGTGAAGTCGTCCAGCGCCATCATGTGGCCGAGCTTGCCCGCCTTGGTGGCCAGGTATTGCTCGTTGTGCGGGTTGAGGCCAGTGGTGATGGGCAGGCGCTCGACGACGTTGACGCCGTCGCCGGTGAGGGCCGCCACCTTGCGCGGGTTGTTGGTCATCAGCTTGAGCGCCTGGATGCCCAGGTGCTCGAGCATCGGCACGCACAGATCGTAGCGGCGCATGTCGGCGCCGAAGCCCAGGCGCTCGTTGGCCTCGACGGTATCGGCGCCCTGGTCCTGCAAATGGTAGGCGCGGATCTTGTTCAGAAGCCCGATGCCGCGGCCCTCCTGGCGCAGGTACAAGAGCACCCCGCGCCCCTCCTCGGCGATGCGCTTGAGGGCTTCCTGAAGCTGGTAGCCGCAATCGCAGCGCATGGAGAAGAGCGCATCCCCGGTCAGGCACTCGGAGTGCACGCGCCCCAGTACCGGGGCCTCGCCCGTCACGTCCCCCAGGGTCAGGGCGATGTGGTCCTTGCCCGTCGCGTCGTCCTCGAAGCCGTGCATGGTGAAGGTGGCCCAGGGAGTGGGCAGCCGGGAAGCGGCAATGAAGCGAATGGTCACGTATTACTCCACGGATCAACCAAAACGGTATGGAACAGGGAGCCAGTTTAACAGGAAGCCGTGCTCGTCTCACGAGCGATGATTCGCAAGGCCCTGGTCGTCTTGCGACGAGTCGTCGCGATACGAGGGCATGAAAGTTTCATCACATTTGCAGTAGTATTACCTTCGATCACGTATTTTCCACGCTTCAACGTCATTCGTGCCGTCACCGACCACTCGGGATTCCCATGCTGCTACTTTTACTGATTGCAGGGCCTTTCATTGCCAGTCTCGTCGCCGCTTGGCTTCCGGCGGATGCCCGTAACCGCGAGTCTTGGCTGGCGAGCATTGTGGCGCTGTCGGGGCTTCTGGTCACAAGCTACCTGTACACCCAGCTGGGCACGAACGGCGTGGTGCAGCGCGAGTTCGACTGGCTGCCGGCGTTCGGACTGAACCTGGTACTGCGTATGGACGGGCTGGCGTGGCTGTTCGCCATGCTGATCCAGGGAATCGGGCTGCTCGTGGTCATCTACGCGCGCTACTACATGTCGCCGAAGGACCCGGTGCCGCGCTTCTTCTCCTTTCTGCTCGCCTTCATGGGCTCGATGCTCGGGGTGGTGCTGTCGGGCAACCTCATCCAGCTGGTCGTGTTCTGGGAGTTGACCAGCGTGACCTCGTTTCTGCTCATCGGCTACTGGCACCACCGCGCCGATGCCCGGCGCGGCGCGCGCATGGCCTTCACCGTCACCGCCAGCGGCGGGCTCTGTCTGCTGATCGGGGTGTTGCTGCTCGGGCACATGGTGGGCAGCTACTCGCTGGACGTCGTCCTGGCCTCGGGGGACCTGATTCGCGAGCACGACCTGTACCTTCCCATGCTGGTGCTGATCGCCCTCGGCGCGCTGACCAAGAGTGCCCAGTTCCCGTTCCATTTCTGGCTTCCCCACGCCATGGCGGCTCCGACCCCGGTCTCGGCGTTTCTGCACTCCGCCACCATGGTCAAGGCCGGCGTGTTCCTGCTGATGCGCCTGTGGCCGGCACTCTCGGGCACGCCGGAGTGGACCTGGATCATCATGGGGGCCGGGGTCTGCACCATGCTGATCGGTGCCTTCAGCGCCATCTTCCAGCACGACCTGAAGGGGCTGCTCGCCTACTCGACCATCAGTCACCTTGGGCTGATCACCGTCCTGCTCGGCATCGGCACCCCGCTGGCGCTGGTCGCCGCAGTCTTTCATACCTTCAATCACGCGACGTTCAAGGCCTCCTTGTTCATGGCGGCAGGCATCATCGATCACGAGACCGGTACCCGGGACATGCGCCACCTTCGCGGGCTCTATGCGTCGCTGCCCTATACCGCGACCCTGGCGATCGTCGCCAGCGCCGCCATGGCCGGGGTGCCGCTGCTCAACGGCTTCATCTCCAAGGAGATGTTCTTCGCCGAGGCGCTGGCGGTGGGCTCGGCCCGCAACTGGGGCATGTCCATCGCCGCCGTCTTGATGGGCATCTTCGGGGTGGCCTACTCGCTGCGCTTCATCTACGTCTTCTTCGGCCGACAGCCTGACGATCTTCCCAGGCAACCCCACGAGCCGCCGCGCTGGATGCGCTTTCCGGTGGAGTTTCTGGTGCTGTGCTGCCTGGTCGTGGGGATCATTCCGGGCCTGAGCATCGGTCCGTTTCTGAGCGCGGCGGTCACGTCGGTGCTCGGCGAGCAGACCCCCTACTACAGCCTGGCGGTGTGGCACGGCTTCAACCTGCCGCTGGCGATGAGCCTGCTCGCCCTGGTCGGGGGCGTGGCGCTGTACGTGTGGCTGCGCACGCGCTACGGGTTGATCCAGTCCACCTACGTGCCGCTTCTCGGGCGCTTCAACGGCAAGCAGGCCTACGAGGACACCCTGCTTCGCCTCTCCGCCAGCGCCTCGCTTCTGGAGAAGCTGTTGGGTACCCGCCGCCTGCAGCCCCAGCTTCTGCTGATGATCGTGCTGCTGCTGGCGGTGCCGACGCTGATCGTGCGCCCGGTGTCGCTTCTCGTCCTGCCCGCCAACGGCGAGTTCTCCTGGCTGTTCGCCGGGCTCTGGGTGATCGGCGCCGTCTGCGCCCTCGGGGCGGCCTGGCAGGCCAAGTACCACCGCCTGGCGGCGCTGAGCCTGGTCGGTGGCGTCGGGATCACCGTGAGCCTGGCCTTCCTGTGGCTCTCGGCGCCGGACCTGGCGCTGACCCAGCTCATGGTGGAGACCATCACGACGGTGCTGATCCTGCTGGGCCTGCGCTGGCTGCCGCCGCGGATCACCCCGCGGGAGCTGAACATCACTCCATCCCGGCGCGCGCGGTTGCGCCGCGCCCGGGACATGGTGGTGGCGACCTGCGCGGGCCTGGCCATGGCGCTGGTCAGCTACGTCGCGCTGCTGCGCGGTCCGTCCACCGGGGGGATTTCCGACTTCTTCCTGACCCGCGCCTTGAGCGAAGGCGGCGGCAGCAACGTGGTCAACGTGCTGCTGGTGGATTTTCGAAGCATCGACACCCTGGGCGAGATCGCGGTGCTGGCCATCGTCGCCCTGACGGTCTACGCCCTGCTGCGGCGCTTTCGCCCCGCCCCGGAAAGCCTGCCGATTCCCGCCCAGCAGACCAACGGCGTCGACCCCGCGGCGGGCCAGACCCCGATCCAGCAGGTGGAGACCGGCTACCTGAAGGTGCCCAGCGTCTATCTGCGCCTGCTGCTGCCGATCATGGGGGTCATCGCCGCCTACTTCTTCATTCGCGGGCATAACCTGCCCGGTGGCGGCTTCGTGGCCGGGTTGACCTTCTCCGTCGCCATCATCGTGCAGTACATGCTGGCCGGTACCCAGTGGGTGGAGAGCCACCTGCGCCTGCAACCCCACCGCTGGATCGCCTTCGGGCTCTGGATCGCCTGCGTGACGGGCATGGGGGCCTGGCTTCTGGGCTATCCGTTCCTGACCAGCCATACCGCCCACTACACGCTGCCGGTACTGGGCGAGATCCACCTGCCCAGCGCCTTCGTCTTCGACCTGGGGGTCTTCGGCGTGGTGGTCGGGGCCACGCTGCTCATCCTCACTGCCCTCGCGCACCAGTCGGTGCGCAGCCACCGCTTGCCGGCCACCACGGCGGCGCCCGCCGCCGTTCACAAGGAGATCTTCTGATGGAAGCCGTGATCGCCATCGCCATGGGCATCATGTTCGGCGCCGGGGTCTGGCTACTGCTGCGCCCTCGAACGTTCCAGGTCATCACCGGCCTGCTGCTGGTGTCCTACGCGGTCAACCTGTTCATCTTCATCATGGGGCGGCTCACCCTCAACCGGCCGCCGCTGACACTGGCGGAAGGGACCATCGACCCGGCGCTCTATGCCGACCCGATGCCCCAGGCGCTGGTGCTGACCGCCATCGTCATCGGCTTTGCCACCACGGCGCTGTACCTGGTGGTGATGATCGGCGCCCGGGGCCTGACCGGCACCGACCACGTCGACGGCAAGGAGACCCGCTGATGAGTCTTTCCTGGGTTCAACACCTGATCCTGGCACCGATCCTGGTGCCCTTGATCGTCGGCGCCGGGCTCGTGCTGATCAACGAGCGCCATCACCAGCGCAAGTTCCTGATCAACCTGGCGAGCGCCCTGTCGATGCTGTGCACCGCCGTGGCCCTGCTACTGCTGACGGACCAGGAGCACTGGCCGGCGGGTATCGGGGTGTATCTGTCCGCCAACTGGGCGGCGCCGTTCGGCGTGGTGCTGCTGGTCGACCGGCTGACGGCGGTGATGCTGCTGCTCTCCTCGGTGCTGGCGAGCGCCTCTCTGGTCTTCGCCATGACCCGCTGGAGCCGGATCGGGGTCCACTTCCATTCGCTGTTCCAGTTTCTGATGATGGGCATCAACGGCGCTTTTCTGACCAACGACCTGTTCAACCTGTTCGTGTTCTTCGAGGTCATGCTGGCGGCCTCCTACGGCCTGGTGCTGCACGGCTACAACACCACCCGTATCCGCGCGGGGATGCAGTACATCGTGGTCAACCTCTTGGCGTCGTTCTTCTTCTTGATCGGGGTGGCCTTGATCTACGCCACCGCCGGCACGCTGAACATGACCGATCTGGCCGGGCGCCTCGAAGGGCTGAACCCGGAGGATCTGGTGCTCCTGAAGATCGGCGTGATCATCCTGGCCCTGGCGTTTCTGACCAAGAGCGCCATGTGGCCGCTGGGTTTCTGGCTGCCGACCACCTACTCCGCCGCCTCGCCCCCGGTGGCGGCGATGATGGTGCTGATGACCAAGATCGGCGTCTACGTGCTGATTCGCCTGTGGCTTTTGCTGTTCTCCGAGGGTCCGGCGGCGGGCTTCGGCTTCGATCTGCTGCTCGTCGGCGGGCTCGCGACCCTGGCCTTTGGCACCATCGGCATTCTGGCAAGCCAGGAGCCCGGGCGCATGGCGGGCTACGCCGCGGTCATCTCCTCCGGCACGCTGCTGGCGGCGGTGGGCTACGGCGACCCGGCCCTGATCAACGTGGCGCTGTTCTACATGATCAGCTCGACCATCGCCGTGGCGGCCTTCCTGCTGTTGATCGAACTCGTCGAGCGCATTCGCGTGCCGGGGGCGGCCATGCTGGCGCTGACCATGGAGGCCTTCGGCCTGGAGGACAAGCCCGGCGAGCCCGTGGGCAAGGCCATTCCCGGGGCGCTGGCCTTTCTCGGGCTGGCGTTCGCCTGCTGCGCTCTGATCATCACGGGACTTCCGCCGCTGTCCGGGTTCATCGCCAAGTTCGGGCTGTTCCATACCCTGCTCAACGCAAGTCCTGCCGGCGCCGGCATCGACCTCATCACCTGGATCATGATCGCGCTGGTGGTGCTGTCGGGGCTCGCCGGCATCGTCTCGCTGATGCGCTTTGGCGTGCGTACCTTCTGGGCGGCCCAGAACCCGGTGGCCCCGCACCTGCAGCGCTCGGAGGTCATGCCGATCACGGCGCTCTTGCTGGTGTGCGTGCTGCTCACCGCCCAGGCCGGCCCGACCCTGGCCTATCTCGAACGCAGCGCCGAGCCGCTGAGTCAGCCCGCGCTCTATCTCGAGCGCCTGGAGGCGTCTCAGGCGGTGGGTGATGCTCTGACGGAGGCCGCACTATGACCCGCTGGCTCCCCTCTCCGGTCCTGTCCGTGGCGCTGCTGGTGATGTGGCTTCTGCTGAGCCAGAGCATCGCCCCCGCCCAGCTCCTGCTCGGCGCCGCGATCGCCCTGGCCGCGCCGCTTCTGGCCAGGCCCCTGCGCCCACTCGCCCCGGCGCCCTTTCGCAAGCCCTGGGTGCTGGCTCGGCTGCTGTTCATGTCGATGGTGGAGATCGTGCGCTCGTGCTTCAACGTCAGCCGCATCATCCTGTTCAAGTCCAGGGGGGTGGAATCCCAGTTCATTCGCATTCCCCTCGATCTCAAGGATCCTCATGGGCTTGCGCTGCTGTCGTGTCTGATCAACTCGACCCCGGGAACGGTATGGGTCGAGCAGCTGCCCGGCTCGAACGACCTGGCCCTGCACGTCTTCGATCTTCACGACGAGCAGTGGTGGATCGACACCATCAAGACCCGCTACGAACAGCCATTGATCGAGATCTTCGACCATGAATAAGGAGCGTTTCCCATGACGGCACTGCTCTCTCTGGCCATCGACATCACGCTGCTGAGCGTCATCCTGGCGATGCTGTTGTGCATGATCCGGCTGCTGCTGGGGCCCACCGCCCAGGACCGGGTGCTCGCCCTCGACACCCTCTGGATGTGCGCCATGCTGCTGGCCCTGGCACTCGGCCTGCGCTTTGCCAGCATCATCTATTTCGAGGCGGCGATGCTGATCGCCCTGACGGGCTTCGTCTCCACCGTCGCCCTGACCAAATTCCTGATGCGCGGCGAGGTGATCGAATGACCCCGGAACTCGACACCCTCCCGGTCTGGGTCAGCCTGCCGGTCACGCTTCTGCTGCTGCTGGGTAGCGCCATCGTATTGATCGGCGCGCTGGGTTTGGTAAAGTTGCCGCACTTTTTCCAGCGCATCCACGGGCCCGCCATCACCATCACGCTCGGTACCGGCGCCATTCTCGTGGCCTCCATGATCTACTTCTCGGCGCTTCAGTCCCGGCTGGTGATCCACGAGGTGCTGATCACCGCGTTCATCATGCTGACCGCTCCGGTGGTCGCCATGCTGATCATGCGCACCGCCGTGTACCGCGACCTGCGCGCCCGGGAGCGGGGCAAGACGCCCCCCACGGCCAAGGACGGCGAGACCAGCGAGGTCTATCCTTTCTCGACGAAGAAGCCCTTGTCGACGAAGAAGTGATGCGGCGGCGACGCCGCCCACGACCGTCGCGCTTCGCCTTCCCGGACGCCTGCTGGGATCTGACGTATACTGGCCGCCTTTCGAGCGCGGCCCGCCCACTGTTCAAGAGCCTTGTCATGACCACGACTTCCCTGCACAACGACCGCTTCCTTCGCGCGCTGGCGCGCCAGCCCGTGGACCGCACGCCGGTCTGGATGATGCGCCAGGCCGGGCGCTACCTGCCGGAATATCGCGCAAGCCGTGCCCATGCTGGCAGTTTCATGGACCTGTGCCGCAACCACGACCTGGCCTGCGAAGTGACCCTGCAGCCTCTGGAGCGCTTTCCGCTCGACGCGGCGATCCTGTTTTCCGACATCCTGACGATTCCCGACGCCATGGGGCTCGGCCTCTACTTCGAGACCGGCGAAGGCCCGAAATTCAGAAAGACCGTGCGCACCCCCGAGGAAGTGGCGGCACTGACCGCCCCCGACGCCGAACGCGACCTGGACTACGTGATGCGCGCGGTCTCCACCATTCGCCGCGAGCTCAATGGCCGCGTGCCGCTGATCGGCTTTTCGGGCAGCCCCTGGACGCTGGCCACCTACATGGTCGAAGGCGGCTCGAGCAAGGATTTTCGCCACCTGAAAACCATGCTCTACGACACCCCGGACGCCATGCACCAGCTGCTCGACACGCTGGCCCAGGCGGTGACCGACTACCTCAACGCCCAGATTCGCGCCGGTGCCCAGGCGGTGCAGATCTTCGACACCTGGGGCGGCTCGCTCTCCACGCCGGCCTATCTCGAGTTCTCGCTGCGCTACATGGAGCAGATCGTCTCCGGCCTGATTCGCGAACACGACGGCCGCCGCGTGCCGGTGATCCTGTTCACCAAGAACGGCGGCCAGTGGCTCGAGCACATCGCCTGCGCCGGCGCCGATGCCCTCGGCATCGACTGGACCACCGAGCTCAGTGACGCCCGTGCCCGGGTCGGTCACAAGGTGGCGCTTCAGGGCAACCTGGACCCCAACGTGCTCTTCGCCCGCCCGTCCGCGATTCGCGCCGAGGTCGCCCGGGTGCTGGAGAGCTACGGCGCGGGGCCGGGCCACGTTTTCAACCTGGGCCACGGCATCAGCCAGTTCACCAGCCCGGACAACGTCAGCGCCTTCATGGACGCGCTGCACGAACTGAGCCCCCAGTACCATCAGAACCAGCATCAGAACCAGAACGACGGAGACGCTCGATGAGCGATGTGAATCAGGATCAGTGGTTTACCGAAGTATTCGACAGCCACGGCAGCGCCTTCGCGCTCAGGATCAGCGAGAAACTGCTCGACGTGCAGAGCGACTATCAGCACCTCGAGGTGTACGCCACCGAGACCTACGGCAACCTGATGGTGCTCGACGGCTGCGTGATGCTCACCGACCGCGACAACTTCCTGTATCACGAGATGATCGCCCATCCGGCGCTCTTCACCCACGAAGATCCCAGGCGGGTGGTGATCATCGGCGGCGGCGACTGCGGCACGCTGAAAGAGGTGCTGCGCCACGAAAGCGTGGAGAAGGTCACCCAGATCGATATCGACGAGGAAGTCACCAAGGCCGCCGAGCGCTTCTTCCCGGCGCTGGTCGAGTCCAACGGTGATCCGCGCGCCGAGCTTCTGTTCGCCGACGGCGTGAAGTGGGTCGATGACGCCGAGGACGAGAGCATCGATGTACTGATCATCGACTCCACCGACCCGGTCGGCCCGGCGGAAGGACTGTTCAAGACCGATTTCCTCAAGCGCTGCCACCGGATTCTCAAGCCCGGCGGCGTGCTGGTGCAGCAGAGCGAGTCGCCGCTCTACCATTCGGGCTCGATCATTCGCGAACTGCGAGGCGACATGCAGGCGGCGGGCTTTGAAAGCGTGGCGACGCTCCCCTTCCCGCAGCCGGTCTATCCTTCCGGCTGGTGGAGCGTGACCCTCGCCGGCAAGGGTGTAAGCGTTGAACGCTTTCGCGAAGAGGCCGCCGCGGGCCACGAAATGCCGCTACAGTACTATACGGTGGAGGCCCACCGTGGCGCCCTGGCGCTGCCGCCGTTCATGCGCGCCGCGTTCGCCTAGCGACGGATCAGGCTGCAACATCGACGAGGCCGGGCACTGCCCGGCCTTTTTTCGTCCTTTTCACGGATCACGCGATCCCTCTTCACAAGGGAAACAACAATGAACAACGTGTATCGATTAAACAGAGTGGGCGGCGTGCTCGTGGCGGCGCTTCTACTGCCGGGTCTTTCGCTTGCCAGTACCCTCGAGACGGTCAAGGAGCGCGGGGCGCTGCGCTGCGGGGTCAACGCCGCTCAGCCCGGCTTCTCGGCGCTGGACGACGAGGACACCTACCAGGGGCTCGATACCGACATCTGCCGGGCGGTGGCCGCTGCCGCTCTTGGCGAGGGCGCCCGAGTCGACTTCGTGCCGCTGGATTCCGTCGAGCGCTTCGCCGCGCTTCAGTCCGGCGAGGTCGACGTGCTCGCGCGCACCACTACCTGGACCTCCACCCGGGACACCACGCTCGGACTGCACTTCGTCGGCGTGAGCTATTTCGATGGCCAGGCGTTCATGGTGGCAAGCGATCTCGGCGTGCAGAGCGCCAAGGAACTCGACGGCGCGGCGGTCTGCACCCAGTCCGGCACCACCAGCGAGCTCAACCTTTCCGACTACTTTCGCCTCAATGGCATGAGCTTCGATCCCGTCGTCTTCGATGCGCCTGAACAGTCGATCGTCGGCTTCGAGGAGGGGCGCTGCGACGTGTTGAGCACCGACGCCTCCCAGCTCTATGCCCAGCGCGTGCAGCTGGCCGATCCGGACATGGCGGTGGTGCTGCCGGAGATCATCTCCAAGGAGCCGCTGGGCCCGGCGGTGCGCCAGGGGGACGATCAGTGGTTCAACATCGTCAAGTGGTCGCTGTTCGCGTTGCTCAACGCCGAAGAGCTCGGCGTGACCCAGGCCAACGTGGACGACATGCTCGACGACGACTCCCCGGACGTGATGCGCCTTCTGGGTCGCGACGGAGATTACGGCGAGGGCATGGGGCTCGAGGCGGACTGGGCTTACCAGATCGTCAAGCAGGTCGGCAATTACGCCGAGGTATTCGAACGCAGCGTCGGGGCAGGCTCACCGTTTAATATCGGCCGCGGGCTGAACGCGCTATGGCGCGACGGCGGGTTGCACTACGCCCCCCCGATTCGTTGACCGCTACGCACTAGCCGACTGTTTTTGCTGGCCGAATGAGTAATCTTTCTTCGGCCAGCGCACCAAAAGGGTGCTCTCGCTAGACGATCCCGCCCCTTTTTACAGCACAACTTTGGTCCCAACGTCGGCCCTTTAGCGTTGAAAAGCGCTGAATGAGTCGTCATGCCGCTTCTGGCATCTTCCTTGCTAGCGTTATGGGTGACATGCGCTGACATGTACAACGATACGTATAAAACGAGGAAGGGAAACAACCATGCTTAACAAAAAACACGTGGTACTGCTGGCCTCCGCCGGCGCCATCACCCTATCCGGTGTGGCGAGCGTTCAGGCGGATACGCTGGAAGAGACGCGCTCACGAGGCGCCGTACAGTGTGGAGTGAGCGATGGTCTGCCGGGCTTCTCCGCGCCGGACGACAGCGGCGAGTGGCAGGGTCTCGACGTCGACGTGTGCCGGGCGGTGGCGGCGGCGGTGCTGGGGGATGCCGACGCGGTGAACTACGTCTCGCTCAACGCCGTGGAGCGCTTCACGGCGCTGCAGTCCGGCGAGATCGACGTCCTTTCTCGTAACACCACCTGGACCACCACCCGCGATACCACCCTCGGTCTCAACTTCACCGGCGTGACCTTCTACGACGGCATCGGCTTCATGGTCAACCGCGACCTGGGCATCGGCGGCGCCGACGAGCTCGACGGCGCGGCGATCTGCATCCAGTCCGGCACCACCACCGAGCTCAACGTGGCGGACTACTTCCGTGCCAACGACATGGCCTTCGACCCGATCGTGTTCGACACCTCCGAGCAGACCGTGGGCGGTTTCCAGGCCGGGCGTTGCGACGTGCTGACCTCGGACACCTCTCAGCTGGCCGCGCTGCGCATCCAGCTCGACGATCCGGAAAGCGCCATGATCCTGCCGGAGATCATTTCCAAGGAGCCCCTGGGACCGGTCGTGCGTCAAGGCGACGACAACTGGCTCAACATCGTCAAGTGGTCGCTGTTCGCCATGCTCAATGCCGAGGAGTACGGCATCACCTCGGAAAACGTCGACGACATGATGGACAGCGAGAACCCGGACGTGGCGCGCATCCTCGGCCAGGACGGCAACTACGGTGAAGGCATGGGGCTGGAAGCGGACTGGGCCTACAACATCGTGAGCCAGGTCGGCAACTACGGTGAGAGCTTCGAGCGCAACGTGGGCATGGACTCGCCGCTTCAGATCGAGCGCGGCGTCAACGCGCTGTGGAACCAGGGCGGCTTCCACTACGCGCCGCCGATTCGCTAAGCGTCTCCTAGGCCCCCGGCCCGGCGCCCCGACAACAACTCACAAACGGGGCGGCGGGCCCTTCGATCGATTCTGCCGTATCAGCGGAGACGCTTTTCATGTCCGTAAGACCCAACGCTCGTCCGATGGGCCACAAGCCCCCGTTCTGGCGAGACCGCGCCAAGCGCGCCCTCATCTTCCAGGTGCTGGTGATCGCGGCGGTGGCCGCCTTTCTGCTCTACATCGTGGGCAACACCCAGCAGAACCTGGCCTCCCGTGGCATCACCACGGGCTTCGGCTTTCTCGACAACACCGCAGGCTTCGGCATCGTCCAGAGCCTGATCGACTACTCGTCGCAGAGCACCTACGGGCGCACCTTCTTCGTGGGGCTGCTCAACACGCTGCTGGTGGGCGGGCTCGGCGTACTCGCCGCCACGCTCATCGGTTTCATCGTCGGCATTGCAAGGCTCTCGCCCAACTGGCTGATCGCCAAGCTGGCCGCCGCCTATATCGAGACCTTTCGCAACATCCCGCTGCTTCTGCAGATATTCTTCTGGTACTTCGCCGTGCTGCGCACGCTGCCCGGGGCCCGGGACAGCCTCTCCTTCGGTGAAGTGTTTTTCTTGAACGTGCGCGGGCTCTACCTGCCGGAGCCCCTGTTCGAATCCGGCTTCGGCCTGATTCCGCTGGCCTTCGGGGTGGCGATCGTTGCGAGCATCGCGCTGATCGTCTGGAACAAGCGCCGCCACGAGGCCACCGGCAAACGCCTGCCGGCCTACTGGCTGTCGTTTGCGCTGATCGTTGGCCTTCCGCTTCTTGTGCTGCTGGCCTCGGGGGTACCGATCACCTGGGACGTGCCCGAGCTCAGAGGCTTCAACTTCCGCGGCGGCGTGACGGTGATTCCGGAGTTTCTGGCGCTGTGGCTCGCGCTTTCGATCTACACCGCCTCCTTCATCGCCGAGATCGTGCGCTCGGGCATCCAGGCGATCTCCCACGGCCAGACCGAGGCCGCCCAGGCCTTGAGCCTGCCGCGCAACCTGATCCTGCGCCTGGTGGTCATTCCCCAGGCCATGCGCGTGATCATTCCGCCACTGACCAGCCAGTACCTGAACCTGATCAAGAACTCGTCGCTGGCGACGGCCATCGGCTACCCGGATCTCGTGTCGGTGTTCGCCGGTACCACGCTGAACCAGACCGGCCAGGCCATCGAGGTCATCGCCATGACCATGGCGGTCTATCTGAGTATCAGCCTTACGGTCTCCATGTTCATGAACTGGTTCAACGCCCGCGTGGCGCTGGTCGAACGCTAGGCAAGGGTGGAAACAAACCATGATCCATAATCGCACCATGATCGACCCGCGCCCGGCCCCGAGAAACACCCTCGGCCCCGTGGCGTGGCTGCGCACCCGCCTCTTCAACGGTCCCATCAACACGCTGTTCACGCTGATCGGCCTGTACGTGCTCTACCTGCTGGTGGTACCCACGGTGCAGTGGGCGTTCATCGACGCCGACTGGGTGGGCACCACCCGGGACGACTGCTCCCGGGAGGGCGCCTGCTGGGTGTTCATCAACGCGCGCTTCACCCAGTTCATCTATGGCCTCTACCCGCGCTCGGAGATCTGGCGGGCCAACATCGTCTTCGCAGGCTTCTTCGCGCTGATCGCCTGGCTCGCCATTCCGCGCCTGCCCCTGAAGCGCTGGGTAGCGGCCTTCGCGCTGCTGGTCTTCCCGGTGATCGCCTTCGTGCTGCTGCACGGCGGCTACTTCGATCTGCCCCGGGTACCCACCCACCGCTGGGGCGGGCTGATGCTCACGCTGCTGCTGGCCACCGTCGGCATGGTGGGGGCCCTGCCCATCGGCATCGTGCTGGCGCTGGGCCGGCGCTCGAACATGCCCATCGTCAAGAGCTTCTCGGTGGTGTTCATCGAGTTCTGGCGCGGGGTGCCCTTGATCACGGTACTGTTCATGGCCTCGGTCATGCTGCCGCTGTTTCTACCCACGGGCATCACCGTGGATCGGCTGGTGCGGGCGCTGATCGGCATCACGCTGTTCCAGAGCGCCTACATGGCCGAGGTGATTCGCGGCGGGCTGCAGGCGATTCCCAAGGGCCAGGAGGAGGCCGCCGCGGCGCTGGGCATGACCTACTGGAAGCGCATGGGGCTGATCGTCATGCCCCAGGCGCTGAAGATGATGATTCCCGGCATCGTGAATACCTTCATTTCGCTGTTCAAGGACACCACGCTTGTGATGATCATCGGGCTCTTCGATCTTCTCGGCATCGTCCAGGCCGCGCTTTCCGACTCCCGCTGGCTGGGTTTCTCGCTGGAAGGCTACGTGTTCGCCGCGTTCATGTTCTGGATCTTCTGTTTCAGCATGTCGCGCTACAGCCAGTATCTCGAACGCCGCCTCAACACCGGCCACAAGCGCTAACGCCGCTACTTGATTCAAGGATAACCTCATGAGCGAAGCAGCTTTGAAACCCCAGGACCTGATGGTCGAGATGCGCGGCGTCAACAAGTGGTACGGCGACTTCCACGTGCTGCGCGACATTCACCTCGAAGTGAAGCGCGGCGAGCGCATCGTGATCTGCGGGCCTTCGGGCTCGGGCAAGTCGACCATGATTCGCTGCATCAACCACCTGGAAGAGCATCAGCAGGGCGATATCGTCGTGGGCGGCGTACCGCTCACCCAGGACGTCAAGCGCATCGAGCAGGTGCGCCGCAGCGTCGGCATGGTGTTCCAGCACTTCAACCTGTTTCCGCACCTGTCGGTGCTGGAGAACTGCTGCATCGCGCCGATGTGGGTGCAGAAGAAACCGCGCCGCGAAGCCGAGGCCCAGGCGATGAAGTACCTGGAACGGGTGCGCATCGCCGAGCAGGCCAGGAAGTACCCGGGCCAGCTCTCCGGCGGCCAGCAGCAGCGCGTGGCCATCGCCCGCTCGCTATGCATGCATCCGGACGTGATGCTGTTCGACGAGCCCACCTCGGCGCTCGACCCGGAAATGATCAAGGAAGTGCTGGACGTCATGATCGAGCTCGCCAACGAAGGCATGACGATGCTCTGCGTGACCCACGAGATGGGCTTCGCCAAGACCGTGGCGGACCGGGTGATCTTCATGGATCAGGGCCAGATCATCGAGGAGAACGCGCCGGAGCCGTTCTTCAACGACCCGCAGTCCGAGCGCACCCGGCTCTTTTTGAGCCAGATCCTCGGCCACTAGCCCCACTCGGTGATGCTGGCAGGCAAAAGCGCCGGCTGCTCGCGATGCCTCGTGAGCGGCCGGTCGGCAAGCGCAGTGAGCAGTATCTGCAGCGGGTCGCCGTGGCTCACCACCAGAATCACCTCTCCCGTGTAGCGCTGCTCCAGCGCCTCGATCGCCTCGCGCATGCGCGCCGCCACCCGACTCACGGGTTCGACCCCGCCGGTGTCGTGCTCGGCACTGGCGGCGTCCTGCTCCCAGACCGTCGGATAGGCGCTGTCGGCGCCCCCCTCGAACTCACCGAATCCCCGTTCGCGCAGGCGAGTATCCGCTGCCATGGCAAGGCCGAAGGCCTCGGCCACGCGCCGGGCGGTGTGGGTAGTGCGCAAGAAATCCGAATGGATCACCTTCGTGGGCCTGGGCCAGGTCCAGTGCGCGATCCTGTCATTGAGCTGGCGCTGGCCGGTGTCGGAAAGCCCGAAAGCCTCGAGCCCGCGCTCCGGTGAGCTTATGATCAGCCCGCGTTCGTTGGCCTGACTATGGCCGTGACGCATGAGCAGATAGCGATTGCGCCAATGGTATAAGGAGCCCTGTAAAGTGCTTGACATAAGTTTGTCACAAACCCTACGTTGAAGAAGTGTCGTTTTCGAAAAACAAACATTTTATGCGCAGTAGCGAAACTCACGCCGCTTACATTGCCATACGACGCTCAAAACTGCGCATGACTTCATAAAAATAACCCCACAATCGAGGTTCACATGGCTACCTTCACTGCTTCCAAGCGCGCCTACAAGCGTTCGCTGCTGGCGGGCGCGGTTCTGCCCCTGGCATTGTTGTCCACCCATGCCTTCGCCGAGTGCGAGCGTGGCGATCTGGATGCCCTCTACTGCGATGAAAACGGTGACCTAGTCGCCGACCGGCCGACGGACGAGTCCAAATGGCTCGACCCGGACACGCTGATCTTCGCCTATACCCCGGTGGAAGATCCTGCCATCTATACCGACATCTGGCAGCCCTTCATCGACCACCTCTCCGAAGTGACCGGGCGCGACGTGCGCTTTTTCGCCGTCCAGTCCAACGCCGCCCAGGTCGAAGCGATGCGCAGCGGCCGGCTGCACATCGCCGGGTTCTCGACGGGCCCCACCCCCTTCGCCGTGAACCTGGCCGGGGCCGTGCCCTTCGCGCTTATGGGCTCCGACGACGGCCAGTTCGGCTATACGCTGCAGATCTTCACCCACGCCGATTCCGATATCCAGGACCTGGAGGATCTCAAGGGCAAGCGCGTGGCTCACACCTCGCCCACCTCCAACTCCGGCAACCTGGCGCCCCGGGCGCTGTTGCCCGAACTCGGCATCACCCCGGACGAGGATTACGAGGTCGTCTACTCCGGCAGCCATGACCAGTCGATGCTGGGCGTGGTCGCTCGCGACTACGACGCCGCGCCGGTGGCCTCGGAGGTGGTGGATCGCATGGCCGCGCGCGGGCTCTACGATACCGATGACGTACGCATGATCTACGAGTCCGACCGTTTCCCCACCACCTCCTACAACTACGCCTACAACCTGCATCCGGATCTGGTCGAGAAGATCGAAGAGGCGTTCTTCAGCTTCGATTTCGCCGGCACCGAGCTTGGCGAGGAGTTCGAGGGCGTCGAGAAATTCATTCCGATCAATTACAAGGACAACTGGCAGGTCATCCGTACCATCCAGGCCGCCAACGGCGTGAGCTATACCCAGGAAAACCTGGAGTGACCCCGGTCGCACCGCTCACGCGGTGCGACACTCTTTCGCGAACGAGTACGATGACATGCTAGTAATCAAGGATCTGGTCAAGCAGTACGGCCATGGCGAAGCGGTGCTCAAGGGTCTGAACCTGAGCGTCGAAGGCAACACCGTGGTCTCGATCGTGGGGGCCTCCGGGGCGGGCAAGAGCACCATGCTTCGCTGCATCAACCGGCTGGTGGAGCCCACTTCCGGCTCGATCACCCTCAACGGTACCGAGCTCGTCAACCTCAAAGGAGGTGAGCTCCGGCGTGCCCGCCGCAAGATCGGCATGGTGTTCCAGGGATTCAACCTGCTCGACCGGCTCACGGTCATGGAGAACGTGCTGGCCGGCAGGCTCGGCTACGTGAACCTGTTCCAGGCCATTTCCCGGCGCTACCCTCAAGCGGACATCGACCGCGCTTTCCATCTGATGGAGCGGGTCGGCATCGCCCACTACGCCAACAAGCGCGCCGACGAGCTCTCCGGCGGCGAACGCCAGCGGGTGGGAGTGGTGCGCGCACTAATGCAGGACCCGGAGGTGCTGCTGGCGGACGAGCCCACCGCCTCGCTCGACCCGCGCACTTCCGAGCAGATCATGATGCTGCTTCAAAGCCTGGCGGCGGAGCTGTCGCTGCCGGTGCTGATCAACATCCACAACGTCGCCCAGGCGAAGACCTATACCGAGCGCGTCGTCGGTCTGCGTCACGGCAAGATGATCTTCGACGGCGCGCCTTCGGACTTCAACAAGGAAGCCTTGGAAGCGATCTACGGCGGTATCGAAGCGCCGGACGAGGAGCTTGCGCCACCGCCGCCGAAGGAGGCCTCCCATGGCGTCTCCTGACACCGCGCCGGTCCGGCACTGGAAAAAGCCTCCGTTCATCGCCAACCCGCTGCTGCGCTACGGCCTTCTGATCCTGGCCGCGGCGTACCTGATCTGGGCCTTCGGCTCGCTGCCGTTCAACTGGGCGCGAATCAGCGAGGGCCTGCCCCGGGCGGCGCGCATCTTCAGCGGCGGCTTCCCGCCGAACTTCGACCGCTACGGGCTCTTGCTCACCGGGTTCAAGGAGAGCTTCCAGATCGCCATTCTGGCAACGCTTCTGGGGGTGCTGCTGTCGATCCCCTTCGCGGTGATGGCGGCGCGCAACATCGCGCCGATGCCCCTCTACCTGGTGGGCCGCGCGATCATCATCGTCTCGCGAAGCTTTCACCCGGTCATCGTGGCGATCCTGTTCGTCGCTGCCGTGGGCTTTGGCCCGCTGGCGGGCATCCTGACCCTGACGCTCTACTCGATCGGCTTCGTCGGCAAGCTTCTGGCCGAGGAGATCGAGGAGATCGACTGGGGTCAGGTGGAGGCCATGCGCGCGGCGGGGGCGGGGTATCTGGCGACCCTCTTCTACGCGGTGTTCCCGCAGATCCTGCCGCGCCAGGTGGGGCTTTCCATGTATCAGCTCGACAGCAACCTGCGCGCGTCGGCGGTGGTGGGTATCGTGGGGGCCGGCGGTATCGGCGGCACCTTGATGAATGCCTTCGGGCGCTACGACTATGACTTCGCCTTCGCGATCCTGCTGGTGATCATCGCGGTGATTCTGCTGAGCGAAGGCGTGAGCGGTTGGGTAAGGAAAAAGATATGGTAGATCACGCCGAACGACTCGCCGACCGCGTCTGGCAACGTTATGACCGCAAGGCGCGCCTGACCCGCTACGCCGTGCTGCTGCTCACCTTGATGCTAGTGGTCTGGGCGCTGCGCGACATCGACATCTTCTGGCCCTGGGTGTGGGACGCCCCCAACCAGATCTCGGGCCTTGCCGGGCGCATGTGGCCACCCAGCCCGGCGGGGCTGGCCAACATCCTGAGTGCGCTGCTCGAAACCGTGCATATCGCCACCCTGGCCACCTTCCTGACCATCTTCTTCGCCCTGCCGGTGGCCTACATCGCCGCCCAGAACACCACCCCCAACCGGGTGTGCCTGTGGATCGGACGCTTCATCCTGGTGTCCAGCCGCTCGGTGAACACCATCATCTGGGCGCTGCTGTTCGTGGCGATCTTCGGCCCTGGGGTGCTGGCGGGCATTCTCGCCATCGTGTTCCGCTCCATCGGCTTCATCGGCAAGCTCATGGGCGAGGCGATCGAGGAGATCGACCGCCGCCCGGTGGAGGCGATGGAAGCCACCGGGGCCTCGAAAGCCAAGGTGATCGCCTACGCCATCGTGCCCCAGGTGATGCCTGCTTTCTTTGCCATCGTGATTCTGCGCTGGGACATCAACATCCGCGAATCCACGGTGCTGGGGCTGGTGGGAGCCGGCGGTATCGGTGTCATTCTGCAGGGCTCCATCGACACCTTCGCCTGGCCGACGGTGGCCACGATCCTTTTGGCGATCATCGTGCTGGTATTGATCGGTGAGGCGGTGACGAGCCTTCTGCGGCGCAAGGTGCTCTAGACGTTGCCGAACGGGCAGGCGTCTCGGTTGACCGACGACCGAACGCTTGCCATGTTTAAGACACATCAACGACACGGAGGACGTTACTCATGCCGACTTACATCGTGGTCGCCGACGCGGCTCGGGCGCGCATCTTCACCCACGCCGCGAACACGCTGACGGAAAAGGAGAGCCTGGTCCACGCCGAGGGGCGCCTGCACGAGGGTGACCTGGTCACCGACTCGCCCGGAGCGGACGTTCACACCGGATCGAGCGGCGCATCGCGCTCCTCCGCCGAAGGCGGCGAGGCGCTCGAGCACGAAAACGAGATGTTCGCCAAGCAGGTGACCCAGTACCTGTTCGATGTTCGTACCCGTAACACGCTGGACGAACTGATCCTCATCGCCGCACCGAAGTTCCTGGGGCTTCTGCGCGACAAGCTCGACAAGCCGACCCAGAAGCTCGTGACCCATACGCTTTCCAAGGATCTGACCAAGGCCTCCTTGGAAGAGATCGAAAAGGCGCTCGCCAACCTCAAGTGAGTGGTCGTCGAGGGCTAGACTAAAGAAGTAGAAGAGCCCGCCGATAGCTAGGCACCCCGCGCGACATAACCCGCGTAACTGATTGCCCCTAGCCATCGAGAACGTCCATGCTGTCTTCCCTGCGCAACCGAATCATCGTCGCCGTTCTGGCGGCGATCCTGCTGGCCCTGGCGATCAACGCTGCGGTCAGCTATTTCACCCTCGAGACCCACAACGACCGCCAGATCGCCCAGCAGCTGGCCTCCATCTCCCAAGGCAACGCGGTGGCGCTGGAGGAGTGGGCGGCGGCCCGCGCGTCGATGCTGGAGGCCGCCAGCCGTCGCGTGGGCGAGGTGTCCTCGCTGGCGGCCCTGACCCAGCTGGAAGAGTCCGGCGGTTTTCTGGCCGCCTTCTTCGGCCAGGTCGACGGGCGCCACCTCTCGACCACCCCGGTCTCCGAGGGGTACGACCCTCGCACGCGCGACTGGTATCAGGGCGCGACCGCCCAGGACGGCCTGTTCCTTTCCCTTCCCTATGTCGACGACGCCACCGGACGCCTGGTGGTCACCTTCGCCATGCCGGTCAAGCGCAACCAGCGCCTGCTCGGTGTCGTCGGCGGCGACGTGACGATCGACAGCCTCATCCAGCACGTCAACGCCATTCAGCCCACCCCGTCGAGCTTTGCCTTCCTGAGCACGCATGGCGAAACGGTGATCGCGCATCCCGACCAGGCGTTGACGCTCGAACCGATCCAGCAGATCGGCCATGGCCTGACCACCGCGGAGCTCGAGCGCCTGGGCGCCAACCCCGGCACCTGGACACCGCTGGACGTCGACGGTCGTCTCAAGCGCCTGGCAGTCACGCCGATCGCCGGCACCGACTGGGAGCTCGGCGTGGCCCTGGACGAACACGAAGCGACGAGCGGGCTGCGCGCCCTGCTGCAATCGGCACTGCTCACCCTGGCCGTGGTCATCGCCGTGACCGCCCTGGTGATGGGCCTGTGGCTCAGGCGCACGCTGGCGGGTCTCGAGCGCGCCCGCGACGCCCTGAACGACATCGCCTCCGGCGAGGGCGACCTGACCCGACGGTTGACCGTCGCCGGCAAGGACGAGGTCGCCCAGATCAGCAGCGCCTTCAACCGCTTCGTCGACAAGATGGAGAGCGTGCTGATCGAGGTTCGCGCCAGCAGCGATGCGGTCCACCTCGCCGCCGACGAGATCGCCACCGGCGGCCAGGACCTCTCCCGGCGCACCGACAACACCGCGGCGAGCCTGCAGGAGACCTCGGCCTCCATCGAGCAGATCACCAGCACCGTGCAGCACACCGCCGCCTCCGCCCAGGAGGCCAGCAAGCTCTCCCAGACCGCTTCCCAGGTGGCCGGCCACGGCGGCGAGGTAATGGGCAGCGTGGTGACCACCATGGAGGAGATCACCCAGGCCTCCGAGAAGATCGGCGACATCGTCAACCTGATGAACAGCATCTCGTTTCAGACCAACCTGCTGGCACTCAACGCCTCGGTCGAGGCGGCGCGGGCCGGCGAGCACGGCCGCGGCTTCGCCGTGGTGGCCGAAGAGGTGCGCAACCTCGCCCGGCGCAGCAGCGATGCGGCCAACGACATCAAGGCGCTGATCGAGAACTCCCAGGGCAAGGTCAACAGCGGCACGGCGCTCGTGCGCAGCGCCGGCGACACCATGGCGGAGATCGTCGCCCACATCACCCGGGTGAACGACGTGCTCGAGGAGATCGAGGCGGCCACCAGCGAGCAGAGCGACGGTATCAAGCAGGTCAACATCGCGGTGGCGGATCTCGACCGCATGACCCAGGAGAATGCCGCCTTGGTGGAAGAGTCCACCACCGCCGCCGAGCAGTTGAAGGAGCAGTCCGGCCAGCTCGCCAGCACGATCGGCAGCTTCAAGGTATCCGGCAGCGCGCCGGCGCGTGCCGTATCGCCCTCGCCCGTCAAGGCGTTATCGCCAGCCGCCTCGACCCACGGCGACTGGGACGCGTTCTAGCCGAACCGTCGTCAATCACGGCACCGGCGGCAGCGCGATATCGTCGCTACGCTGGGCGCCGGCGGTCATCTCGCGGCATA
>NZ_JAMZBC010000036.1 GCF_024158715.1 Halomonas sp. 707D7 | reverse complement strand
TGACGCTGTTCTTCAGCCTGTGCGTGGACCTCGCCCTCGGCCCCGCGCGCTACAGCCTCACGGAAGTGATCGCGGCACTGCTCACCCCGGACAGCGTCAGCAATCAGGCGCGGGTGATTCTCTGGGAAATTCGCATGCCGGTGGCGCTGATGGCGCTGGTGGTGGGCGCGAGTCTGTCGGTCGCCGGCGCCCAGATGCAGACCATCCTGAGCAACCCGCTGGCGAGCCCTTTCACGCTCGGCATTTCGGCGGGGGCGAGCTTCGGCGCGGCCCTGGGCCTGGCCTTCGGCGTTGCCATCGTACCCGCCGCCCTCGCCTTCGTGGTGCCGATCAACGCCTTCGTCATGGCCATGTTCACGGCGTTTCTGATCCACCTTCTGAGCCTGAAGCGTGGCGTCACGGTGGAGACCATCGTGCTGCTGGGCATCGCCATGGTGTTCATCTTCAACTCGCTCATGGCGCTGATCCAGTTCTTCGCAAGCCAGGAAGCGGTGTCTGCGGTGGTGTTCTGGACCCTGGGCAGCCTGACCAAGGCGACCTGGCCGAAGTTCTGGATCGCGCTGGGCATTCTCGCCGTCGTGCTACCGCTGCTCGCCCGCCACGGCTGGGCGCTGACCGCCATGCGCCTGGGCGATGCCAAGGCCGAGAGCATGGGCGTCAAGCCGCGCGCGCTGCGCCTGGAAGTACTGGTGCTGGTCTCGCTGCTCTCCGCCGTGGCGGTGGCCTTCGTCGGCACCATCGGCTTCATCGGACTGGTCGGGCCGCACATCGCGCGCATGCTGCTGGGCGAGGATCAGCGCTTCTTCCTGCCGGGCTCGGCACTGTGCGGCGCGCTGATTCTCTCGGTGGGTTCGGTGATCTCCAAGCTGATCATTCCCGGCACCATCATCCCGATCGGCATCATCACCTCGTTGGTCGGCATTCCGTTCTTCCTGTTTCTGGTGCTCAACCACAAGAAAGCGTCATGGTGATTCCCTCATGGTAACCCTCAAGCTTGACGGCGTATCCGCCCGCTACGGGCGGCGCACCATCGTCGAAGAGATCACCACGCCGCGTTTTGAAGGCGGCCAGGTGGTGGCGCTGCTGGGCCCCAACGCGGCGGGTAAATCGACGCTTTTCCGGCGCATTCTGGGCCTGGTGGCCGGTGAAGGAGCGGTCAGCATCGCCGAGACCCGGGCCGAACGCCCGGTGGCCTACATGCCCCAGGACACCGGCGCAAAGGCGGTGCTCAGCGTCTATGAATCGGTACTGCTGGCGCGCATGCAGGGGCGCAGCCTCAAGGTGGAGCCGGAGGATCTCGAGCAGGTCGACCGGGCGCTCGCGGAGCTCGATATCGTAGCACTCGGCGAGCGCGATATCGGTGACCTGAGCGGCGGCCAGCGCCAGCTGGTGAGTGCCGCCCAGGCGCTGGTGCAGGAGCCGGAGATCCTGATGCTCGACGAACCCACCTCGGCGCTGGACCTGAACCGCCAGATCAACCTGCTCACCGTAATGCGACGGCTGGCGGATCAGCGCGGCATGCTGATCCTGGTGGCGCTGCACGATCTCGGGCACGCGCTGCGTTTCACCGATTGCGCCATGGTGCTCGACCACGGCCGCCTGATCGCCTGCGGCGCCACCCACGAAGTCATCACCCCCGAGCTTCTGCGCCAGGTGTACCGGGTAGAAGCGCGCATCGAGCCCTGTTCCAAGGGCCGCCCGCAGCTCATCGTCGAAGAAGCCGTCTAAAGTGGCTCGCGCCGGCGGGTGGGCCCCGCCGGCATCTCTTCTTTTACTCCTCTTCCAGCGCTTCGCGGATATCGGCGACATCGCCGGCCGCGACCGCCGGTGCGGCGTTACCCCAGCTGTTGCGCACATAGGTCAGCACGCTCGCCACTTCGTTATCGCTCAAGTTCCAGGCAAAGGCCGGCATCGCCGGGGCGGTGGGCCTGGCGTCGGTGGCCACCGGGCGGCTGCCCGCCAGCACCACGCGGATCAGCGACGTGGTGTTGTCGCCGTTGACCAGCGGATTGCTTGCCAGTTGCGGGAAGATGCCCTCCTCGCCGCCGCCATTGGGCGTATGACAGCCCGAGCAGCGATCGAAGTAGATATGGCTACCGGCGCGTACCTGCGGGTCGTCCTCGCCAAGCGGCTCGGGCGGCTCGCGGTCCCAGTCGTCGGCATCGAGCCCCGCGCCCGAAAGCAGGTAGCGCGCCACCGCGCTCAGGTCGCTGTCGTTCCAGTATTGCGACGAGTGATGCACCTCGTCGGCCATCGGCCCCGAGGCGAAACCGAACCGGTTGCCGCCGGTCTTCAGGTACTCGACGAGCCCCTCCTCGCTCCAGGCGCCGATGCCGACGTGCCGGTTCGGAGTGAGATTCGGCGCGTACCACCCCTCCACCGTGGCCCCGGCGAACTTGTCGCCGCCGTCGCCGCCCATGAAATTGCGCGGTGTGTGGCAGGTGCCGCAGTGGCCCAGGCTCTCGACCAGATACGCCCCGCGATTGATGTCGTCGGGCTGCTCCGGGTCCGGCTCGAAGCGGCGCTCGTCGAAGTTGAGCCAGTTCCAGCCGCGCATCACACCGCGAACGCTGAACGGGAACGGCAGCTGGTTGGCCTCGATGTCGTTCTCGACCGGCGTGACGGTCTGCAGGAACGCCCACAGGTCGTGGATGTCCTTGTCGGTCATCAGGGTGTAAGAGGGATACGGCATGGCCGGATAGAGATGGTAGCCGCCCTTGCCCACCCCTTCGGTCATCGCCGCCTTGAATTCATCGAGGCTCCAGCGGCCAAGGCCGGTGGCGTCGTCCGGCGTGATGTTGGGGGCGATCAGCGTGCCGAAGGGCGTTTCCAGCGGCACGCCGCCGGCCAGCGGCCGGTCGTCGTCGACGGTGTGGCAGGCGGCGCAGTCGCCCAGCACGCTGATGTAGCGGCCGCGTTCGATGTCCTGGTACTCGGTGCTGGCGGCCAGCGCCGACAGCGGCAGCAGCGCGAGTGTGACCCCGGTGAGCGTTTTCATGAAATCATCTCTCCCGGGTTTCTCAGGTAGCGGTTGACGATGCCGTGGGCGGCCTTGAAGGCGAGCGCCCCGACCGTGCCGGTGGGGTTGTAGCCCGGGTTTTGGGGAAACGCCGAGGCGCCGACCACGAACAGGTTGGGCACGCCCCACACCTGCAAGTGCTTGTTCACCGAGCTGTTGCTCGGGTCCGCCCCCATGACGAAGCCGCCCACCACGTGGGAGGACTGGTAGGGCCGCCCGTCCCAGGGGCCGGTGCGCGGGTTGGCGACGATCTGGCGCGGATTCATCCGCCGGGCGACCTCGGCGGTCTTGTCGGTGACGTACTGCGCCATGCGCAGATCGTTGTCGGTGAAGTCGAAGGTGATGCGCAGAAGCGGCCGCCCCAGCCGGTCGCGGTAGGTGGGGTCCAGCGACAGGTAGTTGTTGGGCGAGGAGTAGTTGCTCGCCTCGCAGCCGATCGACATGGTGCTCTTGTAGTTGTCGACGGTGGTACGCTTCCAGTTCGAGCCCCAGCGCGGCGTGCCGGGCGGCGTCGGGCGCGCGTTGATCGGCGCCGCGCCGATCGGCGTCACGCGCATGCTGCCGCCACCGAAGAAACCGAGCCCCGCGTGGTCGAAGTTGTCGTTGTTGAAGTCGTCGATGCCCATGCCCACGGCGCCTGCGCCGATGAACGGGTTGAAGTTCTTGTCATCGAAGAACAGCTGCACGTTGTTGGCGGTCTGGTAGGCGTAGTTGCGCCCGGTGGTGCCTTGGCGCGTGGCCGGGTCGTAGGCCTGGCCGATGTTCGAGGTGAGCATCAGGCGCACGTTCTCGAAGGTGAAGGCGGCGACGACGACGATCTCGGCGGGCTGCTCCCAGCGTCGTCCGGCGGAGTCGACGTAGATGATGCCGGTGGCGCGGCGCCCGCTTGAGTCGGTGGTGACCTCGAGCACCTCGCAGTGGGTGCGCGCCTCGAAGTTCTCCTTGCGGATCAGCGCCGGCAACACCGTGGTGATGGCGCTCGCCTTGGAGTAGTTGGCACAGCCGTAGTTGGTGCAGAAACCGCAGAAAGTGCACGGCCCCATGGTCACGCCGAGCGGGTTGGTGTAGGCCTCGGAGACCAGCGACGACGGCACCGGGAACGGGCTGTAACCCATCTCGCGGGCGGTCTCGGCGAACAGCGTCGGCGAGTAGGGCTGCCTGAGCGGCGGCGTCGGGTAGTCGCTCGAGCGCACGCCCTCGAAGGGGTTGCCGCCCTGCTGCGGGCCGCTTTTGAGCTGCCCGGCCCGGCCGGAGGTGCCGGCCACCTTCTCGAAGGCGTCGTAGAAGGGCTCCATCTCGTCCCAGTCGGTGCCCCAATCCTGCAAGGAGAGCTCGTCGGGAATCGCATCCGCCCCGTAGCGCTCCTCGAGGTGGCTGCGCAGGCGAAACTCCTCGGGCTGGAAACGAAAGGTGATCCCCGCCCAGTGGTTGCCCGCCCCACCGGTGCCGTTGCCCGGGTGGAACGAGCCCCACTTGCGCATCGGCAGCGCCGTCTGCGACGGCGTGTTGCGCATGGTGATGGTGTTCTGGGCGGTGCGCAGCATCAGCTCCTGACGCTGAGCGTAGCGCAGCTCGTCGGTGACCGAGGCGATGTTGAAATCCTTGGCGGTATCGCGCCAGGGGCCGCGTTCGACGCCGACGACCCTGAGGCCCGCGTCGACGAGTTCGTTGGCGATGATCGCCCCGGCCCAGCCGAGCCCGACCACCACCGCGTCCGTGGGAGGTAGTTTGGTTGCCATGTTCGCTTATCCCTGCGCTTGCCAGTCGGAACGCCCGCCGATGCTCACCGGCGTGAACGCCAGGTCTTCGTTGTGTCGCTCGATGTAGTCGCGGTAGTCGTAGCGGGCGCCGGGAAAGCCGAGCATCTTCCAGGACGCCATGTCACGATTACCGCCGTACAAGGGGTCGGCGAAGAAGCCTTCCATGGTGTTGGTGAGCACCAGCTCGAAAAAGAGTTGGCTGTCGATATTGTCGAGCTGAATCCGCTCCTGCTCGAGCTGGGAAAGGATCTGGTCGCGCCGGTCGGCCTCGAGCTCGGCAAAGCGCGCGTCGTGCTCGCGGCGGCAGTGGTCGTCGAGGGCGGCAAGGCCGATGCGGTAGCGCTGGCCCGGCGTGAGGGGGGACTGGTCGCCCTGCTCGGGCGTGCCGTCCTGGAAGGGGCCGTGCATGTAGAGGCGCTCGAAGCCGCCGTAGGCACCGGCCAGCTGGCGGTCGATGAAGATCGCGCAGCCTGCTTCCTTGCCGCTGATGCTCAGGTCATCCGCCGGGATCAGCCGCTCGACGATCGCCTCGACGGTCGCCGCCTCCTCCTCGGTGAAGAACTGCCAGCCGGCGCTTTCGTCCACCGGCTCGACGGCCACGTTGGCCAAGGGTTTCCATTCCGGGGTGCCTCGAAACGTCAGCGCCTGGGCGGCGCCCGGGGCAGCGGCACCGACCAGCAGCGCCGCCGACGACCCCAGTAGCTCCCTGCGGGTCAGCCCCCCGGAGGTAGCAGGCTCGTCTCTCTTTTTCATCACGGTTCCCTTTTTTCGTTTCAGCCCGCCGCGTGCAAAGGCCGCAACGGATCGATAGATAGCCGGGCAGAACTCATAACCTGCTAACTATTAGCCTGAAACATAGGAGACGCGACAATACACCGCAAATACAAAGGGCAATTTAGTTCGAAAAAGTGTCTGGCCGTATCTCTAGCGCCTTCGGCGACGCCGAAAGCCAAGCCCTCGTCCTTCGAGCGAGGCCAGCGCCACGCCGGCCAGCATCAACGGCAGCGCCAGGAGGAAGCCGCTGGAGATGGGAATGCCGAACAGCACCCAGTCGGCGGCGATCGGCCATACCAGCGCCACGTACTCGAAGGGGGCCAGCTTCGACACCTCGGCGTAGCGAAACGCCAGCGTCATGGCGATATGCCCCGCCCCGCCGAACAGCCCCGACAGCACCAGCAGCGCAAACTCGTTGCCGGTCAGCGGCGTCCACCCCAGCGGCCACGTGGCGAGCCCGGCCAGCGCCGACACCACGATGAAGTAGAACGCGATGGAGCCAGCGGTTTCGGTGCGCGAGATATGGCGAATGGTGAGCAGGGCGCCGGCGGTCAAAAGCGCCCCGATGGTGCCGAGCGCATAGCCCAGAAGCCGCCCGTCGCTACTGCCCGCGCCCAGCTGGGGCACCACCAGCACCGCCATGCCGAGAAGTGCGAGCACGATGGCGCCGGCGCGGTAGAACGAGAACCTCTCGCCGAGCAGTAGCACGCCGCCCATGGCCATGAAGATCGGCGAAAGCTGCACCAGGAGTGTGGCCTCGGCTACCGGCAGAAACGCCACCGACGAGAACGAGAAGAACATCGCCGTCGCCCCCAGCCCCGAGCGCAGCAGATGCCCGAGCGGTCGCCGGGTCGCGAGCGCCCCGGGAAACTCGCGGCGCACCATCAGAAAGATCACGATCGGGATCAGCGCGAACAGCGAGCGAAAGAAGATCGACTGGCCCACCGGCACCGTGTCGCTCACCGCCTTGATGCACACGAACATGCCGGTGAACATCACCCCCGACAGCACGCGAAGAAAGATGCCCAGCCCCGGGCGATCCTGCAATCCAGTCATGACCGACGTCCTTGAAAACAAAAAAGTCCCCGGTGGGTACCGGGGACTTCGTACGCTAACGGCGAACGCCTCGCGGCGCTACCGAAACAGTGGCGACATCGCAGCGAGTCTGCCTGGAAACCTTACGGCTTCATCTCTTCGAAGAACTTCTTCACGCTGTCGAAGAAGCCGGTCTTCTTCGGCGAGTGGCTGTGGCTGTTGCTGCCGTCGAAGCTCTTCTGGAGCTGGCGCAGCAGGTCCTTCTGCTCGTCGTTGAGGTTGACCGGGGTCTCGATCACCACCTTGCAGAGCAGATCGCCCGGGGCGCCGCCGCGCACGGGCTTGACGCCCTTGCCGCGCAGGCGGAAGAGCTTGCCGGTCTGGGTCTCCGGCGGGATCTTGAGCTTCACGCGGCCATCCAGCGTCGGCACTTCGAGCTCGCCGCCGAGGGCAGCGTCGACGAAGTTGATCGGCACGTCGCACTGCAGGTGCTTGCCGTCACGATGGAAGATCGGGTGCGACTTGATCGCTACCTGAACGTAGAGATCCCCCGCCGGGCCGCCGTTGACGCCGGACTCGCCCTCGCCGTTCAGGCGAATGCGATCGCCGGTATCCACGCCGGGCGGAATCTTGACCGAGAGCGTGCGGGTCTCGCGTACGCGGCCTTCGGCGTTGCACTTGTGACACGGCACCTTGATCTGCACACCGGTACCGTGACAGGTCGGGCAGGTCTGCTGCACGGCGAAGAAGCCCTGCTGCATGCGCACCTGACCCATGCCCTGACAGGTCGGGCAGGTGTCCTTGGTGGTACCGGGCTCGGCGCCGTCGCCATCGCAGCGGTCGCAGGTGATGTGACGCGGCACGCGGATGTCGACGGTGGTGCCGGCCACCGCGCTTTCCAGGTCGAGCTCGAGGTTGTAGCGCAGGTCAGAGCCGCGCGCTGGAGCGTTGGGTCCGCGACGCCGACCGCCGCCTCCGCCGAAGATATCGCCGAACACGTCGCCGAAGATGTCGCTGAAGTCGCCCGCGCCACCGCCGCCGAAGCCGCCACCGCCCTGGCCATCCACACCGGCATGGCCGAACTGATCATAAGCGGCGCGCTTCTGCTCGTCGCTGAGTACTTCGTAGGCATCGGAGACGTCGCGGAATTTCTCTGCGGCGGTCTCGTCGTCCGGGTTGCGGTCAGGGTGGAATTTTTGCGCCAGGCGGCGGTAGGCCTTCTTGATCTCTTTCTGATCGGCCCCTTTTTCAACACCCAGGACTTCGTAGTAATCGCGCTTGGACATGGGTCCCACGCCTCCTGGTCAATTCGTTACGTGATGAGGGTCGGCTCGGAAACGCCGACGCGGGAGCTGGCCCCCGCGTCACCGTTTTCCTTGGCAGAAAGAGACGTTACTGCTTCTTCTGCTCGTCTTTCACTTCTTCGTACTCGGCGTCGACCACGTCGTCCTCGGGCTTGGACGCGGCTTCCTCGGCGCCTTCACCGCCCGCCTGGGCGGCGTCCGCCTGCTCGGCGTACATCTTCTGAGCCAGCTGGCCGGAGGCTTCGGTCAGCGCATCCAGTTTCTTCTGGATGTCGTCCTGGTCGTCGGTCTTGACCGCGGCTTCCAGGTCGCTGATGGCGCTTTCGATGGCCTGTTTCTCGTCGTCGGTCGCCTTGTCGCCGGCCTCTTCCAGGGTCTTGCGGGTGGCGTGGATCATGCCGTCCGCCTGGTTGCGCAGCTGGACCAGCGCCTCGAACTTCTTGTCCTCGTCGGCGTGGGCCTCGGCGTCGCGCACCATCTGATCGATCTCTTCATCGGACAGGCCGCTCGAGGCCTTGATGACGATGGACTGCTCCTTGCCGGTCGCCTTGTCCTTCGCGGAGACGTTCAGGATGCCGTTGGCGTCCAGATCGAAGGCGACCTCGATCTGCGGCACGCCGCGCGGGGCCGGCGGAATGTCGCTGAGATCGAAACGACCCAGTGACTTGTTCTGTGCGACCTGCTTGCGCTCGCCCTGGGCCACGTGGATGGTCACGGCGGTCTGGTTGTCATCCGCGGTGGAGAAGGTCTGGGTCTTCTTCGTCGGGATGGTGGTGTTCTTCTCGATCAGCGGGGTCATCACGCCACCCAGGGTCTCGATGCCCAGGGTCAGCGGGGTGACGTCCAGCAGCAGCACGTCCTTGACGTCGCCGCCCAGCACGCCGCCCTGGATCGCGGCACCGACGGCCACGGCTTCATCCGGGTTGACGTCCTTGCGCGCGTCCTTGCCGAAGAACTCGGCGGCTTTCTGCTGCACCATCGGCATGCGGGTCTGGCCGCCGACCAGGATCACCTCGTCCACCTCGGAGGCGGAGAGACCGGCATCCTTGAGCGCCATCTTGCAGGGCTCGAGGGAGCGCTGCACCAGGTTCTCGACCAGTGATTCCAGCTTGGCGCGGGTCACCTTGACGTTGAGGTGTTTCGGGCCGGTGTTGTCCGCCGTGATGTAAGGCAGGTTCACATCGGTCTGCTGGGCGCTGGAAAGCTCGATCTTGGCCTTCTCGGCGGCTTCCTTCAGGCGCTGCATGGCCAGGTTGTCGCCGGACAGGTCGATGCCGCTGTCGGACTTGAACTGGTCGACCAGGTAGTTGATCAGCGCCAGGTCAAAGTCTTCGCCGCCCAGGAAGGTGTCGCCGTTGGTGGCGAGTACTTCGAACTGGGTCTCGCCGTCGACGTCGGCCACTTCGATGATCGAGATATCGAAGGTACCGCCACCCAGGTCGTAGACCGCGATGGTCTTGTCGCCGCGCGACTTGTCCATGCCGTAGGCGAGTGCTGCGGCGGTCGGCTCGTTAATGATGCGCTTGACGTCGAGGCCGGCGATGCGGCCGGCGTCCTTGGTCGCCTGACGCTGGCTGTCGTTGAAGTAGGCCGGGACGGTGATGACCGCCTCGGTGACCGTTTCACCGAGGTAGTCCTCGGCGGTCTTCTTCATCTTTTTCAGCACTTCGGCGCTGACCTGGGGCGGGGCCATCTTCTTGCCCTTCACTTCCACCCAGGCGTCGCCGTTGTCGGCTTCGGCGATCTTGTAGGGCACCATCTTGATGTCCTTCTGAACGACGTCGTCCTTGAAGCGACGGCCGATCAGACGCTTGATGGCGTACAGGGTATTTTCCGGGTTGGTGACCGCCTGGCGCTTGGCCGCCTGGCCGACCAGCGTCTCGCCATCGTCGGTGTAGGCGATGATGGACGGCGTGGTGCGGCCGCCCTCGGCGTTTTCGATGACCTTGGCGCTATCGCCGTCGAGAACCGCCACGCAGGAGTTGGTGGTGCCCAGGTCAATACCAATGATGCGTCCCATAGCAAAAACCTCGAATTCGGTGGTGACAAAAAGTGCAATCGGTCTGCGGCAGCGCCGCGGGTTGGCCTTTATCTGGGGGCCGCCCGGTACTTTTCAAGGGGCGATATCGCAATATCGCCGGATCACATCAGCCGGCTTTCTGGCTGACCACGACCATCGCCGGGCGCACCAGTCGACCGTTGAGCAGATAGCCCTTCTGCATGACATCCATCACGGTGTTGGGCTCGAGATCCGGGTTGGGCACCATGGCCATGGCCTCGTGGACCTGCGGGTCGAAGGGCTCGCCGTGGGGCTCGACGCTTTCGACGCCGAATTTCTGGAGCACGTCGAGCTGCATCTTGAGCGTCATGGACACGCCCTCGCGATGCGCATCGGATGCGTCTTCCTGCATGCTCTCGAGCGCCTTCTCGAGGCCATCGACCACCGGCAGCAGCTCCTTGACGAACTTCTCCAGCGCGAACTTGCGCGCCTTGTCGGCTTCGGCCTCGGCGCGGCGGCGCACGTTCTGCGCCTCGGCGGCGGCGCGCAGCGCCTGGTCCTTGGCTTCCGCCAGGCTCTGTTCGAGCTCCTCGACCTGGGCGGCCAGCACGTCGGCCTCCGGGTTGCCCGTGCCGTCGCCCATCAGGTCGCCATCGAGCACCGGGCCGTCGTCCAGCACGCCATCGATGTCGCCTTCCACCAGACGCTCCTCGTCGACCTGCTCGGTCACGTCGGCTTCCTGCTCCTGGCGGGCCAGCTCGTCATCCAACGGGGTTTGCGGTTCTTTTGCCATGCCGTGCTCCTAAATGAGGTAGCGGCGCCGCGCGCGGCAGCCTACGTTGAAAAGGGTTGTAAGTTCGCCTGCACGCTATATGGGGGCCTTCCCGGGCATCTCAAGAGGGGCATTGAAGTGAGTTATCGACTACTGTATAAAACACCAATTATTGTATAAGCATCCAGTTTCTATAGAGCCCTGCCTAGGAGGCCCTATGCTGACCCAGCTAGTGATCCAGGATTACGCGATCGTCGATCGCCTAGAGCTTGATCTGACCCATGGCATGACCGCCATCACCGGCGAGACCGGGGCGGGCAAATCCATCCTGCTGGGGGCGCTGGGGCTGTGCCTTGGCGAGCGCGCCGAGGCCGGAAGCGTGCGCCATGGCTGCGAGCGCACCGATCTGTCGGCAAGCTTCGACATCGCCCACCTGCCGGCGGCCATCGAGTGGCTCGAGGCCCGCGAGCTCTCTTCGGAAGAGTGCCTGCTGCGCCGCGTGGTGAGCGCCAACGGCCGCTCCAAGGCGTGGATCAACGGCCAGCCGGTGACCATCGCCGACCTCAAGGCGCTGGGCGAGCTCTTGATCCAGGTGCACGGCCAGCACGCCCACCAGGCCTTGATGCGCGAAGAGACCCACCTGGTGCTGCTCGACGACTACGCGGGGCTTCGCGAGCGGCGCCAGCAGCTCGGCGACACCTACAAGCAGTGGCGAAGCGCCAGGACGCGGCTCAAGCAGAGCCGCGAGGCGGGCAGTGAAGTGGAGGCCAAGCGCCAGCTGCTGCGCTATCAGGTCGAAGAGCTCGATCAACTGGCGCTGGCCGAGGGCGAACTCAAGACCCTGGAGGAGGAGCAGCACACCCTGGCCCACGCCGAGGAGACGCTGCGCGAGACCCAGTTCGCCGCGGAGTGCTGCGAAAGCGACGATGGCGGAGCGCTGTCGCTGCTCAACCAGGCCCATGCGCGGCTCAGCGCCCTGCCCGGCAGCGACAAGGGCGTGCTGGCCAATACGCTCGCCATGCTTTCGGACGCCCGCATTCAGGTGGAAGAGGCCGCCGGCGAACTCGCCCGCTTCGCCGACACCACCGAACTCGACCCGGAGCGTCTGGCCTGGGTGGACGAGCGCCTGACCGACGTGCACCGCATCGCGCGCAAGCACCACGTCGCACCGGAGGAGCTCTGCGCGCTTCACCAGTCGCTGACCCGCGAGGTCGCCCAGCTCGAGGCCAGCGACGAGGATCTCGAGACGCTGAGTAATCGGGTGGCGGAGCTTCGCGAGCGCTACCGCGAACAGGCCAAGACCCTCAGCGAGGCGCGCCAGAAGGCCGCTGGGCGTCTGGGCAAGGAGGTTCAGCAGCAGCTGGCGTTTCTGGCCATGGGCAAGGCGCGCTTCGAGGTGGCGGTATCACCGCGCGAGACGCCGAGCCAGGAGGGTCTCGACCAGGTGCAGTTTCTGATCAGCGCCAACCCGGGTCAGCCCGCGCGCCCCTTGACCAAGGTCGCCTCCGGGGGCGAGCTTTCGCGCATCAGCCTGGCGATCCAGGTCGTCGCGGCCAGCCACTCCACCATCCCCAGCCTGGTGTTCGACGAGGTGGACGTGGGCATTTCCGGCGCCACGGCGGAAATCGTCGGCCAGCTTCTGCGCAAGCTGGGCGAAAACGGCCAGGTGATGACCGTGACCCACCTGCCCCAGGTAGCCGCGCAAGCCCATCAGCACCTGCATATTGAAAAGCGCGCCAAGCGCGACAGTACCCTGACCCACATGGCGCTGCTCGACGAGCAGGGCCGCATCAGCGAGCTGGCCCGCATGCTGGGCGGGGTCACGCTTTCAGAACAGACCCTGGCCCACGCCCGCGAGATGCTGAACGCCAGCCAGCGCCGCCCGCACTGACACCGCGTACTTTCACCGCACACTTTCCCAGAAACCAAAACGCCCCCGTCGATCGATCGACGGGGGCGTTTTCTTGCCGGCTGCGCAGCAAACGGTCAGCGTGGCGTCACGCCTTGGGCCGCACGTACAGCACCAGCGCGTGATCGATCAGCTCGAACCCGTGCTCTTCGGCAATCTCCTGCTGACGACGCTCGATGATCTCGTCGACGAACTCGATGATCTCGCCGCTATCCAGGCACACCATGTGGTCGTGATGCTCCTCCTGGGTCATCTCGAACACCGCGTGGCCGCCGTCGAAGTTGTGACGGATCACCAGTCCCGCCGTCTCGAACTGCGTCAGCACGCGATAGACGGTGGCAAGGCCCACGTCCTCGCCCGCATCGATCAGTGTCTTGTACACTTCTTCTGCGCTAAGGTGGTGCTGACCCGAAGCATTTTCGAGGATCTGCAGGATCTTGACGCGCGGCAGGGTCACTTTCAGCCCGGCTTTGCGCAGTTCATGGTTCTGATCGGCCATGGTTGCTCTTCGCAGTAACAGGTTAGGTCGGGTATGATCGACCGAAACCACGATAGTGAAGAACAGGCCCAAATGCAAAAATTGACACGAATCATTACGCTTTCCGTCGCCCTGACCGTCGTCAGCGGCTGCAGCTACGTCGGCGTCTACAAGCGCGACATCCCCCAGGGCAACCTGGTGACCCAGGAGATGGTCAGCCAGCTCCAGCCGGGCATGACCCAGGAGCAGGTCACCTACGTCATGGGGCGGCCGCTTCTGGAAGCGCCCTTCGACTCTCGCGAGTGGGATTACGTCTACCGCCTCGACAAGGCCTATGCCGGCGTCGAGCAGCGTCGCGTCACTCTGACCTTCGATGATGCCGGTCGTCTCGTGAACGTGGAGCAGCAGGGCGATCTCTCGCGGGCGCCCTCGATCAGCGTCGACCGCGGCGTGGGCCCGGCCACGGAGTTCGACGACCCGGCGATGCCGCTCTCGACGCAGCGCCCCCCGGCGGCCACGCAGCCGACCCCGTCGAACGCGCCGGCGGCCACCCCCGACAACGCGCCGGAGCCGCAGCCGGTGCGCCTCTCCGAATAGCGCGCTAGCGCTTCGCCTGGCGCCGGGCGCGCGCCAGGCGGGCAGCCTTGGGATCGATCTCGAGCGGGCGATACACTTCGATGCGATCGCCCGGCGAAAGCGTCTGGCGCTGCGGCTCGCGCAGCGCCTTGCCGAAGACACCGAGCGGCGCCTCGTCGAACAGGGCCGGCGATACCTCGGGAAAGAGCGCGGGAAGCCCGGCAAGGACGACGGCCTCGCGGGCAGTCGTCTCGCCCGTGACCTCGACACTCACCACACGCTGACGGGCGGGCGTGGCAAAGGCGACCTCGACGAGAAACGGGGCGTTTTCCGCGCTACCGGCCATACAGCTCGTCCGCACGCTTGGTGAACGCATCTACCAGTTGCCCCGCGATCTGCTGGAACAGCTTGCCGAAGGCCATGCTGAGCAGCCGATTGGCGAACTCGAACTCCATCTCCAGGCTGACCTTGCAGGCGTCCTCGCCCATGGGAATGAACAGCCAGCGTCCCTTCAAGCGCTTGAAAGGCCCATTGACCAGCGAAAGCTCGATACGCTCCGGCGCCTCCAGCTCGTTGCGGGTGGTGATGGACTGCTCGACCCCGGCGCGACCCAGGGTCATTTCGCCGATCAGATGCGTCTCGTCGCGCTCGATCAGCCGGGCACGGCGACAGCCGGGAAGGAACTCGGGGTAGCGTTCGAAGTCATTCACCAAATCGAACATCTGTTGAGGAGTGTGCCGCACCAGGGCGGTACGATTGACGGTTGGCATTGACCTCTCCGCTGACTTCACAGTGCCCACAGCGTATCATGGGACGCATATTTTCAGACCTTGAATGGTATCACGCCTACCCTCATGACGAAGGGGGCTACCGAAAGACTAGACGATGAGGTTCCATGGCCACGAAGAAAGGTAACAGCAAGGGCCCCAGCAGCAGCTCCATTGCCCAGAACAAGAAGGCGCGCTTCGAGTACCATATCGACGAGACCTTCGAGGCGGGCCTCGCGCTTGCCGGCTGGGAAGTGAAGAGCCTGCGCGCAGGCAAGGCCCAGCTCACCGACACCTACATTCTGATACGTAACGGCGAGGCGTGGCTGCTGGGTAGCCACATCACGCCGCTCAACACGGCCAGCACCCACGAGATCGCCGACCCCACGCGCACTCGCAAGCTCCTGCTGCATCGCAAGGAGATCGCCAAGATCTTCTCCGTGACCCAGGACAAGGGCCACACCTGCGTGCCGCTGAAACTCTACTGGAAGCGCAACAAGGTGAAGTGCGAACTGGCGCTGGTGACCGGCAAGAAGCTCCACGACAAGCGGGCCACCGAGAAGGACCGCGACTGGAGTCGTCAAAAAGGCCGGATCATGCGGGAACATAACCGCGCCTAGCTGGTCAATTGAAGCCGAGCACGTTAGACTAGTGTTCTGACCTAGGGGGCGACATGGTTTCGACGCCGGTAACAAACCCTGAGGTGCATGCCGAGAGCGTGATGTATCTCGTAAATACCACATCACGAAAAATAGTCGCAAACGACGAAAACTACGCTCAAGGCGCGCTGGCAGCTTAAACCCTGCTAGCTTCTTGTCTGGCCCTGCGGTGATGTGCCTATTCATCGCCAAGGGGATATGAGCTAAAGCTGATAGGACCGCGGTTGGCGGTGTCTTCTCGTCAACCGTTAAACTTTAGAAGGCTCGCGCGGCCGGATCCTGATCGTCGGAGCCGGTAGCGTCAAAGCAAAAGACGAAATCTAAGCATGTAGAGCCGATGGGCAAGTGCTGGCGGACGCGGGTTCAATTCCCGCCGCCTCCACCAGACACCCCGCAAATTAAGCACCTTTGGGTGCTTTTTTTGTGCTTGTCGTTTGGCGGGTCGCTCTCTGGGCTGGGCTACACTGGGATGATCCCACTGCTGGAGCCTGCCCATGGACAAGAAGATCATCGACGTGATTCGCCAGAACGAAGGCATTCCCGAGAGCGTGAGCGACGAGGCGATCGCCCGGGAGTACAAGGGCACCTATACCGCCGCCCGAGCCGCCATCAGCCTCGACCACAAGCCGCTGGATCAGGTGATGGCGGATACGATGGCCAAGGTGCTGCCGTTCATGCGCAAGAACAAGAAGTAGCCACCGCCAGGCCCCGCGCTTTTCTCGTGCGGGGCTTTTTATTCATACTGTCACGTATTCAAACTGTCACCGCGGCCCGTTTGAGCCTGCCTTTTACGATTCACTCTTCAAGGATGGCTTTGATGGCCGACGACGATCTGCACCCCGACAACGAAACCCGCCTCCTCTACATCCAGGAGCGCCTTGACGAACAGGATACGCCCGCCCTCGCCGCGCTGTTCGATGCGCTCGAGACCGTCGAGACCACTCGCATCCTCGAATCCTTCCCGCAGAAGACCCGCGATCTTCTGTGGCCACTGATCCCGACGGAGGACATCGGCGAGGTGCTCGCCGGCGTCGACGAGGAGATCCGCGCCGACTACGTCGAGGACCTCTCGGCAAGCGATCTGGAAACCATCGTGCGCGGGCTCGACGCCCAGGACGTCGCGGAAGTGCTCGACGTCACCGACGACGAGACCAAGAGCAGCGTCTACGCCAGCCTCGACGACAACATCCGCGCCCAGGTGGAAAACCTGCACGCCTACGAGGAGGACGTGGTGGGCCGCTACATGGACCCGGAAACCGTCAACGTGAAGCAGGGCGTTTCCCTCGAGGCGGTGCAGCGCTATATCCGCATCCACCACCTGCTCGACGACCAGTCGCAGCAGATCATGATCACCGACAAGGAGAAGCGCCTGCTCGGCACGCTGACGTTGATCGATCTGGTCAAGCAGCCCCAGGAAGCGAGGGTGGAGGAGTACATGGTCGACTCCTTCACCCTGAACGACCAGATGCGCGTCAACGACGCCGCCGTGCTGCTGCGCTCCAAGGAGCTGCCCTTCGTGCCGGTGTGCGATGCCGACGGCATCCTGGTCGGTCAGCTCAACGCCGCCGACGTGCTGGAGATCACCCAGGACGACGCGGACATGACGCTCAAGCACATGTCCGGGGTGAGCGACGAGGAGGAGGTCTTCACCCCCATTCTGCGCAGCGCCAAGAGCCGCGGCCTCTGGCTCGGGCTCAACCTGCTCACCGCCTTCCTGGCGGCGTTCGTGATCGGTCAGTTCGAGGCCGTGCTGGACCAGATCGTGGCCCTGGCCATCCTCATGCCGGTGGTCGCCAGCATGGGCGGCATCGCCGGCAGCCAGACGCTCACGGTGGTGATTCGCGGCCTGGCGCTGGGCCAGCTGGCCGGCGACAACACGCGCTGGCTCTACAACAAGGAGCTGATGGTCGGCATGAGCAACGGCCTGGTGTGGGCGCTGGTGGTCGGCGCGATCTCGTACGCGTGGTTCGGTCAGGCCTTGATCACTCTAGTGATCACCCTGGCGATCTTCATCAACATGAGTCTCGCCAACCTCTCCGGCGTGCTCATTCCACTGATTCTCAAGCGCCTCAAGATCGACCCGGCGCTCTCCGGCGCGGTCATCCTCACCACCGTGACCGACGTGGTGGGCTTTCTGTCATTTCTGGGACTGGCGACGCTGATCATCTTGTGACGGCATCGCCATTGGCGTACTTGATCCAGGTCTTGCCCAGATGATTACGCAACTCGTGGCCCACGCGCTTGCCGTCGCGGGCCTCGAGAGCCGCGAGGATGGCTTCATGCTCCTCCATGGCACTCGCCCACTTGTCGTTCTTCTGGTTTGAAAGATAGCGGACGCGATAGAGCTGGCGACTCAAGTTGGCATGCATGTCGATCAGCGTGGCGTTACCCGAAAGCGCCACGATCCGGTTGTGGATATCCTGATTCAAGCGAAAGTAGTTCTGCCGGTCGCGACGCAGGAACGCCGCCTTCATCTCATAGTGGAGCGCCTGGAACTCGGCGATGTCCTCGTCGCTCGCCATCGCGCAGGTCAGCTCGGCAGCGGCCTGCTCGAGCACGCTCAGAACGTAGGCCTTCTCCTTCATGTCCGCCGGACTCACCTCCGCCACGACCGCGCCTCGATTGGGAGAGATCACCACCAACCCCTCCGTGGCGAGGATCTTGAGCGCCTCGCGCAGCGGCGTTCGGGACACCTGCAGTTCCACCGCCAGCGTGCGTTCCGGCAAACGCTGTCCGGGCTGGAAGTGATCCATCACGATATGTTCACGCAAGTAGTGGGCGACTTTCTCGACCAGTCCCGCATGAGTGTTCTGAACGGTCTCATCCATGGCGTCATTCACTTCTGATAGTCATACGGCAGAATGGCATACCAAAAAAAACCTTTCAAATAGTCGAAGGATATTTCACCAACAAATATATCTATATATTTCATATCTTTATACAAGACACAAAGGAAGTGGCGACTAAAGTCTTAGCCGCCGTTCGTTGACCCTTCAAATGGTATACCACTACATTTCCTCTGCCGCATGTCTTGTCATTCCAGTATCGAAGCATGCCTGCATACGCCGCTGTCTCGCAGCATCGTCGGCCCAAACAGGAAACGTCTTCTCACCATGAACTATCTACACCATTTCGAACCGGCCACTATCGTTGAAGCCTGCGTGGCCGGTGCGGGCGACTTCGGCCGCGGCGTGTTGCGCCAGGCGCGTCAGATGAAGCAGCTCTCGGCGCGCATCGCCATCGATATCAACCCGGAACGAGCGGCGCAAGCCTTCCGGCATGCGGGCGTGGCGGACAGCGACATTATGGTATGCCATTCGGAAAGCGACGCTCAAAGCGCCTGGGAAAAGGGCCTGTTCGTCGCGGCCTCCTCTTTCGATACCGTCAAGGCACTGCCTTTCGATATCCTCGTCGAGTCCACCGGCATACCGGACGTCGGCGCCCAGTACGCCGAAAGCGCGCTGCTGGCCGGCAAGCACGTGGGGATCGCCACCAAGGAGACCGAATCCGTCGTCGGCCCCTACCTGACCCGCCTGGCCATGGAGCAAGGGCGTATTTTCACACCGCTGGACGGCGATCAGCCGAGCCTGTTGATCGGCCTTCTCACCTGGGCCGAGACCCTGGGCTTCGAGATCATCGCCGCCGGCAAGAGCAGCGAATACGACTTCATCTGGGACGAGGCGGCGGGGGTCGTGCGTTGCAACGACAGCGAGTACGACGCTCGGGACCTGGCTCCCCTATGGGCACTGGATGACCAGGATGCCCGCGCCACGGCGAAGGCACGCGGAGAGGTGCTCGCCGCCATCCCCCAGATTTCGGTGCCGGATCTTTGCGAGATGGTCAACGTTGCCAACGCCACCGGCTTGCAGCCGGATCTGCCGGAATTTCACGCCCTGGTGCTGCGTACCATCGAAGTGCCCACCCTGCTGGACACCCAGGCCCACGGCGGCGTGCTCGAGGGCGGGCGCCGCCTGGAGGTCTTCAACTGCCTTCGCCGCCCGGACGAGCTGAGCTTCGCCGGTGGCGTGTTCGTCGTGGTGCGCTGTGAAGACCCCCACGTGTGGCAACTGCTGCGGGGCAAGGGCCACGTGATGAGCCGCAGCGGCGACAGCGCCATGGTCTACCTGCCGCGCCACCTGCTCGGCCTGGAAGCGCCCATTTCGCTGCTCGACGCGGTGCTCAACGGCCTGAGCTCCGGCGGAGGCGAGGCCACCACGCCGAAGTTCGACCTGACCGCCCGCGCCACCCGGGCCATCCCGGCAGGGCAACGGCTCGAGATGAAGGGCCATCACCGCCATATCGATGGCCTGCGCCCGGAGATCCATCCCGCCCAGGCCCTGGCGAGCGACGCGAGGGTGCCGTTCTACCTGCTGCCCGGCGCGACGGTGGTGCGCGACATCGCCCCTGGGCAGCTCATCACCCTGGCGGATGTCGAACTGCCGAACAGCAAGCTCAAGGCGCTGCGCCTGGCCCAGGACGCTCTTTTCTCGATGTAACCCGCGCAAGCGATACCGGGCAACGGGGATCGTCGTCCGGTTGGATAGCCGAAAGAAAAGCAACAACAAACACCTCTGGAGAACGCCATGTCTACTCACTGCTTCAAATACGCCACGCTCGGCCTGGCCCTGCTCGGCACCGCCACCGCTACCGTCGCCATCGCCAGCGACGCCGACGACTTCCCGAGCAAGCCCATCCAGTTCCTGGTGGCCGCCGGCGCCGGCGGCGGTACCGACAACTTCGCCCGGGTGGTGCGCCCGATGTTCGAAGAGGCCATTGGCGGCGCGCGCATCACCGTCGTCAACCTGCCCTCCGCCTCCGGCGCGCTGGCCCACCAGCGTACCGCGACCGGCGAGCCCGACGGCCACACCCTGGACTTCGCCTCCACCACCCTCGTGACCTCTCTGGCGGCCGGCCAGAACCCGGTGGGCCTGGATCAGCTGACGCCGGTGGCGCGCATGCAGTCCGACGTGATGGCGCTGTTCGTCAATCCGGAGCGCTTCGAGGACTTCGACGCCTTCAAGGCCTACGTCGAAGAGAACCCGGGCAAGGTCACCGTGGGCGGCACCCACACGGCGAGCCCGGACCACATGGCATTCCTGTCGCTGGTGGACGCCTCGGGCCTCGACATGAACTTCATTCCCTACGACAGCACCGGCAACGCCACCGCCAACGTGCTCGGCGGCAACATCGACGCCACCACCACCTCCCTGAGTCCGCTTCTGAGCTACATCGATGCAGGCCAGATGGCGCCGATCCTGATCTTCAGCGACGAGCGTCTCGAGGATTACCCGGACGTGCCCACCACCGTGGACAACGGCTGGGAACTGACCGACGGCAACGACCGGGCCATCTTCGTGCACGCGGATACGCCGGCTTCGATCGTCGAGCGTCTCGAAGACGCCTTCAAGACCGTCTTCGACTCCGAGGAGTACCAGACCTACGCCGAGCGGGTCAATCTCGACTACCGCGATGGCTGGATGGGCGGCGACGAGTACCGCCAGCGCTTGGAAAGCAACTACGAACTGTACACGCGTCTGCTGGAAAACGACTGATCCCTCGTCGAGCTCCTTTGACGCTTCGTTCAAAAGACCGGTCCCGAGGGCCGGTCTTCCGATATTCCCTCAGGACTTATCATGCAAGCCAGGATCACTCTCTTTGCACTGGGGATCGTGTCGCTCGCGGGGGTCGCGCTCTACCCGACGCTGCAATTCCCAAGCTCCGCCCAGGTTTCCACTTTCATCGGCCCGCGCGTCTGGCCCTTGACGCTGATCGTCGTCTTGCTGGTGCTGGGTGTCGTGCTTCTGGCGTTGACCTGGCGCGACCGCGCTCGTGCGCCCGCCAGCGACGAGCCCGCCCCCCAGCGCCCGGCCCTGGTCGCCGGGCGCTTTCGCCACTGGTGGTTCATCGCTGCCGCCGTGGGCTACACGCTCCTGATGCAGAGCGTGGGATTTCTCGTGGCCAGCCTGGTCTTCACGCTGCTCGGCACCCTGCTGCTCGGCGCCCGCTCCTGGGTCACCATCGTCATCACCTTGATCGTTGCCGCGGCGCTGATGCAGGGCGTGTTCGTCACCCTGCTCGGCATCCCCATGCCATGAGGCTGCCCCCTTACCTTAATTTTCCAGGGAGTCGAACATGCTAGAAAATTTCTTGGGCGGGTTGGCGGTGGTGATGCAGCCACTGAACCTGCTGCTCTTGACCTCTGCCGTCTTCATCGGCTTCATCGGCGGCGCCCTGCCCGGCATCAGCGGCGTGATCCTCGTGGTCATCCTGCTGCCCGTCACCTACGGCATGGAACCCACCACCGCGTTCATGGTGCTGACCGCCATCTACGGGGCCACGGTCTTCTCGGGGCTGATCACGGCGATTCTCTATCGCGCCCCGGGCACGCCCGAGGCGGTGATGACCGCCTTCGACGGCTACCCGATGACCCAGCGCGGCGAAGCCGGAAAGGCCTTGGGCATCGGCGTGCTGAGTTCCGCCATCGGCGGGCTCGTCGGCACCATCGCGCTGATCGTCTTCACGCCCATGCTCGCGACCATGGCGCTCAGGTTCTCCTCGCCGGAATATTTCGCCCTGGCGGTGCTGGGGCTGACCGTGGTGGCATCGCTGGGCGGGCGGCTCATCTTCGGCCTGATCGGCGCCGCCCTCGGGCTTTTCATCGCCACCATCGGGATCGACCCGCTGACCGGCACCAGCCGCTATACCTTCGGCAACCTCAACCTGGCCGAGGGCATCGGCCTGATTCCGGTCATCGTGGGGCTGTTCGCCGTGTCCGAGGTGATGAAACGCACCCTGGATCATGAAAGCCACCAGCCGCTGACCAAGGTGAAGGTCAAGATCTTCGATCTGCCCATCCTGCGCCAGATCGGCAACACCCTCGCCCGCTCCTCGATCATCGGGGTGATCATCGGCATCCTGCCCGGTATCGGCGCGAGCACCGCGGCCATGGTCAGCTACAGCGAAACGGTGCGCTGGTCCAAGCATCCGGAAAAATTCGGCAAGGGGGCGCCTGAGGGCATCGCCGCGCCGGAGTCCGCCAACAACGCCGCGGCCATGGGGGCCCTGGTGCCGCTGTTCGCCCTCGGCATTCCGGGAAGCGGCACCACCGCCGTCATCCTGGGGGCGTTCATCATGCACGGCCTTCAGCCGGGGCCGATGTTCATGCTCACCAGCAGCGACCTGATCTACGCGGTCTTCGCGGGGCTGTTCATCGTCAACTTCATGATCCTGCTCTTTTCCAAGCCGTTCATCGTGCTGTTCACCAAGCTCTTGAACGTGCCCTACTCGGCGCTTGGTCCCATCATCATCATGTGCTGCGTGGTGGGTACCTACTCGGTGCGCAACTCCATGTTCGACGTCTGGCTGATGCTCGGCTTCGGGGTGCTGGGCTATCTGCTCGAGAAGATCAACTTCCCCATGGTGTCGATCATCCTTGGCCTTGTGCTCGGCCCCATCGCCGAAAGCGAACTGCGCCGTTCGCTGTCCATGTCCCAGGGCAGCTTCGATATCTTCCTGACGCGCCCGATCAGTGCCACGCTGCTGGCGGTGGCGCTCTTGCTGCTCGCCGTCACCTTGATCATGCCGCTGGTCAAGCGCGCGCGCCGTCGCGCCGCCACCGGCCCGTCCTTTGGAGAATGACATGACGCTCGTACTGGGTGCCATCGCCGACGATTTCACCGGCGCGACCGATCTGGCCAACAACCTGGTGCGCGGCGGCATGCGCTGCGTCCAGGTGATAGGCGTGCCCGACACCCCGGCGGACCTGAGTGACGTCGACGCGGTGGTGGTGGCGCTGAAGTCCCGCTCCTGTCCCGCGGATGACGCCGTGCGCGACTCCCTCGCCGCCCTTGCGTGGCTCCGTGAGCAGGGGGCTCGTCAGATATTTTTCAAGTACTGCTCCACCTTCGACTCCACCGAGCGGGGCAACATCGGCCCGGTGGCGGACGCCTTGCTCGAACGCCTGGGCGC
>NZ_JAMZBC010000035.1 GCF_024158715.1 Halomonas sp. 707D7 | reverse complement strand
GGTTTATACTGGCGGGCTTATCGAGCCTAGGCTCACGTTAAATCGACGAATTCGGCGCTCATCGAAGGGCCAAGTTGAGGTGTCAATTGAATTACCCCGACCGCTTTGACGTCATTGTCATCGGCGGTGGCCATGCGGGAACCGAAGCCGCACTGGCCTCTGCTCGCATGGGTTGTCAAACCCTGCTGCTCACCCACAACATCGAGACCCTGGGGCAGATGTCCTGCAATCCCGCCATCGGCGGCATCGGCAAGAGCCACCTGGTCAAGGAGATCGATGCGCTGGGCGGCGCCATGGGGCTTGCCACTGACCTGGGCGGTATTCAGTTTCGCGTGTTGAACGCCCGCAAGGGGCCGGCGGTGCGCGCCACCCGTGCCCAGGCGGATCGTATTCGCTACAAGGCCGCCATTCGCGGCATGCTGGAAAACCAGCCGAACCTGACGCTGTTCCAGCAGGCGGCGGGCGATCTGATCGTGGAAAACGACACCGTGCGCGGGGTCGTCACCGAAACCGGCATCCGTTTTCTGAGCGACACCGTGGTGCTGTCGACCGGCACTTTCCTGGGCGGCGTGATTCACATCGGGCTCGACCAGAGCCGGGGCGGTCGCGCGGGGGACCCGCCCTCGAACGCCCTGGCCGAACGTCTTCGAGCACTGCCGTTTCGCGTCGACCGGCTCAAGACCGGCACACCGCCGCGCATCGACGCCAAGAGCGTCGATTTCAGCCAGCTCGAGGAGCAGCCCGGCGACACCCCGACGCCGGTGATGTCCTATCTCGGCACCCGGGAAATGCACCCGCAGCAGGTGAGCTGCCATACCGCCCACACCAACGAGCGCACCCACGAGATCATCATGGCGAACCTGGATCGCTCGCCGATGTACTCCGGTGTCATTGAAGGCGTGGGGCCGCGCTACTGCCCGTCGATCGAGGACAAGGTCCACCGCTTCGCCGACAAGTCGAGCCACCAGGTGTTCATCGAGCCCGAAGGCCTCGACACTCATGAGCTCTACCCCAACGGCATCTCCACCTCGCTGCCTTTCGACGTGCAGCTGCAGGTGGTGCGCTCGATCAAGGGGCTGGAAAACGCCCACATCACCCGGCCCGGCTACGCCATCGAGTACGATTTCTTCGATCCGCGCGATCTCAAGCACTCGCTGGAAACGAAATTCATCCACAACCTGTTCTTCGCCGGCCAGATCAACGGTACCACCGGCTACGAGGAGGCTGGCGCCCAGGGGCTTCTGGCCGGGCTCAACGCCGCCCGCCGGGCGAAGTCCCTCGACGCCTGGCACCCGCGCCGGGACGAGGCGTACCTGGGCGTACTGGTGGATGACCTGATCACCCTGGGCACCAAGGAGCCCTACCGCATGTTCACATCAAGAGCGGAATACCGCCTGATGCTGCGCGAGGACAATGCGGATCTGCGCCTGACCGAAAAGGGCCGCGAGCTGGGGTTGGTGGACGATGCTCGCTGGACGGCGTTTTGCGACAAACGCGAGGCGATCGAGCGTGAAAGCGCGCGGCTCAAGGCGGTATGGGTGCAGCCCAACACCGCCGCCGCCGACAAGATCGCCGAGAAGACCGGCCACCCGCTGGGCCGCGAGTACTCGCTGGCGGATCTTCTCAAGCGTCCGGAGCTGACCTACGCCGATATCACCACGCTCCCGGGACTCGAGAGCGATGCGGCGCAGCGCGGTGCCGTCGCCGAGCAGGTGCAGATCCACGCCAAGTACCAGGGCTACATCGACCGCCAGCAGGACGAGATCGACAAGCTCAAGCGCCACGAGGCGACCCCCTTGCCGGCGGAGCTCGACTACCAGAAGGTCGAGGGGCTCTCCAACGAGATTCGCCAGAAACTTTCCGAGGCGCGCCCCGAGACGCTCGCCCACGCCGCGCGTATTTCCGGCGTCACCCCGGCGGCGGTATCGATTCTCTTGATCCACCTGAAAAAGCGCCGTTTGATCGCGGGTAGCGAGGTAGCGAACGGATGAGCTCGCTGGACGCGCTTTCAAGGACCCTCCCGGCGGAGGTGGCCACCCGCCTCGACAGCGGCCTGCAAAGCCTCGCCATCGAGGTCACTCCGGCGCAGCGCGAGCAACTGCTCGCGCTGGTCGCGCTGTTGCACAAGTGGAACCGGGCTTATAACCTCACGGCGGTACGCGACCCGATCGAGATGGTCGCCCGCCACGTGCTCGACAGCGCCGTCATCGCCGCTCACGTCACCGGCAAGACGCTGGTGGACGTCGGCGCGGGCCCCGGGCTTCCGGGGCTGGTGATCGCTATCCTCAAGCCCGAGCTTCGCGTCACCCTGATCGACAGCAACGGCAAGAAGGTGCGTTTTCAGCGTCAGGCGGTGATGGAGCTGGGGCTTGGCAACGTCACGCCCTCCCAGTCCCGGGTCGAGGCGTTCGCGGGCCAGACCTTCGATCAGGTCGTGTCGCGGGCCTTCGCGAGCCTCGAGGACTTCATCGCGCTCACCCGCGCGCTGGTCGCGCCCGAGGGCCAGTGGCTCGCCATGAAGGGCCCGGGCGCCGACGAGGAGCTCGCCGCGCTTTCCGCCGACGTGGCGCTGACGGCGCGCCATCGCTTCGACATCCCCTTTGATACGGCCGAGCGGCAGCTGTTGATTCTGACCCCCGAAGGAGCCCTGTAGTGAGCCAGATCATTGCCCTGACCAACCAGAAAGGCGGCGTGGGCAAGTCCACTTCGGCCGTCAACCTCGCTGCGAGCCTGGCGAGTCTCGACCGCCGCGTGCTGCTGGTGGATCTCGACCCCCAGGGCCACGCCAGCATGGGCAGCGGCATTGACAAGTACGACCTCGACAAGAGCGTGCTCGACGTGCTGCTGGGCGAGGCGTCCGCGAAGGAGGCCATCGTTACCGGGCTTGCCGTCAAGTTCGACGTGCTGCCGGGCAACGGCGACCTGACCGCCGCCGAGGTCGAGCTTCTCGACCGCGACGAGCGCCAGAGCCGGCTCTCGACCGCCCTGGCCACGGTCGCCGACGACTACGACGTGGTGCTGATCGACTGCCCGCCGTCGCTCAACATGCTCACGGTCAACGCCTTGACCGCCGCCCACGGGGTGCTGATTCCGCTGCAGTGCGAGTTCTACGCCCTCGAGGGGCTTTCGGCGCTTCTCGATACCGTCGAGCAGATCAAGGAGAGCGTGAACCCGGAACTGGCGATTTCCGGTATCCTGCGCACGATGTACGATAAGCGCACGAGCCTGACTCGCGAGGTCGACAAGCAGCTGCGCGATTTCTTCGGCGATGCGCTGCTCAAGACCACCATCCCGCGCAACGTGAAGGTGGCCGAAGCGCCGAGCCACGGGCTTCCGGTGACCCAGTACGCGCGCTTTTCGCGGGGCAGCCAGGCGTACCGCGTGCTCGCCAAGGAGATGATTCGCAAGCTGTCGCTTTGAAGGCGATCGGGGACGGGCGATGAACGCCTGACGGCAGGGGCTTGGTCTTGATTCAACGTTTAAGGGGAAACGCATGACGCGTAAACGCGCGCTGGGACGCGGCCTGGATGCCCTCATCGGAGCGGGCGCCCGTCGCCGCGACACGCTGGACTTGGCCGGCGACGGCGTACTTACGGAAGTGGAGTCGCCGCTGGCGGCCACCGCCCAGGACCCTGCCCAGGAGCGGCTGGAGCGCCTGCCGCTGGGGCAACTGAGCCGCGGCAAGTACCAGCCGCGTCGCGACATCCAGCCCGAGGCGCTCGAGGAGCTGGCCGACTCGATTCGCGCCCAGGGCGTGATGCAGCCGATCGTGGTGCGCCCGGTGGGCGAGGCGCGCTATGAAATCATCGCCGGCGAGCGCCGCTGGCGCGCCGCCCAGCTCGCCGAGCTCGACGTCATTCCCGCGGTGATCCGCGAGGTCAGCGACGAGGTGGCACTGGCGCTGGCGCTGATCGAGAACATCCAGCGCGAGAACCTCAACGCCGTGGAGGAGGCCCTGGCACTCAAGCGTCTCGGCGACGAGTTCGAGCTGACCCAGCAGCAGATCGCCGACGCGGTGGGCAAGTCGCGCACCCAGGTGGCGAATCTTCTACGCCTGCTGACCCTGGACGCCGAGGTGCAGACGCTTCTGGAGCGCGGCGATCTCGACATGGGCCACGCCCGGGCGCTTCTGTCGCTCTCCAGCGCCCAGCAGCGGCGCATTGCCCACGAGGTGGTCAACAACGACCTGACCGTGCGCGCCACCGAGGCGCTGGTCAAGAAGCTCGCCAGCGACGAAGCGGCCCGGGCCGCACCGAAGCGTGCGCTCAAGACTGCCGACGTCACGCGGCTCGAAACCCAGCTCGGCGAGCTGCTCGGCGCGCCGGTGTCCATCGATCACGGCCAGCGCGGCAAGGGCAAGGTCACCATTCGCTACACTAGCCTCGAGGAGCTCGATGGCATTCTCGGGCATATCAAATGAGCGCATCGATCAAGTAACTAGCAGACTCATTAAATGACCGCACGATAGGCGCCTTTTTTAACGCTTTGGTCGCAAGTGCGCGCGTAAACCCGCAAATTAGACGCAACTTCGGTTGAAGGTGCGATAGCGCTTCCCTATAATCGCGCAAGATTTGCGCAGGTCGTTTTCGATGACGAAACGGCCTGGCCCGGATGAAACAACACGCGGCGACAGGTGCCGACACGTCATGCAGCGATTTGAAGTCCGGCGACGCCAGGCGTACACCGTGTCACTGCTACGCGCCCAACTGGTGCTGGCGCTTCTGGGCACGGCGGGCGCGTTTGGACTGGAGCGCGCCGGTGGCGCGGCCTCGTTCGCCCTGGGGGCGCTGGTCGCGGTACTGCCTCATGTGTTCTTCGTTCAACGGATGGGAATCTTCTCATCGCACCGGGTTCGCGGCGCCAACCGCCTGTTGCGCGCCGCGGCGGGCAAGTTCGGTTTGACGGTGGCTCTTTTCACGCTGGTGTTCGTGACAGTGCCTCCTTCAAACCCAACTTTCTTTTTTAGCGCTTATGTTGCGGTCATCTCGACGCACTGGCTGGCACCCTGGCTGATGCTCAAGACACGCCGCACAACTGATTGAGGTGACATCTCTATGGCCGCAGGAAACGAAGTCTCGACGACTTACTATATCCAGCACCACTTGCAGAACCTGACCTTCGGGCATCACCCGGTCAACGGCTGGTCGCTGGCGCACTCGGCCGAAGAGGCCGTCGAGATGGGCTTCTGGGCCATTCACCTGGACACCATGGGCTGGTCGATCGCCATGGGCCTCTTGTTCATCTGGCTGTTCCGCAAGGCCGGCAAGGTGGCCACCTCGGGCGTTCCGGGCGGACTTCAGAACGCCGTCGAGATGGTCGTCGAGTTCATCGAGAACCTGACCCGCTCCACCTTCCACGGGCGCAACCCCCACATCGCGCCGATCGCGCTGACGCTGTTCGTGTGGATCCTGTTCATGAACACGCTCAAGATCATCCCGGTGGACTACGGCCCGGTGCTGTTCTCCAAGCTCGGCGTCGACTACATGAAGATCGTGCCGACCACCGACGTCAACGCCACCCTCGGCATGGCGCTGGGCGTGTTCGGCCTGATCCTCTACTACAACTTCAAGGTGAAGGGCGTGGGCGGCTTCGCGCGCGAGCTGTCGCTGACCCCGTTCAACCACTGGGCGCTGATCCCCTTCAACCTGGTGCTCGAGGTCGTCTCGCTGCTGGTCAAGCCGTTCAGCCTGGCGATGCGTCTGTTCGGCAACATGTTCGCCGGCGAGGTCATCTTCATCCTGATCGCGATGCTGCCCTTCTGGGCCATCTGGGTGCTGGACGTGCCGTGGGCGATCTTCCACATCCTGGTCGTCACGCTGCAGGCGTTCATCTTCACCGTACTGACGGTGGTGTACCTGAGCGCGGCGCACGAGCATCACTAGGCGTTCATCAGACGCCACCGGTTTCGAATAACCCGTAACTTCAACCCTCAACCCTTAACCACCACTTGAACTCAGGAGCAACATCATGGAAATGGTTTATCTCTCAGCTGCGATCATCATCGGTCTGGGCGCACTGGCGACCGGCATCGGCTTCGCCATCCTGGGCGGCAAGCTGCTCGAGTCCACCGCGCGTCAGCCGGAACTCGGCGACCAGCTGCAAACCAAGACCTTCATCATGGCCGGTCTGCTCGACGCCGTACCGATGATCGGCGTTGGTATCGCGATGTACCTGATCTTCGTTGTCGCCGGTTAAGCAAGCCTGACCGGGCGGCACTCCGCTCGGTTTTGCTTTACTCCGGTCGCCACGAACTTGTCAGAGGTACAGTCCTGTGAATATCAACATGACGCTTATCGGGCAGACGATCGCCTTCGCGATCTTTGTCTGGTTTTGCATAAAGTACGTGTGGCCTCCGATCAGCAACGCGCTTCACGAGCGCCAGAAGAAGATTGCTGATGGCTTGGATGCAGCCAGCCGTGCGACGCGCGATCTCGAGCTTGCTCAAGAGCGCTCCGAGCAGACGCTCAAGGAGAGCAAGGAGCAGGCCTCTGCCATCATCGAGCAGGCCAACAAGCGCTCCGCCCAGATCGTCGAGGAAGCTCGCGCTACGGCGCGCGCCGAAGGCGAACGTCTGGTCGCCAGCGCCCGCTCCGAAATCGAGCAGGAAGTGAATCGCGCGAAAGACGAGCTTCGTGCTCAGGTGTCTCGCCTCGCGATCATCGGCGCCGAGCGCATCCTGCAAGAGTCGGTCGATGAGAAAGCGCATCGCAAGTTGCTTGATGAGCTTGCTGCCGAACTGTAAGGAGGTGACCCATGGCGGAACTACTTACCGTCGCTCGTCCTTACGCTAAGGCGGCGTTTGAATACGCGCGTGATCAACAAGCGTTTGATAGCTGGTCCCAGGCGTTGAACTTCCTGAGCGTGGCCGTCGCCGACGAAGGCGTCGGCCGCGTGCTGGGGAGTCCGAAGGTCGCCAACGACAAGAAGGTCGAGCTGCTGGCCGGCGCATTGCCGGAACAGCCCGACGGCGTCGAACGCTTCCTGGTGGCCCTGGCCGATCAAGGCCGCCTGTCTGCCCTGCCCTTTATCGCTGACCAGTTCGAGCGCCTGCGCGCCGAATTCGACCAGCGTGTCGAGGTCACCGTCACGTCCGCCTACAAGCTGACGGCGGCGCAGCAGACCAAGCTCGCAAACGCGCTCAAGAAACGTCTGAATCGCGAAATCTCCATTACTACTCAGGTCGACAAGTCGCTCATCGGCGGTGTCATCCTGCGTGCCGGCGACACCGTCATCGACGGGTCGGTACGCGGTCGATTGAACCGCCTTTCTGACGCGCTCACCGCTTGAGTCCGAGGGACATGGCATGCAGCAACTGAATCCTTCCGAGATCAGCGACATCATCAAGCAGCGTATCGAGAAGCTTGACGTCGCATCCGAAGCCCGTAACCAGGGCACCATCGTCACCGTTTCCGACGGCATCGTGAAAATCCACGGCCTCGAAGACGCGATGTTCGGTGAAATGATCGAATTCCCGAATGGCATCTTCGGCATGGTGCTCAACCTCGAGCGCGACTCCGTCGGCGCCGTGGTTCTGGGTGACTACCTCCTGCTCGAAGAGGGCATGACCGCTACCTGTACCGGTCGTATCCTCGAGGTGCCGGTGGGCCCCGAGCTCGTCGGCCGCGTGGTCGATGCACTGGGTAACCCCATCGACGGCAAGGGCGACATCAACGCCAAGATGACCGACGCGGTCGAGAAGGTCGCGCCGGGCGTCATCACGCGTCAGTCCGTCGACGAGCCGATCCAGACCGGCCTGAAGTCGATCGACTCCATGGTGCCGATCGGTCGTGGTCAGCGTGAGCTGATCATCGGCGACCGTCAGATCGGCAAGTCGGCGATCGCCATCGACGCGATCATCAACCAGAAAGGCAAGGGCGTGACCTGTGTCTACGTCGCGATCGGTCAGAAGCAGTCGACCATCGCCAACGTGGTGCGCAAGCTCGAAGAGCACGGCGCCATGGGCCACACCATCGTCGTCGCCGCCGGCGCCGCCGATCCGGCCCCGATGCAGTTCCTCGCCGCCTACTCCGGCTGCACCATGGGCGAGTACTTCCGCGACCGTGGCGAAGACGCGCTGATCGTCTATGACGATCTCTCCAAGCAGGCCGTGGCGTATCGTCAGGTATCGCTGCTGCTGCGCCGTCCGCCGGGCCGTGAAGCCTACCCGGGTGACGTGTTCTATCTCCACTCGCGTCTACTCGAGCGCGCCGCGCGCGTCAACGCCGACTACGTCGAGAAGTTCACCAATGGTGAAGTGACCGGCAAGACCGGCTCGCTGACCGCACTGCCGATCATCGAGACCCAGGGCGGCGACGTTTCCGCGTTCGTTCCGACCAACGTGATCTCGATCACCGACGGCCAGATCTTCCTGGAAACCAACCTGTTCAACTCCGGTATCCGCCCGGCGATCAACGCCGGTCTCTCGGTATCGCGCGTTGGCGGCTCGGCCCAGACCAAGATCATCAAGAAACTCGGCGGCAGCGTGCGTCTGGCTCTCGCCCAGTACCGCGAACTGGCGGCGTTCTCGCAGTTCGCGTCGGATCTCGACGAGGCGACCCGCAAGCAGCTCGAGCACGGTCAGCGCGTCACCGAGCTGATGAAGCAGAACCAGTACTCGCCGATGTCCGTGGCCGAGATGGCGCTCACGCTCTACGCCGCCAACGAAGGTCATCTGGATGACGTCAGCGTCGACAAGGTGCTGGACTTCGAGCGTGCCCTGCACGACTACATGAAGTCCGAGCATGGTGATCTGATGGACAAGATCAACCAGACCGGCGACTACAACGACGAGATCAAGGGCGGCTTGAAGTCGGGTCTTGAGCAGTTCAAGGCGACTCAGAGCTGGTAATGGTCGGCCCGCCTGAGGGCGGGCTTCGCTACTTTCTGAGAGCCACGAACGAAGGGTAGATCGCTATGGCAGCTGCAAAAGAGATACGCACCCAGATCGGGAGCATCAAGAATACGCAGAAAATCACCAGCGCCATGGAAATGGTCGCTGCGTCGAAGATGCGTAAAGCGCAAGATCTGATGAAGGCTGGCCAGCCCTACGCACGGCAGATTCGCAACGTGGTCGGCCACATCGCCGACGCCAACCCCGAGTACAAGCACGACTACATGGTCGAGCGCGAGGTGAAGCGCGTTGGTTACATCGTGGTGTCCACGGATCGCGGCCTGTGCGGCGGCTTGAACGTCAACCTCTTCAAGGCCGTGCTGAAAGACGCCGCGGCCTGGAAAGAGCAAGGCGCCGAGCTCGACTTCTGTGCCCTGGGTTCCAAGGCCTCCGCCTTCTTTCGCAAGTACGGGGGCCACCTGGTCGCCGCGAAGAGCGGGTTGGGCGAGAAGCCGAGCGTCGAGGGGCTGATCGGCAGTGTCAAGGTCATGCTCGAAGCCTACGACGAAGGCCGGCTGGATCGTCTGTACGTGGTGTACAACGAATTCGTCAACACCATGACGCAAAAGCCGGTGGTTCGTCAGCTTCTGCCGCTCTCGTCCTCGATGGGCGACGATGCGAAGCATGACGAGGAAAACGCCCGTCCCGGAAGCTGGGACTACCTGTATGAACCGGATGCCAAGGCGTTGCTCGACAGCCTGCTGGTTCGTTTCATCGAATCGCAGGTGTATCAGGCGGTGGTCGAGAACGGTGCGTGCGAACAGGCCGCCCGGATGATCGCCATGAAGAGCGCGACCGACAACGCGGGCAATCTGATCGACGATCTGGAGATGGTCTACAACAAGGCCCGCCAGGCCGCCATCACCCAGGAAATTTCCGAGATTGTCGGCGGCGCTTCAGCCGTATAACGCCTTTGAAGCCGCTAGCCGGCTTCAGGCAGACAGGTTTCATTTGCAGGTTTTAAAGAGGAACCAAGATGAGCGGACGTATCGTACAAATCATCGGCGCGGTGATTGACGTAGAGTTTCCGCGGGACTCCGTGCCCAAGGTCTACGACGCGCTGACAGTCTCCGGCAAGGAGACCATCCTCGAAGTCCAGCAGCAGCTGGGCGACGGCGTGGTGCGCACCATCGCCATGGGCTCCACCGAAGGGCTCAAGCGTAACCTGGACGTGACCAACACCGGAGCCGCCATTTCCGTGCCCGTGGGTAAAGAGACCCTGGGCCGGATCATGAACGTGCTCGGTGAGCCGATCGACGAGGCCGGCCCCATCGGTGAAGTCGAGCGCATGCCGATCCACCGCAAGGCGCCGAGCTACGCCGAACAGGCGGCTTCCAACGAGCTGCTGGAAACCGGCATCAAGGTCATCGACCTGGTGTGCCCGTTCGCCAAGGGCGGCAAGGTCGGCCTCTTCGGCGGCGCCGGCGTGGGCAAGACCGTCAACATGATGGAGCTCATCCGCAACATCGCCACCGAGCACAGCGGCTACTCCGTGTTCGCCGGTGTCGGTGAGCGTACCCGTGAGGGTAACGACTTCTATCACGAGATGACCGAATCCAACGTTATCGACAAGGTATCGCTGGTGTATGGTCAGATGAACGAGCCGCCGGGCAACCGCCTGCGCGTGGCGCTGACCGGCCTTACTATCGCGGAGAAATTCCGTGACGAAGGCCGCGACGTACTGCTGTTCGTCGACAACATCTACCGCTACACCCTGGCGGGCACCGAGGTATCGGCGCTCCTGGGTCGTATGCCGTCGGCGGTAGGCTACCAGCCGACGCTGGCCGAGGAGATGGGCGTTCTGCAGGAGCGTATCACTTCCACCCGCAACGGCTCGATCACCTCCGTGCAGGCGGTCTACGTCCCCGCGGACGACTTGACCGACCCGTCGCCGGCGACCACCTTCTCGCACCTGGACGCCACCGTGGTACTGGCGCGCTCCATCGCCGAGCTGGGCATTTATCCGGCGATCGACCCGCTGGACTCCACCTCGCGCCAGCTCGACCCGCTGGTGGTCGGTGAAGAGCACTACAACATCGCCCGCGGTGTTCAGGGTGTTCTGCAGCGCTACAAGGAGCTCAAGGACATCATCGCCATCCTCGGCATGGACGAGCTGTCCGACGAGGACAAGCTGGCCGTGGCCCGGGCGCGTAAGATCCAGCGCTTCCTGTCGCAGCCGTTCTTCGTGGCCGAGGTGTTCACCGGTTCGCCGGGCAAGTACGTGTCGCTGAAGGACACCATTCGCGGCTTCCAGGGGATCCTCGCCGGCGAGTACGACGATATGCCCGAACAGGCCTTCTACATGGTCGGCTCCATCGACGAAGCGGTCGAGAAAGCCAACCAGATGAAGAAGTAATCCCGTTCATTAGGGGGATTCGCTATGGCGAATAGCTTCACTTGCAACATCGTCAGCGCCGAAGCGTCCATCTTCTCCGGAAGCGTCGAGCAGGTCATCGCTTCCGGCCTGATGGGGGATCTGGGGATTCTCCCGGGTCATACGCCGCTTCTGACCGAGCTGCAGCCGGGGCCGATCCGGGTGATCATGGACGGCGGCAAGGAAGAGAACTTCTTTGTCTCCGGCGGCTTCATGGAAGTCCAGCCCGACGTGGTGACGATCCTGGCCGACGCCGCGGCGCGGGCGGGGGATCTCGACGAGGCCGCCGCCGAGCAGGCGCGTCAGGACGCGCTCAAGGCCTTCAACGAGAAATCCGCCGAGCTCGACTACACGCGCGCCTCGGCGGAGCTCGCCGAGGCCGTGGCCCAGCTGCGAACGATCCAGCAGCTGCGCAAGAAGGCGGGCAAAGGCTGATACTCACGCCCCGGGCGTGAACAAGACGCTCCTTGAGCCCTCGGGTTCAAGGGGCGTTTTTTTTCTCTGCTACTATAAGGCCACGCAAGTGAAGACCCCGTCTGCAAAAACTCATCCAACATGACACCTCTGTCAGGGAGATTGCGATGTCGCTAAACGATGAAACCTTGCAGGAACTGAAGACGGAACTGCTGGGCGAACTCGGCAAGGAAGCGCCGAGCCGGGAGGTAGTCTCCGAGCGGCTGGCGGAAATACGCTCGGCGGATATCGGTGAAGTCCTCGAAGAGCTGATCGAGGAGGACGAAGAGCTCGCGGCGGCCCTGGCCGTGCTCGAGATCCTCTCCACCGAGCGGGCGGCCAACGTGCTGGGCTACCTGCCCGGCGAGAGCCAGCTCGAGGTGGTCGGCGAGCTCTCCGATACCCAGGTGCTGACGCTTCTAGAGGAGATGGGCTCCGACGAGCGGGCGGATCTTTTCAACCTGCTCGGCGAGGATCGCCGCGAGGCGCTGTTGCGGCGCATGGCGCACCAGGAGCGCGAGGACCTCAAGCGGCTTTCGAGCTACGAAGAGGGCACTGCCGGCGCCATCATGACCTCTGACTATGTAGCGATAGCCAGTGGCATGACGGTGTCGCAGGCGCTGATGCGCGTGCGCCAGACCGCGCCGGACGCCGAGACGGTCTACCAGCTCTACGTGCTCGACGGTGACGGCGAGCTGATCGGCACCATGTCGCTGCGCCAGCTGATGGTGGCGCGCCCGGGGGCGCTGGTCGACGACATCATGATCAAGGACGTGATCAGCACGGCGGTGGACAAGCCGCAGGAGGAGGTGGCCCGGGTGGTCGCCCGCTACGACCTGCTGGCGTTGCCGGTGATCGATCACGAGCGGCGGCTGGTGGGCATCGTCACCCACGACGATGCCATGGACGTCGCCGAGTCCGAGGCGACCGAGGATATCCACAAGGGGATGTCGATCGGCCAGCTCGAGGACGGCGTGAGCCGGGTGCCGCTCTGGAGCCTGTACCGCAAGCGCGTCACCTGGCTGGTGCTCCTGGTGTTCGCCAACCTGTTCTCCGGGGCGGGCATCGCCTACTTCGAGGACATCATCGCAGCGCAAGTGGCGCTGGTGTTCTTCCTGCCGCTTCTGATCGGCAGCGGCGGCAACGCCGGCGCCCAGGCGGCGACGCTGATGGTGCGCGGCATGGCCACCGGCGACGTCGGCGTCAAGGACTGGGGCAAGATGCTCGGTCGCGAGCTTCTGGTGGCGGGGTCGCTGGGGCTGACCATGGCGGTCGCCGTGGCGCCGATTGGCATCATGCGCGGCGGCGAGGCGGTCGCCATGATCGTGGCGCTGAGCATGGTGACCATCGTGCTGTTCGGAAGCCTGATGGGCATGTGCCTGCCCTTCGTGCTCGAGCGCTTCAAGGTCGACCCGGCGACCGCTTCGGCTCCGCTGGTCACCACGCTGATCGATGCCACGGGCGTGCTGATCTACTTCACCATTGCCACCACCATCCTCGCCCACCTGTGAGCGCGGGTACGGCGCCTAGCGCCGTACCCAGCCGCGCGCGATGAGCGGGGCGAACAGCGTGCGATGACAGCGCAGCACGACCCGCTCGTAGGGCGGGGTCACCAGCCAGGCGCGACCGAGCCCGGTCAGCGCCGCCATTGTCGGGGCGAGCATCAAGGCCCCGATCATGTCCCGCGGGAAGTGAACGCCCAGATAGACCCTCGCCCAGGCGACCGGCACGGCGGCCACCAGCAGCGCATGGCCGAGCCGTCGGGTGCGATCGTGCAGCGTCAGGCTGAAGGCCATGGTCAGCATGATCGTCAGATGGTTGCTCGGAAAGGCGGGCGTGGCCGCGTGCTCGAGCAGGTATTCGCCGACCGGCACCATGAAGGGGCGCGGCATCGGCCACAGCGCTCCGATCGCCCCGCTGACGCCCAAGGCCAGAAGCGTGGCGACGAAGGCCTCGAACAGCGGCCGTCTGGAGGCGTCGTCACCGAGCAGCCAGCCCAGCACCAGCAGCGCCGGCACCACCAGGATGATGTCCGAGGCGCAGAGCGTGGCGATCGTCACGAGCCAGTCGGGAGCGTTAGAGGGAGAATTGAGCAGTTCGAAAAGAGCGAGATTGAGGGCGTCCATGTCGTCCGGGGCAGCAGGTAGCGGGCAGGAGGCGGCTCGTTCGAGCCGCCGGCATCGCGCACCGCCATCGTCGATGCGCACGGTGGCGTGAGACCGCCACCGGCGACGATCGTTCAGCGCAGCGCGCTGCTCGCCGCCCGGGTGATGTAGAGAATTTCGACGTGACCGAGCCACTCGATATCGCCGGCCATGGCCTTCAACTGGCTGGCCAGGCACTGGGGCGGCTGGTGGACGGCGTCACTGATGATCAGCGAGACCGATACCTTGTTGTCCAGGTAGTGAAGCTGCAGTTCGTTGAGTGTGCGCCACACCGGATGGGCGTACCAGCGCGCATCCAGGGCGGCCTCGACCTCCGGACGCAGGGGAAGACCCGGGAGCTTGCTGGGGTCGCCTTCGCCGGCATCGTCTTCCGGGTCGATATGGAAGATCACGTCGGTGAGCAGCGGAAACGCCTGGCGCAGCCGGCGGCTGACTTCGTTGCCGATCTCGTGGGCTTCCGAGACGGTGATCGTCGGCCCCACCACGATGTGCAGGTCGACCATCACCCAGCCGGCGGACTGGCGAGTGCGCAGGTCGTGCACGCTGTCCACCCCGGACACGCTGCAGGCCACGTCGTGCATCTGCTGCTGCACGTCCTCGGGAAGCGCGGTATCGACGAGCTCGCGGGCGGATTGCCACAGCAGATCCCACCCCACCTTGCCGACCAGCAGTCCCACCACCACCGCCGCGACCGCATCCAGCCAGCCGACGCCGAACTGGGCGCCCAGAAGCGCCACCAGTACCACGGCAGTGGAGAGCGCGTCGCTGCGCGAGTGCCAGGCATTGGCTTCCAGAAGCTTCGACTTGACGCGCTTGGCCACGCGCATGGTGTAGCGAAATATCCACTCCTTGCTGGCAAGCGCCACCACCGTGATGCCGATCGCGACGAACCCCGGGGCGCTGACACCCTGGCCGCTCACCAGCCGATCGAGGCTCGACCAGGCGATCCCCCCGGCAACGAAGATCAGGATACTGCCGAGCAGCAGGGTGGTGAGCGTCTCTATTCGACCGTGACCGTAGTGGTGGTCCTCGTCCGGCTCCTGGCGACCGTAGTGGATGGCGGCCAGCACGAAGCCGTCGGTGACCAGGTCCGACAGCGAGTGGATGCCGTCGGCGATCAGCGCCGCCGAGCCGACCAGAAAACCGACCGCCACCTTGACGATGCTCAACACGGCGTCGAGCCAGGCACCGATGTAGGTCACCCGCTTGGCTTCGCGGTGATCGAGCGCGTGGTGTTGAACCACTGACGATTCTACGGTCTGAGACATGGGGTCCTTGCCGGGGCTCACGTTCGATGAAGCTCCATTGTAGCGTATGGCGGCGTAATCCATAGCCCCCGTTGCTCGTTCGCTGCCGAGGCGGACAAGAAATGAGCAGGTGTGTATTCTTTGCCCCGCTTGGAAGAGAAAACACGATCAAACAACGCAAATGAATAGGACAATCGATGGATTGGCTTCAAGTGGTGGTATTGGCAGTCGTGCAAGGTCTCACCGAGTTTTTACCTATTTCGAGTTCGGCCCATCTCATACTGGTCCCGGTCCTCACCGAATGGCAGGACCAGGGGCTGGCCTTCGATGTTGCACTGCACCTGGGCAGCTTGAGCGCGGTCGTCGTGTATTTCAGGCGTGAGCTCTGGCAGATGGCGACCAGTAGCATGACGGCCCTTGCGGGCAATGGTATGAACGACGATGCCCGGTTGGCCCTTTGGGTGACCATGGCCACGCTGCCGGTGTGCATCGTCGGTTTCGCGCTTGAGGATGTCATCGAAGGTTACATGCGCTCGACGCTGGTGATCGCGCTGAGCCTGATCCTGTTCGGGCTGGCCCTCGGCTACGCTGACTGGAATACGCGCGGTACGCGCAGTGAATACCAGTTGACGCTGAAGGACGTATTGATCATTGGCGCCGCTCAGGCGCTGGCTCTGATTCCCGGCACCTCGCGCTCGGGAATCACCATTACTGCCGCACTTCTGACTGGCATGAGCCGAGAAGGCGCCTCGCGTTTCTCGTTTCTGCTCTCCATTCCTGTCATCATACTCGCCGGCGGGCTCAAAGCCTTCCAACTGGCCAGCAGCGAAGTCACCATCGATCTGCAAGCGACGCTGGTCGCCACGCTGCTGTCGGGCTTGAGCGCCTACGTCTGCATCCATTTCTTTCTCGCGCTGATCAAGAAGCTCGGCATGCAGCCGTTCGTCATCTACCGCGTACTGTTCGGCGCTTGGCTTTTGTGGTTTTTCCATTTCTAATGCCTGGGCGTCATTTCAAGGGAACATGTCATGAGAAACACTTCGCCGCGGTGGCGCCGAGTCGTCTGGCTGACGGGCGCTCTATGGCTTGCGGGCTGTTCGGAGAGCGATCGGCCGCTCGAGTCCCCGGTTCGCTTCGAGGGCGGCATCTTCGGCACTTTCTACCAGGTGACCATCGTCGATGCCCTGACCCAGAGCGAGGCGCAGGCGCTTGAAGAGGGCATCCTCGCCGAGCTCGAGAGTGTCGATCAGGCGATGTCGACCTACCGCGACGACTCGGAGCTGATCGCCTTCAACCAGGCACCGCTCGATGAGTGGCAGCCGCTCTCCAACGAGCTGATCGAGGTGATGGCGATCAGCCAGTCGGTGGCCGAGGCGAGCCACGGCGCCTTCGACATCACCATCGGCGAGCTGGTCAACCTGTGGAGCTTCGGTCCCGGTGCGCGCCCGGAAGAGGTACCCTCCCCGGAGGCGCTCGAGCAGCGCCTGGCGCAGGTCGGCTTCGATGCCGTCGAGGTGGATACCCAGTCGATGCAGGCCCGGCGCGAGCGCGACGTCTTCGTCGATCTTTCCGGCGTCGCCAAGGGGCACGCGACCGATCGGGTGGCGGCGTACCTTGATCAGCAGGGCATCGAGGATTATCTCGTCAACCTCGGCGGCGACCTGATCTCGCGCGGGCATCGTGACGAGGCCGAGCAGGAACCCTGGCGCATCGGTATCGAGGTGCCCCGAAACGGCCGCCCCGAGGCGCAGCACATCATTCCGCTGGAGTCGCAGTCGGTGGCCACCTCCGGTGACTACCGCAACTATTTCGAGGTCGACGGGCAGCGCTACTCGCACACCATCGACCCGCGCACCGGGCGCCCGGTCACCCACAACCTCGCCTCGGTATCGGTGTTCCACCCCTCCAACGCCTGGGCGGACGCCTGGGCCACGGCGCTTCTGGTGGTCGGCGAGGAGCAGGGCATGCAGCTGGCCGTCGATAACGACCTGAACGTGCTGATGCTGGTCAACGACGACGAGGGCCACTGGCAGAGTCTGGCGAGCCCCGCCTTCGTCGACGACTTCGGCGAGGCGCTGCTCGACGAGCTCGGCATCGATGCCTGGACTCCCGCTCTCTCTTCTACAGGTGAATGACATGCAGGAACTCGATATCGTCGTCCTGGCCGCCGGCAAGGGCTCGCGGATGCGCTCGCAGACGCCCAAGGTGCTGCATACTCTGGCGGGAAAGCCCTTGGTGGAGCACGTGCTCGACGCCGCCGCCGAGCTTGCCCCGACGCGCACCCACGTGGTGATCGGCCACGGCGCAGAGGCGCTGCGTGAAGCGCTCGCGGATCGCAATGTCACCTTCGCCGTTCAGGCACAGCAGAAGGGCACCGGCCACGCCGTCGCCCAGGCGCAGGGCCTATGGGGCAACGGCAAGGTGCTGGTGCTCTACGGCGACGTGCCGATGATCGAGGCCGATACGCTCTCCGCGCTGCTCGACCAGGTGGACGACACGCGGATGGGGCTTCTGACCGTGACGCTGCCCGACCCGACCGGCTACGGGCGCATCAAGCGCGACGCCCAGGGGCAGGCGATCGCCATCGTCGAGCAGAAGGATGCAAGCGAGGACGAACTCGCCATCACCGAGTGCAACACCGGCATCATGGCGATGACCAGCGCCCAGCTTGCGCGCTGGCTGCCCACGCTCTCCGACGACAACGCCCAGGGCGAGTACTACCTGACCGACGTGATCGCTCTGGCCCACGAGGAGGGCACGCGGGTGTGCACCGCTCAGCCCAAGAGTGCGCTGGAGGTCGAAGGCATCAACGACCGCATCCAGATGGCGCGCCTCGAGCGGGCCTACCAGGCGCGCCTGGCTGAGGCGTTGATGGCCCAGGGCGTGGCACTGGCGGACCCGTCGCGGTGTGACATACGCGGCACGCTCACCTGCGGCGAGGACGTGTTCATTGATGTCGGCTGCGTGTTCGAAGGCACGGTGGTATTAGAAAAGGGCGTCCATGTCGGCCCCTACAGCGTGATCAAAAACAGCACGCTGGGCGCCGGAAGTGTGATTGACAGCCATAGCGTGATCGAGGATACCGTAAGTGCCGGGGACAACCGGATCGGGCCCTTTGCCCGGCTGCGACCCGGCACGCGTCTAGCCGCCGGCGCCAAGGTGGGCAACTTCGTCGAGACCAAGAACGCCGAGGTGGGCGAGGGCAGCAAGATCAACCACTTGAGCTACGTGGGCGATGCCACCCTGGGGCGCGACGTGAACGTCGGCGCGGGCACCATCACCTGCAACTACGACGGCGCCAACAAGCACCGCACCGTGATCGGCGATGCGGCGTTCATCGGCTCCAACAGCGCCCTGGTGGCGCCGGTCACGATCGGCGCCGGCGCCACCATCGGCGCGGGGTCCACCATCACCCGTAACGTCGACGACCAGGCGCTGTCGTTCACCCGTAGTCTGCAGCGCCAGAAGGCTGCGTGGCCGCGCCCGAGCAAGAAAACGTCTTAACCACCCCGTCTTGAAAGCTCAGGAGAGAACCCATGTGTGGCATCGTCGCGGCGGTTGCACAGCGCAACGTACAAGAGATCCTGCTCGAAGGCCTAAAGCGCCTGGAGTATCGCGGCTACGACTCCGCCGGCATGACGGTGCAGGACGGGTCTGTACTCTCGCGTCACCGGGCAGTGGGCAAGGTGGGCGCGCTTGCCGACAAGCTCGCCGCTGCGCCGCTGCCGGGCATTACCGGTATCGCCCACACCCGCTGGGCGACCCACGGCAAGCCCACCGAGGCCAACGCCCACCCGCACCACGGCGCCGAGCGGGTGGCGGTGGTGCACAACGGCATCATCGAGAACTACGAGCCGATCAAGCAGCGTCTGGAAAGTGACGGTGTGACCTTCCACTCGCAGACCGATACCGAAGTGATCGCTCACTTGCTCGACGAGCGACTTTCGAAGGGCGAGGACCTGTTCGAGGCGACGCGCACCATCGTCACCCAGCTGGGCGGCGCCTATGCGCTGGGCGTGATGAGCGCTTCGGAGCCCGGCGTGGTGGTCGGCGCCCGTCAGGGGAGCCCGCTGGTCGTGGGCGTGGGCATCGACGAGGCGTTTCTCGCCTCCGACCCGATGGCGCTTTTGCCGGTGACCGACCGCTTCATCTACCTCGAAGAGGGTGACCTGGTAGTACTTCGCGAGAAGGGCGCGATCAGCGTGGTCGACCGCGCCGGACAGCCGGTCGAGCGCACGGTGCACACCTTCGAGCACGGCGATGGCGCGGCGAGCAAAGGCGAGTATCGCCATTACATGCTCAAGGAGATCTTCGAGCAGCCCGAGGTGATCGAGGCGGTGCTGGAGGGCCGACTGAGTGCCGGCAGCGTGCTGGTCGAAAGCTTCGGCCCCGATGCCCAGGCGCTTTTCCAGCGCGCCCGGCAGATCCATGTCATCGCCTGCGGTACCAGCTTTCACGCGGGGCTGGTGGCGCGTTACTGGCTCGAGCGCTACGCCGGTATCCCGGTACAGGTGGAAGTCGCCTCGGAGTACCGCTACCGCTATCCGGTGGTGCCCGAGGGCACGCTGTTCGTTGCCCTTTCCCAGTCCGGCGAGACCGCCGATACCCTCGCTGCGCTGCGTTTTGCCAAGACGCTGGGCTACATCGGCTCGCTTGCGATCTGCAACGTGCCGGGAAGCTCGCTGGTGCGCGAATCCGACGTGGCGCTGATGACCCGAGCGGGCCCGGAGATCGGCGTGGCCTCGACCAAGGCGTTCACCACCCAGCTCGTCGCGCTGATGCTCTTGACGCTTTCCGTGGCGAAAGCCCGGGGCGATGACGACCATCGCGACATCGTCGAGGTGCTGCGCAAGCTGCCCGGGCTTTGCCGCCAGGTGCTGGCCCTCGATGGTCAGATCGAGGCGCTCTCCCAGGCCTTCGCCGAGAAGCAGCATGCGCTGTTTCTGGGGCGCGGCGCCCACTACCCGGTGGCGCTGGAGGGCGCGCTCAAGCTCAAGGAGATCTCCTACATCCATGCCGAGGCCTACCCCGCCGGCGAACTCAAGCACGGCCCTCTTGCGCTGGTGGACAGCGAGATGCCGGTGATCTCGGTGGCGCCCAACGACGACTTGCTCGAGAAACTCAAGTCGAACCTGCAGGAGGTACGCGCCCGTGGCGGCCAGCTGTTCGTGTTCGCCGACGAGAACGTCGACATCACGGGCCAGGAAGGCATCCAGGTACTGACGCTGCCCTACGTGCACGAGGCGCTGGCGCCGCTGCTCTACACGCTGCCGCTCCAGCTCTTGAGCTATCACGTGGCGGTACTCAAGGGCACCGACGTCGATCAGCCGCGCAACCTGGCAAAGAGCGTAACGGTTGAGTAGCGCTTCCCGGGCGGTATAAAATGGAGTTTGTGGATGCGGCGAATCGTCGCATCCGCATGTGCAGGCGCTGCGTTGCACCATTTCGTTAGGGTGCTTATCATCGCAGCGTTGCCCACCTACTCCTAACGCCCAGGATCCCACCACCATGACTCCATCAGACGTCCTCGCAACCCGGTGCCTCGACCGCCGGGGTGCGTGGCTGTTGATCTTATTCGTGCTGCTTGCCTTTCCCTCGCTCGCCTTCGCTGCCCCCGGCTCGCTCGACTTGACCTCCTCCGTTGCCGGCATCGTCTCGGTCGCGCTGTTCATTCTCGCCTACGCGCTGGTGATGAGCGAAGAGATCATTCACATGCGCAAGTCCAAGCCGGTGCTGGTGGCGGCGGGGCTTATCTGGGCGATCATCGCCTGGGTCTACGTGCAGGCGGGCCTGCCCGAGGAGTCCGAGACGGCGTTTCGCGAAACGCTTCTGGAGTACACCGAACTTCTGCTCTTCTTGCTGGTGGCGATGACCTACATCAACGCCATGGAGGAGCGGCGCGTGTTCGATGCACTGCGCGCCTGGCTCGTACGCAAGGGGTTCAGCTACCGCAGCCTGTTCTGGATCACCGGTTTTCTCGCTTTCTTCATCTCGTCGATCGCCAACAACATGACCACCGCCATGTTGATGTGCGCGGTGGTGCTGAAGGTCGCCGAGGGCGACAAGAAGTTCATCGGTCTCTGCTGCGTCAACGTGGTGGTCGCCTCCAACGCCGGCGGTGCTTTCAGCCCGTTTGGCGACATCACCACGCTGATGGTCTGGCAGGGTGGCCAGGTGCCCTTCATGGGCTTTTTCGTGCTGCTGGTACCGGCGATCATCAACTTCATGGTGCCGGCGGTGATCATGAACTTCTTCATCGTCAATCGTCAGCCCGCCGCCCTCACCGAGAACGTCTGGCTCAAGCGTGGCGCACGGCGCATCATCGTGCTGTTCCTCTTGACCGTGGCGATCTCGGTGCTGTGCCACTCGATCCTTCACCTCCCGCCGGCGATGGGCATGATGTTCGGACTCGGCCTGCTGCAGTTCTTCGGCTACTACCTGCGCCGGAGCCTGCCGCGCTCGCTCGAGCGCAAGCGCGAGCGCTACTCCCGCCGCGGTGACTGGAAGAAGCTCGAGCAGCTCGGAAGCGTCGTACCCTTCGATATCTTCAGCCGGATCGCCCGCTCGGAGTGGGACACCCTGCTGTTCTTCTACGGGGTGGTGCTGTGCGTCGGGGGCCTGGGGTTCATGGGCTACCTCGCCCTTCTTTCGGAAACCCTCTATGGCGGCTGGAACCCGATCTGGGCCAACGTGGTGCTGGGCCTGATCTCGGCGGTGGTCGACAACATCCCGGTGATGTTCGCCGTGCTTGCGATGGCGCCAGACATGTCCGAAGGCAACTGGCTCTTGATCACCCTGACCGCCGGCGTCGGCGGAAGCCTGCTTTCCATGGGCTCGGCGGCGGGGGTAGCACTGATGGGCCAGGCCCGCGGCATCTATACCTTCGCGGTACACCTGCGCTGGCTGCCGGCGATCCTGCTCGGCTATATCGCCAGTATCGGGGCACACCTTCTGATCAACGCCTCGCTGTTCTAGATCACGGGCTCATTTGGCCGTCATGGCCAACCGAAAGGCGCCCATCGGCGCCTTTCGGCCGTTGAAGATCAAAAAAAACCGCCCTCCAAGGAGGGCGGTCGTGGAAAGCGGTCGTATTACAAATCGTGGCCGGTGATGACCTGGCAGATATCGGCGAAGCTGCTGGCCATGGGCACCACGGTGTTGGGCACCTTGCTGCTCGCGCCCTTGCCGATGGCGTTCTGGATATCGGTCACCGAGATGAGGCCGCGCACGCTCAGCGCACCCTCGGCGTTATGCTCGGTCACCAGCAGGTGCTGCTCGGTGAAGCTCTCCATGGAGAGGATCAGATCCTGGATGCTCAGCGAGGCGAGGTGCTCCATGGGCATGGCGCTGAGTTTTTCCCAGGGCGTCATGATCATTTCGGCGGTGATCTCCTCGCGGTCGAGCTGGCGCTGCTGCATGGCCAGGTTGATGCGCCGGGTGCCGATCACTTCCTTGGAGGTCAATACGCCGATGCAGTGGGCGTCACGGTCGATGACGAACAAGAGCCGCACGCCACCGTGGCGCATCTTGAGGTGGGCATCGCTGATCGGCGTGTCTGCGGCGATCGACTGCGGTGCCACCTGGGTGAAATCGGTCAGCACCGAAAGCGCCGGGCTTTCCTGGCCAAGCTCTTTGGCCGAAGGGGTGGTCAGCACCGGGGTTTCACCGAACTGGACGAGCGGTTTGGGCTTGCGAACCATCAGATTCATGGCACTACCTCCGTGATCAGAATGTGCAGAGCGCTGTCTGCCGAGTACTTTGTCAGTACCTTTACATTTGCACGGAATTCTTACCGCAACCTTAAGAACGCTCAATCATTGTGGAATAGCCGTGATAGTGCGCCGCTATGACGGCTCGACGTGGTGCTCGCGGGCAAGCCTTGCACGCACGCGAAGCCCGCCGTCGGGGGCATCCTCGAGATGCAGGGAGCCGCCGTGACGCTTGACCAGCCGTTCGACGATCGAAAGCCCCAGCCCTGAGCCCGCCCCGGGGCCGGCGCGCTGAAAGCGCTCCATCACCCGGGCGCGCTCGCTGGGTGCGATCCCCGGGCCCTGGTCATCGACGATGAAGGTCACGGCATCGACCTCGGCGACAAGACTGACGGTCACGGTGCTCTGGGCAGGGGCGTGCTGCAAGGCGTTGCCCACCAGATTCTGCACCAGCGTCTCGACGGCGCCGGCTTCCTCGTGAAGCAGCCACCCTGCCTGTTCGTCGGCGTTGAGCAACAGCTGTCGGCCGCCTTGAGCGGCCAGCGGCGCGAGCTTGGCCAGGGTCTCGCGAGTCTCCATCGCGACGTCGGTCAGGCGCCGCGTCGGGTGGCTCTCCTGCTCCGGGTCGAGCCGCGCCAGGGTCAGAAGCTGGCCGACCA
>NZ_JAMZBC010000034.1 GCF_024158715.1 Halomonas sp. 707D7 | reverse complement strand
GGTGATTGAAGACGCACGCGCAGCGCTCGGGCGGGCGCCCGCCGGCGCAAGCGCTCGGCAGGTGCCGCGCCTGATCCGCAAGTACTGGATAACCCTGAAAAAAGGAATTTGTCATGATCAGAACCACCATGGTCGAGCTCTCTACCATCGAAGCCGCCGCGTATCGCCAGAAACTGCGCGGCGGCCATTCCGGCGTCGTCATTCTGCGCTACGACACCGAGCAGCCCGGCATCGCCACGCTCAACCGCAAATCCGGTGAGCCGGATCCTTCTCACCATACCGATACCACGCTGTTTCCCCTCGAGGCATTCAAGGAGGCGCTGGAGCTGACGTCCGGCATGCCTTATTCGCGCCGCGGCAAGGTCAAGCTCAGCGGCGTGAAAGAGGAGGAGTCGAGCCAGGAGGAGACCGCCGAAGAGCTCGCCACCGTGGATAGCGCCGAGTACGAAGCGATCGTCAAGACCTATACCAACCGCAAGGGCGAGCTCTCCTACGAGCTGCTCAACAAGGATTTCATCCAGTTCGCCAAGGGCAGCAAGGTCGTCTCCGACATGGTCGCCAATCACGCCTCGCAAGACGAGATTCGCCAGCATGTCATCAAGGTCAAGCTCGAAGGCATTACTGGCAATCGCGAGCTGACCGAGGCGCAAACCCAGCGAATCGTCGACATGCTCGACGAGGTCAGCCCGCGCCACGTTTTCAAGGAGCTGAACGACGAAATCAGAAAGATGCTGGCCAATCGCTGAGCCTTCGTCGGCGTCTTTCACCTGCGTGAGACGCCGGCTTTTTACGCAGGGTGGCGCCGAGTGGCTTGACGATCCGGCCATTGGCTCCTTCACTGTCACTAGTCTCATCGACCCTTCGTTCGTCGCTCTTGAGCCGTCGAACGAATAACCCTCAGGGCAGCGGGAGCCGTCGACGCGTCAGGCGTTTCGATCCGTACGTCATCCTTCCGAGCCCGGTATGTCGCCAAGGAGAGTCACGTGTCCGATCCCACCCCCAAGCGCCAGGAATGGGGCGCGCGAACCACGCCGCGCCTGCAAGGCAACGAGCACTGGTGGCCCGACCAGCTCAACCTCAACGTGCTGCATCAGAAACACCCCGACGCCAATCCGTTCGGTGAGCACTTTCGCTACGGCGAGGCGTTCGCCAAGCTCGATGTCGATCAGCTCTGCGCCGATATCGATGCGCTGATGACCGACTCCCAACCCTGGTGGCCCGCCGACTGGGGCCACTACGGGCCGTTTTTCATCCGCATGTCCTGGCACGCCGCCGGCACCTACCGCGCCATCGATGGGCGCGGCGGCGGCGGTACCGGCGCCCAGCGTTTCGCCCCGCTCAACAGCTGGCCGGACAACGGCAACCTGGACAAGGCGCGCCGCCTTCTGTGGCCGATCAAGCAGAAGTACGGCGAGTCGATCTCCTGGGCGGACCTGCTTGTGCTGGCCGGCAACCGGGCGCTGGAGACCATGGGCTTCAAGACCTTCGGCTTCGGTTTCGGCCGCTCGGACATCTGGGCGCCGGAGGACGATATCTACTGGGGCCCGGAGAACGAGTGGCTGGGCAACAAGGACGAGCGCTATACCGGCAGCTTCGAGGAGGGCAACCGCCTGCTCGACAACCCGCTGGCCGCGGTGCAGATGGGCCTGATCTACGTCAACCCGGAGGGCCCGAACGGTATTCCGGACGCGGCGAAATCCGCCAAGGACGTGCGCGAGACCTTCGCCCGCATGGGCATGAACGATCGTGAAACCGTCGCACTCACCGTAGGCGGGCACACCTTTGGCAAGATGCATGGCAACGGCCCCGCCAGCGCCGTGGGCGGCGCGCCGGAAGAGGCCAGGCTGCACGAACAGGGCGTGGGCTGGGCCAACACCCACGAAACCGGCCTGGGCGAGTACACCATCACCTCTGGCCTCGAAGGCGCCTGGACGCCCACACCGACCAAGTGGGACAACACCTACCTGGAAACCATCTTCTCCCACGAGTGGGAGGTCACGAAGTCGCCGGCGGGTGCCAACCAGTGGCAGCCGGTGGAAGTGAAAGAGGGCTTCTGGGTGCCGGACGCCCACGTCGAAGGGCGCAAGAACCCACCTGTGATGACTGCTGCCGACATGGCGATGATCGTCGACCCGGACTACCTGAAAATCTCCAAGGAGTACCGCGAACACCCGGAGGTGCTGGCCGACGAGTTCGCTCGCGCCTGGTACAAGCTCCTGCACCGCGACATGGGCCCGCGCGAACGCTACCTCGGCCCACAGGTACCCAAGGAAATGCTCGTCTGGCAAGACCCGGTGCCGGAGCGCGACGCGCCCCTGCTCGACGACGCCCAGATCGAAACCCTCAAGCGGGCCATTGAAGGCACTGGCCTGAGCGCGAAGGCGCTGGTCGAAACCGCCTGGGCCTCGGCCTGCACCTACCGCCAGACCGACCATCGCGGCGGGGCCAACGGCGCGCGCATTCGCCTCGCCCCGCAGCGCGACTGGGACATCAACCGGCGCGGCGGCGTGGCCCAGGTGATCGAGCGGCTCGAGCAGGTAGGGAAGGAGGCGGGCGTCTCGGTATCGCTGGCGGATCTGATCGTGCTGGGCGGCAACGTCGGCGTGGAAATGGCCGCGCAGGCCGCCGGGCATTCGCTGAGCGTGCCCTTCACGCCGGGGCGCACCGACGCCACCCAGGAAATGACCGACGAGGACACCCAGGCCCATTTGGAGCCGCGCCACGACGCTTTCCGCAACTACATGCAGTCAGGCGTGACCGGCATTCCGGCAGAGCACCTGATGGTCGATCGCGCCTTCATGCTCAACCTGAGCGCCCCGCAGATGGCCGCCCTCATCGGCGGGCTGCGCGCACTGGGTATCAGCGCCGGCGAAAGCGACCGGGACGGCGTGCTGACCCGGCGCCCGGGCGAGCTCACCAACGACTTCTTCGTCAACCTGGTCGACATGGCCACGGTCTGGGAGCCGATGAGCGACGACGAGGAGCGCTTTCAGGGACGCGACCGGGCAAGCGGTGACGAGAAGTGGACCGCCACCCGGGTCGATCTCGTCTATGGCTCGAACTCGCAGCTACGCGCCATCGCCGAGGAGTTCGCGGCCAACGGCGGCGAGCGCCACATGCTCGACAAGTTCGTCTCGGGCTGGGTCAAGGTGATGGAGAACGACCGCTTCGATCTGCACCGCTAGGTGCAAGCTCATCGGGCGTAGCGCCAACCGCCGCGCCCGATGCGTTCGAACCTTGATCGAGGGCGCGACGCACGCTTTCGAGCGTTGGTTGAAGGCTATAAAGACAGCGTTCGCTGCGGTACATATCGACCGATCCCGAAAGCGGCTCGATATGGTTTGGAGGCGCGCTTGTCTGGCATATCGAATCGTCTTCCGGTATCACCCCTCCCAGCGGCACGAGCTGGCCAAGCGTTTGCCACGTATCCGCATGTGGGGCAAAGGCCTGGCTCGCCTCATGGGCAGGCGATACCAGCCATTCAAAGCGAAGCTCTGGCGCCATGCGCAGAACGCGACAGGGCAGTTCCTGGCTCAGGCACTGGGGCATCTGTGTGGCCAGCGAGCGCAGCAGAGAGGCGGGAAGGGCATCGCCGTTCACGGCCTCGAACTGACCGGCCACGGCATCGGGGTCGCGCGCATCCACCGACGGCGGCTCGCTCCACCGCGCGCTCTTCTCCAGAGAGCGCTCGATGCGCCGGGCAAGCGCTGGCCGGGTCGTCATGAAATCGCTCTGCTGTATTTCTTTCAGCGCATCGACTCCCGGCTGGCCCAGCGCGAAGCGCAGATAATCCACGTCGAACGCCTCTTCGCTCGTACGCCCTTCCACGAGCCTCTGCACCTGATGCTGCGCCGTCCATTGGCGCAGGTCGGCCAGCGGCGTGTTGATCAGTATCAGCACGCTGGCAACCCATGCCGCCAGTACCATGTTGGCGCGCTGTACGTACACCAGTGCACGTCGGCGATGCCAGACCACCATTACGGTGTAGGTCAGGGTGAACGTCGCCAGCAGTATCTGCAGCACGACGGCCCATAGCCGGTCCAGGCTCGCGCCGTACTGATCGATGCGCTGCCACAGCGCCCAGCCCGCCAGCAGGCTGCCTGCAGGCAGAAGCACGATGCCCAGCCACACCGCGCGGCGAAGCAGGGTGTGATAGGGCGGTGCGCCATTCGCATCGTGGAACACGATGTTGAAGAACAGCAGCAGCGTGAACATCAGGGCCATCAGAATCGAGGACGCCCGGCCCGTCTCCCAGATTGGCTGCAGGCCGGTGACGGGCAGTACCGCCAGAAACAGCACGAAGATCAGTGTTACCAAGGGCAGCAGCGCCCGGGTCAACACCTCGAGCATCTGGCGCACGCTGTGGATCAGGCCAAAACGCGCGCGAACGGTGACCAGCGCGAGCCCCAGCACCAGCCAGGTGACGGGATAGACGAATACCGGCTCGTCGAACAACGTCTCGAACGTGGCGATGCCGATCGCCGCGAACAGGGCCGCCGCCAGCCACAAGAGTCCCCAGAACAGCACAATGAACAGCGCAAGAAGCCCGAGCGTCAGCGCAAACTCCCACGAGATGCTCAACAGCGGCGGGTAAGTCCGCGGAAAGTGGCGACAGGTCGCCGCGCTGCGAAAGAACACCGCCAGAATGAAGAGCGCTGTTCCCGTCGTCACCGCATAGGTGAAGCCAAACGCCTGCCACCCCCACTCGTCGGTACCGGGAGCCTGCGCCACGCCACCCAGGTGCCAGCCCAGCGCGAACAGTAGCGGCGCCAGCAGCAGAGCCGCCGCGTTGAGCCGATCGCGCAGGCGCACCATGCCCAGCAGATAGAACGCCGGCAGCCCCAAGGTCACGCTGTAGAGTGCCTTGAGCCAGCGCGCGTCCGTCATCAAGGAGTGTTCCAGGGCCAGGTGCAGCGCCAGGAGCGCACAGCCCTGGAAAACGGCCATCGATATCAGGGCAAGCCGAGTCGTGTTATCCAGTGCCACGCGTACGCAAGCGTTCATTGACCAGGCCTTTGTGAAAAGACATTCGATGCCGGACAGCTCTTGTCATCATAGCGGACAATCGGGCATCGCTGGCCGGCATCGAGCCTCTGGCGCTAGAGTGCGCTGCGCGGTTCAGTCCCAGTTCGGTGCCAGGTTGGCGGGGCTCACGATGCGCCCGTCCGGCCGGGCGAGTCTGGCGATCTCGTCCATTTCGTCCGGCGACAGGGTGAAGTCGAAGATCGCCAGATTCTCGGGAATGCGCGCGACTCTGGTGGAGCGCGTCAGCGGCACGTCGCCCAGCTGATGCACCCAGCGAAGTGCTACCTGAGCGGCGGTTTTATCGTAACGCGCGCCGATCGCTTTGAGCGTTTCGTTTTGAGGAACGTCGCCCATGGCCATCACGAAAAAGCCGGTCAGCGGCACATTCAGCGCCTGGGCTTTGGCGCGCAGCGTACGCTGGTCGAGAAAGGGGTGCACTTCCACCTGGTTGGTGGTGATCGGTATCTCGCTGACCTCGACGGCCTCGGCCAGCTGAGTGCTGTTGTAGTTGCTCACCCCGATGTGCGACGCCATGCCAAGGCGATGCGCCTCGTTGAGCAGCTCGATCTGGCGCTTGACGGGCATCGTGTGCCCCGGCCAGTGCACCAGCAGAAGATCCACGCACTCGAGCTGCAACCGCGCAAGGCTCTCCTCGATCGAAGCAATGAACGCCTCCTCGCTGAAGTGACGGTTCATGACCTTGGTGGTGACGAACACCTCTTCGCGCGCCATGCCGACATGCTTGAGCGCGCGCCCCAGCGCGGCTTCGTTGCCATAGAGCTGGGCCGTATCGAAGGCGCGAAAGCCTGCGTTCCAGGCAGCGGGCACCAGCTCGGCAACCTGGCGGTCATCGAGTTCGTCCAGGCCAAAGCCGATGGGCGGAAGCGAAGTATCGAGCGTCATGAACTTTCCTCTAGCGTTCAAGTGGTGAGGGCGAGCCAGGAAAGGCGGGCACCGATGAATAAAGACGCCGATCGAGAAGTATTCGACTGGCGAGTCGGCAACATGATAGCCGACTCGGTGGTCTGAAAAGGTTGTAATTTTCGATCAGGCCGATAGCTTTTGACTGCCCGGGTCGGCAAGGCGTGTCAAGGCGTGTTCATCGGTCTTCAAGGAAAGGAAGTGGGGTGTGATGACTTTCGTGATGCAAGGCAAACGGGAAATGTTCTTCATCGACCCGGCAGCGCGCGGCCGGGGCATCGGTTCGGCGCTGCTCGATGACGCTCGCCAGGTGCAGGGAATAACCCGGGTGGATGTGAATGAACAGAACGCTTTGGCGCTGGCCCTCTACCGGCGGTGAGGCTTCGAGGTGATCGATCGTTCGCCGCTGGACGGGCTGGGCAAGCCGTATCCGCTGTTGCACATGGCGTTGGCGGGCGCTTGAGGTACAGGCGTCAGCCCAGAATCCCCGTGTGCTCGATCAGCACCGCGCAGCCGATGCCGATCAATACCACGCCGCCGATCAGCTCGGCCCAGTGGCCCGCCCATCGGCCCAGTCGGTGACCCAGCACCGTGCCGATCGAGGCCATCAGCGTCGTGGCCAGGCCAATCGCCAGGCTGGTAGCGATGATATCCACGTCGATGAAGGCCAGACTCGCGCCCACGGCCATGGCATCCAAACTGGTGGCGGTGGCGGTCAATACCAGTAGCCAGAAGGTCTGGCGGCGATGCGCGATCCTCTCTTCCTTCTTGAGACCGGCATGCACCATGTGGGCGCCGATGGCGCACAGCAAAGCGAAGGCGATCCAGTGATCCCAGGCCTGGACGAAGCGCTGCGAGGCCATGCCCGCTGCCCAGCCCAGCACTGGGGTGATCGCCTCGATGACGCCGAACACCAGCCCGATCCCCACCGCGTGACGAAAGCGGGGGCGGACGAGTTCGGCGCCTTTGCTGATCGAGGCTGCGAAGGCATCCGCTGACATCGAGAAGGCGAGAAACAGTAGGGCAACGGGCGTCATGATCGAATCGACTCTGAAAGATGTAGGGCCGCTTGAGCGATGGCTAAAGGGCAGTTGGATCATGCGCGAATGCTAGCATGCGGCCGTGCTGGAAAGAGCTAAGTGGTTAAAAAATAAAGTTGATTACCGATAAGTTAAATAGCCAAGGCTAACAATGTAAGCCTGGGAACAGATTGGCGCTTCGCTTTGCGAGTAGCGCTGGAAAATATTTCCTCCCACGCCTCGATAAGGCCCTGTCAGGGGAATATTATTTCCCTCACAAGGCCTGGAGGGTAATAAATTGCTTATTGATCGTTTCGATTTAAAAATTCTTGAACAGCTTCAGCGCGATGATAGCGTATCCATTGCGCAGTTGGCCGAGAAAGTGGGGCTTTCTGTCACCCCTTGCTGGCGGCGTATTCAGCGCCTGGAAAAAGAGGGCGTGATCGAGAAGCGCATCGCCGTGCTGAACCCCCGCAAGCTCGATCTCGGCCTGACCGTTTTCGTGATGATCAAGACCGACAAGCACAGCCAGGCCTGGCTGGACGCCTTTCAGGAGGTCGTCCAATCCTTTCCGGAAATCATGGAGGTGAACCGCCTGGCCGGCGAGTTCGACTACCTGCTGAAGGTCATCACCCGCGACAACGCTGCCTACGACGCCTTTTACAAAAGACTCATCGCGAGAATAGAGCTAAGCAATGTCACATCCTGCTTCTCCATGGAACAAGTCAAGAAAACCAGCGAACTGCCCCTCGGCGAGCTCTGACGCGTGGATGGCGCGCCTGGCCGATGACGTGATCGGTGAAGGCGAGCCGTTCCAGGGCCCCTTCGGTACGCGGGCGCTGCTCTACGCCGACTACACCGCCTCGGGCCGGGCGTTGGGCATCGTCGAGGAGGCGATGCGCACCCAGGTACTGCCCCATTACGCCAATACCCACACCGAAACCTCCTACACCGGACGCACCACCACCCGGCTGCGCGAGGACGCCCGCCGCCAGATCGCCCGGGCGGTGAATGCCGACGACGACTACGCGGTGATCTTTGCAGGCAGCGGCGCCACCGCCGCCATCGACCGCTGCTGGAAGATGCTCGGGCTCACCCAGGGCGAGGCGAGTGCAGGGGGTGACGCGCCGGTGATCTTCCTCGGCCCTTTCGAACACCACTCCAACGACCTGGTCTGGCGCGAGTGCGCCGCCGAGATTCGGCGAATCCCCTTGAACGCAGCCGGGCTGATCGATCTCGACGTGCTCAAGGACGAGCTTGCCCGCCATCAGGGCCGGCGGCTGATCGGCGCGTTCTCGGCGGCCTCCAACGTGACCGGGGTGAAGAGCGACGTTCGGGCCATCGCGCGCCTGATGCACCGCTTCGGCGGTATCGCGCTGCTCGACTACGCGGCCAGCGGCCCTTACGTTGCCATCGACGTGGCGGGCACCGGCAACGGCGACCACCTGGACGCCATCTTCGTCTCGCCCCACAAGTTCGTCGGCGGGCCGGGCAGCTCCGGGGTGCTGGTGATGCGGCGCGACCTTTGCGTCAATGCGGTGCCCTCGGTGGCCGGCGGTGGCACGGTCTCCTACGTGACCGCGACGAATCATCGCTACGTGACGGACGTGCAGCGCCGGGAGGAGGGCGGAACGCCGGATATCCTGGGCAACATTCGCGCCGGCTTCGCCTTTCGCATCAAGTCGCTGGTGGGCGAAGAGGTGATCGAGGCGCGGGAGGCAGAACTCGCCGCCCAGGCGCTCGAGCGCTGGTCGGCGCTCGACAACCTGACGTTGCTCGGCCCGCGCGACGCCCCGAGGCTTGCGATCTTCTCGTTCAACCTGCGCGCCGGGCGGCGCGAGATCCACCACAACCTGGTGGTGGCGATGCTCAACGATCTGTTCGGTATCCAGGCACGCGGCGGCTGCTCCTGCGCCGGCCCCTACGGCCATGCGCTGCTCGACATCGACGACGACACCGCTCTCGAACACGAGCGGTTAGTCCAAAATGGCAGAAGCTTATATCGTCCTGGTTGGGTAAGGCTAGGATTTCATTTCTTTTTTAGCAATGAAGCGGCTAACTATGTAATATCGGCAGTCGAATTCATTGCACGCCATGCGGCCTCGCTGATGAAGCTTTATAGCGTCGATGAGCGCACGGGCACCTGGTCGGCACGTACACCGTTCGACCAGGCACAATCGATTGAGCCCACGCTGGATTCGCTTGATGCGCTGCTGCATTCACCCGGCCTTCGTGCGGCGCCACGCCAGGAGACCCTCGAGGATCCCTTCGTCGCAGCCGAAGCGCTCGTCGAGCGTGCAAGAGAGGCAAGCCCGCCTGCCGACCCAGGCGGTGCCGATGTACCGTTACGTTGGTTCTGGTGGCCGCACGAAGCCGACGAGGCCGCGCAGTCCCAACGCGAGATGATGCCATGACCCAGACTTCCATTTCCCCCACCCTGGCCGGCGCCGGGCTCGACGCGCTCGATGAGCGCGTGCGCTTCGATCTGGCCTGCCTGAACCTGCCGCCCGCTTCCTGGGTGCCGAGCCGCACCGCGCAGGGTGATCGCCATGTCCACGACGTGGTGATCATCGGCGGCGGCCAGTGCGGGCTGGTGGCGGCGTTTGCACTCTTGTGCGGCGGCATTCGCGACCTTCGCGTGTTCGACCGCAACCCGGAAGGGCTCGAAGGGCCGTGGATGAACTACGCCCGCATGGAGACGCTGCGCTCGCCGAAGACCCTGCCGGGACCGAGCTACGGCTTTGCCTCGCTGACCTTTCGCGCCTGGTTCGAAGCGCAGTTCGGCACCGCCGAGTGGGAAGCGCTGGATAAGATTCCGCGCCCGATGTGGATGGCGTACCTGCGCTGGTATCGCCAGGTGCTGGCGCTGCCGGTCGAGAACGAGGTCAACGTCGATCACGTCGCCCCGTGCGGTGAGCATCTCGAACTCACGCTTTCAGGCCCCGGCGCGCGCCAGGAGACGGTGCTGACGCGCAAGCTGGTCATGGCGACCGGGCGCGACGGCACCGGCGGGCCGAAGATTCCCGGTTTCGTGGAGGGCCTGCCTTCTGGCGTGTGGGCACATACCGCCGACGAGATCGATTTCAAGGCGCTCGAAGGCAAGCGGGTGATCGTCGTCGGCGTGGGTGCCTCCGCCATCGACAACGCCGCCGAAGCCCTGGAGCACGGCGCCGAGGAAGTGCGCTTTCTGATTCGCCGCGCCCAGATGCCGACCATCAACAAGATGATGGGCATCGGCTCCTTCGGCTTCACCCACGGCTACGCGAGCCTGCCGGATGCCTGGCGCTGGCGCATCATGCACTACTCCTTCATCACCCAGACGCCCCCACCGCGCGGCTCGACCCTGCGGGTGAGCCGCCACGAGAACGCCCACTTCCATTTCGAGTGCGGGGTCGAGGCCACGCACATGGAGGGCGACGAGATCGTCGTCACCACCCGCCAGGGCGAGGTGCGCGGCGACTTCCTGATCCTCGGCACCGGCTTTGAGATCGACCCGCTGGCGCGCACCGAGCTTGAAGGCTATGCCGACCAGATCCTGCTGTGGCGCGATCGCTACCGGCCGCCGGCGGAGCTTGCCCACGACGAGCTCGGCAAGTTCCCCTACGTGGGGCGCGACTTCGCCTTTCAGGAGCGCGAGCCCGGTGCGGCCCCCTGGCTTGCCGACATCCACTGCTTCAATTACGGCGCCTCGGTGAGCCTTGGCAAGGTGAGCGGTGACATCCCCGGCATCAGCGAAGGGGCGAGCTGGCTGGCCGGCGCCATCGCTGCGAGCTTTTACCAAAAAGACGTCGAGTGCCACTGGCGTAAGCTCAACGACTACGCATCGCCGGAGCTCGAGGGCGACGAGTGGCGCGCCTCGCCGCTGCCCGGCGCAGAGATCGACCAGACAAGACAAGGAGGGGCGCAATGACCCACGTGATCGAAACCGCCGCCAACGTGGCCGCCGAGGGGCCGCTGGCCGAGGCGCTGGCCACGCGCGGTAAACTCATGGACCTGAGCCAGGCCTCGCATGACGCGGCGCTGACGCCTGCCGACCCGGGCGGGGTGTCCCTGGCGCTGCGCGCGGCACTTGCCTGTCGCATGGCGCGGCTTTGCCGCCAGGCCGGGCTCGAGAAGCACTACGCCGCGCTGCTCGACGGCTACGCCGACCCGGTCGCCGCCCCCCTGGCCGACCCGCAGGTGACGCCCGGCGCCGACGAGACGCGCCTGGCCGCCATGGTCGGCTACGTGGACCTGGTCACCCGCTCGCCCAAGGACGCCACGAAGGCCGACATCGAAAGCCTGCGCGCGGCGGGGCTCGAGGAGGCGGACATCGTGCGCCTGGCCGGGCTCGTGGCCTTCGTCAACTATCAGCTTCGCTTGACCGCCGTGCTGAGCGTCATGGGAGAGAGCCAATGAGCCGGGTCATTCACAAGTTCACTTCGCGCATTCCCACCTGGCGCCCCCACGTCACGCCGATCGATTACGACAATGCGAACGAGGCCCAGCGCGAGGCGCTGAAAGAGACGCCGTCGAACACCAAGATCTCCGACTACGTGCTGGTGCTGGCTCACGACCCGGAGTCGCTGCGCATCCGTACGTCGCTGTTCAACGGCATCATGTACGACAAGGGCGGGCTGTCACGCCAGGAGCGCGAGCTCGGTGCCGTGGCAGCCTCGGTGGTTAATCGCTGCATCTACTGCGCCGCGGTCCACGCCCATCGCTACAACAACATCGTCGGTAGTGAGGCGGTGATGAAGGATATCTTCCTGCGCGGCAAGGACGCGGAGCTCGACGAGCGTACCCGTGCCATCCTGCGCTTCGGCATGCGGCTCTCCGAGACGCCGCCCCAAGTCGATCAGGACGATATCCAGCGCCTTCGCGACGTAGGCCTCGACGACCAGGAGATCCTCGATCTCACGCTCTCGACCACGCTGTTCGGCTGGGCCAACCGCCTGATGCACACGCTCGGCGAGCCGGTATCCGGCACCTGACGCGCGGATCGATCCTCCAATACCAATAGCCAAAGGACACTTCCCCATGACGAAACGCTCCCTTTCCGGCCTGGCCCTGATCGGCGCCGCCACCCTGATGAGCGCCACCCCTGCGCTTGCCGAAACCCTGCGCCTGGGCACCGTGGTCAGCGCCCCGCACCCCTGGATCGACGCGGCCGAGGCCTTCAAGGCCGAGGTCGAGGAGGCCACCGACAACCGCATCACCGTGCAGATCTTCCCGGGCGGCCAGCTCGGCAACGACCAGACCATGGTCGACGAGATCCGCATCGGCACCACCGACATGATCATCGGCGGGGTGATGAACGTCTCGCCCTACGTGCCGGAGTTCGAGATCTTCAGCCTGAACTACCTGTTCGAGGACATGGACGAGTTCCGCGCCGCCACCGCCCCGGACTCCCCGGTGTTCGAGTACTTCGACAACGCCGTGACCGACGCCGGCGTCGGCCTGAAGCTTCTCAGCCTGACCGGCGGCGGCACGCGCAACCTGAGCAGCAACCAGGGCCCGGTCACCGAGCCTTCGGACCTCGAAGGCGTGAAGATGCGCGTGACCGGTTCGCGCCTGGACGCGGACATGTGGCAGGCCTACGGGGCGTTGACCACCTCGCTTCCCTGGACCGAGATCTACACCGGCATGCAGACCGGCGTGGTGGGGGCGTTCGAGAGCACCATCAGCGGCTACTTCTCGAGCCGGCTGTATGAAGTGGCGCCGTATCACGCCAAGACCGAGCATCAGATCATGATGAGCCACATCTCGATGAGCGAGAACCGCTTCAACCGCTTTTCCGAGGAGGATCAGGCGATCATCCTGGCCGCCGCGCAGCACGCCGGCGAACACGGCACCGAGAAGGGCGAGGAGTACGACGCCGAGTTCATCCAGCAGTTCGAGGAGCTGGGGGTCACGGTCAGCGAAGTGGACAAGCAGGCGTTCATCGACCTTGCGCTGCCGCTTCACGACGCTTTCGCCGAAGAGCGCGACCTGACCGAGCTGCTCCAGACGATTCGCGACCTCTAGGCCGGCAACGCCCGCGCGCCGCATCCAGGCGGCGCGCGGCGAAAAGGACGAACGCATGCGATTGATCAACGATGTCCTGGAACGGCTGCTGACGGTGATCGCCGGCAGCCTGTTCGCGATCTTCATCCTGACGGTGCTCTATCAGGTGGTGGCCCGCAGCTTTCTCAAGATATCGGTCTCCTGGACCGACGAGATCGCCATGGCCTGCTTCATCTGGGCGGTGTTCCTGGGCGCGGCGGTGGCGCTTAGGCGCCGGCGCCACTACGTGGTGGATGTCTTCCCGACCCGCTTCGCCGTCACCCAGCGGGCGCTGCGCCTGTTCGGCAGCCTCGCTTGCCTTCCGGTGATCTACGTGCTGATCGTCAACGGCAACGTGCTGGTGGACATGGGCTGGCACCGGCGCTCGGTGGCGCTGGGCACGCCCATGGCCTACGTCTTCGCTGCCATGCCGGTGGCGGGGGTCGCCATGCTGGCGTTCTCCATCGAAGTCATCCTGCAGGACATCAAGACACTCACCCGCGGTCATGCTGACCCCACCCCCGAGGCCATCGATTCATGAACCCTCTCCTGACCCTGATCGGCAGTTTCCTGCTGCTCATCGCCCTGAGCGTTCCGATCGCCTTCGCCATCGGTCTGGCCTCCATCGTCACCATCTTGCAACTGGGATTGCCGCTCACCTCGGTGGTCAACCAGATGTTCGCCAGCATCAACTCCTTTCCGCTTCTGGCGGTGCCGTTCTTTCTGCTGCTCGGGCGGCTGATGAACGATGGCGGCATCACCGACCGGCTGCTGCGTTTCGCCGACAGCACCGTCGGCCACATTCGCGGCGGGCTTGGCCATATCAACGTCATGGTGTCGATGATGTTCGCGAGCCTCTCGGGCTCGGCGGCGGCGGACACCGCAAGCGTGGGCGCGGTGCTGATCCCGGCGATGAAGAAGTCCGGCTACCCGGCGCCTTTCGCCGTGGCGCTCACGGCGGCCTCGTCGGTGCTCGGCGGCATCATCCCGCCATCGATCCTGATGGTCATCTATGGCGCCTTCGGCAACGTCTCGGTGGGGGCGCTGTTCATGGGCGGGGTGCTGCCGGGCATCCTGGTGGGGGTGATGCAGATGGGCTACGTCTATTACGTGGCCAAGCGCCACGGCATCAAGGCGACCGGCACGTTCTCCTTCGGCCAGATGGGGCGCACCGCACTCATCGCCACACCGCCCATGCTGCTGCCGATCATCATTCTCGGCGGCATCACCCTCGGGGTGTTCACCGCCACCGAGGCGGCGTCGGTGGCGGTGCTCATCGGCGCGGTGCTGGCGTTCATCGTCTACCGCGCCATTCCGCTGACGAAGCTGCCGAGCATTCTCAGCGACTCGGTGGTGGCGTTCTCGCTGCCGATGTTCGCGGTGGCTTCAGCCGGCATCATGGGCTGGCTGATCTCGTATCTGGGCATCGCCCAGGAGGTGGCCAACTTCATCCTGTCGGTGACCGACTCGCGCATCGGCATCATGCTGCTGGTGATGGGCTTCATGCTGGTCATCGGCACGGTGCTGAGCCCGGTGACCGCGGTGATCATCTTCCTGCCGATCATCCAGGGGCTTTGCCTCGCGGCGGACATCAACCAGGTGCACATGGCACTGGTGGTGATCCTGTCGTTGACGCTTGGGCTGATCACGCCGCCCTACGGTATCTGCCTTCTGATCGCCACCCAGATCGGCGAGGTCTCGATGCCGCGCGCTTTCCTCGCGGTGCTGCCGCTGATCGGGCTGATCCTGCTGGTCATCATCGCGCTGATCCTGCTGCCCAGCGTCTTCCTGTTCCTGCCACAGATGATGTTCCCCAAGGCGTTTTGATAGTCGATCGATGCGCCGGGTAGGACAAGGCCGATAGAGCGTCATGCTCTATCGGCTTTTTTTCAGCACTCGTTTTCAGCGCCCGTATCGCGCTGGGCTCACTTACCGTGACGTCCGGCGGTGACTCTTCTCCCCCCGTACTCCCGCCGCGTGCCTTTTCTTCGATGGCCGGTGCTGGCAGCGATGACGTCCAGTCGTTTAATTCCCCGTTGTGAAGATTCCATGGGTTCGAAGCCGGTGCTGGCTCCTTGCCAGCAAGCCGGAATCCCGTCGGCGCTAATATCCAATTCGCAATATGATTAGCGATGATAACCATTTAGCCGGCGAAGCAGCGCTGGGTAGGGTAGAGGCCTCATCGAATGCAACGCTTGGTTGCCAAGGGGCCGTCACAATGAAAAAAGCCACCACCTACGACGTCAACACCCGAAGCGTCACTCCGACGCTCGGGGTAAACGACACACGCTTTCGCCAGGCGAGTCAGGCGATGATGCGGACCGGCAACCTGTGTCTTGGCCGCTACGGTGCGCTCGTCGTCTTCTTCGGGCTATGGCAGCTGGCAAGCTCACTTGGCTGGCTCAACGCGGCGGTGATCCCTCCGCTGGACCGGATCGCGGTCGCGCTGTTCAACGCGCTGTGGCACGGCACTCTGCTGAGGGATATCGGCATCAGCCTGCAGCGTTCGGGCATCGCCTTCGGCGCTTCGGTGCTGCTGGCCATTCCGCTGGGACTGGCCATGGGCAGCTTCCGTGCCATCGAGCAGGCGCTCGACCCCATCCTGCAACTCTTTCGCCAGACCTCGGCGCTGGCGGTCTATCCGGTCTTCATCCTGCTGATGGGGCTGGGGGAGGCATCCAAGGTGTTCGTCATCTTCTGGGCCTCGGTGTTTCCGCTGTTGATGAACACCATCGCGGGCGTTCAGCAGACCGACGCCAAGCTGATCGAGATGGCTCGCGTGTTCGGCGCATCGCGCTTCCAGGTGTTTCGTCGCGTCGTGGTTCCCAGCGCCATCCCGTCGATCTTCGTGGGCCTGAGGCTGAGTGCGACCTCGACCCTGTTGCTGCTGGTGGCCGCCGAGATGATCGGTGCCAATCAGGGGGTCGGCTTCCAGGTGATGAATGCCCAATACAACTTCCAGACGCCGCTGATGTTTGCCGCCATCTTCCTGCTGGCAGGACTCGGGCTGCTGGCCAACTACCTGCTGGTGGCACTGCAAGGGCGCCTTTGCCGTTGGGAAAGCGAGAGCGGCGCGTAATGCGCATCGTCCACGGGCAATGATTCAAGGGCAATGATTCAAGGCAATGAATTTCGATAACCAGGAGAGAAGGTCGATGCATCAATTCGCGACAGGAAAACGGAGCAGGAAAACGTCGCTGCTACTGGCGGGCACGTGGTGGCTTTTGACGAGCCAGGCGGCGCTGGCCGGCCAGACCCAAGGCGTCGAAGGGGCGGACAGCGAGACGGTGACCATTCGCTATCTCAGCAGTCGCGGTCAGATCACGGCGCCGGAAATCGCGCAGGCGAAAGGCTGGCTCGACGATCACGGCGTGACGCTGGTCTCCGAAGGCTTCAGCCAGGGCGGGCCGGAGAGTCTGTTCGCCATGGCGTCCGGGTCGATCGACATCGCCGGGGCGGCGACCTCCGCGACCATCAATGCCATTACCAACGGCGCAGACATCGTGGGCGTCATGGCGTCCAACGGCGTCGACGAAACGGTCAATAGCCGCTTCTACGTGCTCGAGGAGAGCGAGATTCGCGAGCCGTCGGATCTGATCGGCAAGACCATCGCGGTCAATACGCTGGGCGCGCATCTGGATTACGTCGTTCGAGAGTATCTGCGCCAACACGATATTGCCTATAACGCGGTGCGCCTGGTGGCGGTGCCGGGGCCGCAGCTCGGCCAGACGCTGCGCTCCGGGCAGGTCGACATCGCGGCCGTCGGTGCCTGGCAGTCCGTCTTTGCAGGGCAGCTCGAAGAGGGCGGCGGCGTGCGCTCGCTGTTCGATGACCATGAGCTCTTGGGGGATATCACCCTGAGCCCCTACTCCATGCAGCGCGCGTTCGTCGAGCGCCACCCAGAGGCGGTGCGCACGCTGGTCACTCAATCCGGACGCGCCGCAGACTGGGCGAAAAACCACCCGGATCAAGCGCGAGAGTTGATCGCCGAGCTGCTGGCAAAGCGTAATGAAAATGCGCAGCTGGCGGACTACTGGGCCGGGTTCGGCGTGCGCGACCAGGCGCGGCTCGATGACCACGACGTGCAGTACTGGCTGGGCGTGCTCGAGCGTGAAGGCACGCTGAGAGCCGGTCAATTGACGGTCGCCGATGTCATCACCAATGCCTACAACACCAATGCCTACAATGGCGATGCCGAGGGCACCGGTGCGGGCGACGAGGCCGGTGAAGGAGAAAAACCATGACGGCGATCGCGAAAGGGCTGAGTGTTCGCCACGTCCATAAATCCTTCGCGCTCAAGGAGAGCCGGCTCGAGGTGCTCAAGGACATCGACCTGGAGATCGCCGCCGGCGAGTTCGTGGCCATCATCGGCGCCAGCGGCTCCGGCAAGACGACCCTGTTGAGAATCCTGGCGGGGCTCGAGGCGTCCGACAGCGGCACGATCCACCTGAACGGCGAGCCGGTCCAAGGCGTGGGTCCTGAGCGCGCCATGGTCTTTCAGGAGCCGCGGCTTCTGCCCTGGCTCACTGTGGAAGCCAATGTCGCCATGGGGCTTGAACTGATCGGCAACAGCAGCGCCCAGGCGCTGGAAAAGGCGCGCCACTATCTCGACATCGTCGGCTTGACGGCCTTCTACCACGCCTATCCGCGCCAACTCTCCGGGGGCATGGCGCAACGGGTGGGCATTGCGCGAGGCCTTGCCATCTCGCCGCAAATGCTGCTGCTTGACGAACCTTTGGGGGCGCTGGATGCGATGAAGAAGATTCGCATGCAGCAGGAGCTCGAGCGCATCTGGCGCGAACAGGCCATCACCATGGTGATGGTGACCCACGATATCGAGGAAGCCGTCTATCTGGCCGACCGGATCGTGATTCTCGCCAGCGACCAGAGCACCGCCTTGCAAATCATGGATATCGACCTGCCCCGGCCGCGAGCGCGCAGCGATCCTCGCTTCGTCGCTTACCGCGAAGCGCTGCTGAACACTTTTCATCTCAACAACCATCTCAACGACCATCTCAACGACCCGCAATCCTCGACCCTTGGAAAGGAGAACGTCTCATGAGTTCGACCGCGACCATCGCCGCCGCCGCAGCTGGCCCACGCGTAGCCAGTCTTGCCTCGCAGACCTTGACCATCACGCCTACCGGCAGCGCCCTGGGCGCCGTGGTTCGAGGCATCGACCTGGCTCAGCCGTTGTCGGCATCGCACTATCGAAAGCTCAAGCAGGCGTGGCTCGAGCACCATATCCTGATTTTCAAGGGCCAGCGGTTGAGCGACGAGCAGCTGCTCGACTTCACCACCTACTTCGGCGACGTGTTCCAGCCGCCCGGCCATATCCCCGTGCTGGCCACCAACGACCAGGGCATCACGCCGGACGTCGTCAAGGTGTCCAACGTCAAGGGCGGCTATACCGGTAACGGCGAGCTCGCTGCCCATGTCGATCATCAGTGGACGCCCAGGCCCTCCAAGGCGTCCGCGCTCTATGCCCGAAAGCTTCCTTCGACCGGTGGCGATACCCACTGGTACAACCTCAACCTGGCCTGGGAAACGCTCGACGCCGATACCCGGCAGGCGATCGCCGGTCTATCACTGATCACCTACAACCCTTTCCAGAACCGCGATTCATCGCGCCCGCGCTACCGTGAGCCGCACAATCCCCCCAAGGGGGAGGCGCATCCGCACCCGCTGGTCACCACGCACCCGGAGTCCGGTAACAAGCTGCTGTTCTTGGGGGAGGCGACCGAGGTCGAAATCCCCGAGCTTGACGACGCCTCGGGCAAGGCGCTGATCGAAGCGCTGCGCGCCCATCTCTACACGCCCGCGCACCGTTACGAGCACCGCTGGCAAGTGGGCGACGTGGTGCTGTGGGACAACCGTGCCACGGCGCACTACCGCTCCGCCTTCGACGAAAAGGAGGTGCGCGACATGCGCCGGGTGAGCCTCGGGGGTGGGCGGCCTCTTTGACCGCAAAGAGGACACAGCGATTCACAGGCCGTCCGGCGATGCCCCGCGTGCGAGAGGCGGGGCGATCAGGGCGGCTTTCCGGAAAATCCAGCTTGCTGAAACGACGATGTATCGATCCAGGGAGACGACCATGAGTATCGTATTGATTGCCGGAAGCCCCGGCAGCGTATCACGCACCTCCGCCCTCATCGCCTTCATCGAGGGCCTGCTCGAGGCACGTGGCTTTCAGACCGACGTGTTCGACGCCAACGAATTCGACGGTAACGCGGTATTCTTCGCCGACGTATCCGACCCGCAGGTGGTGCGCTACCGCGAGGCGATCGCCAAGGCGGATGCCGTGATCCTGGCCACGCCCGTCTATCAGGCATCGTTCTCCGGCGCGCTCAAGGGATTGCTCGATCTGGTGCCGCAACGGGGGTTGAAAGGCAAAGTAGTGCTGCCGCTGGCGACGGGCGGCTCGGATAGTCACCTGCTCGTGATCGACTATGCCATGAAGCCGGTGCTTTCCGCGCTGGGCGCCAGCAACGTGCTGAGCGGTGTCTACGTCAGCGCGCAGCAGCTGATACGCGAAACGGTCAGTACTTACCGGGTGGAGGAGGAGGCCAGTACGCGCATCCAGCGCGCGCTCGATGAGCTGATCGAGGCCCTGCCGCCGGCGGGTGCGGCCAGTGACCGAGCGAATCCGCGCGCCGCTTACGCCTGACGACCCTTTTCACTCGCTTCGGGACGTCGCGGGCGTCAGGCGATGCGATGCTCGCAAGGCGTAAAGCAGCCCAGCAGGCGCATGCCCTCAGGCCACTGGTGGTGGCCTGATTGAGTATTGATATGCCCCGCGCCCTGTATGACGTGCAGGGCGCTGCTCCAGGCATTGGCGAAGTGCTGGATGCGCTCGAGCGAGGCGGCCGGATCGTTGGTCGACCCCACCACCAGGCTCGCGAAAGGCAGCGGCGCCAAGGGAATTGGCGCGAAGTCTACCAGGTGCTGACTGACGCTTCCCCGCTCCACGTCTGCGGGCGCGACCAGCAGCGCGCCCTTGATTCTGTGGGTGAGGTTCGGATGACGGCCCGCCCAGTGGGCCACCGTAATGCAGCCAAGGCTGTGGGCGACCAGAACCACCGGCGCTGACGCGCCGGATACGGCTCGGTTCAGCGCTTCTATCCAATCGTTGCGCTCAGGATGACTCCAGCTTTCGACCCGCGTGCGGGAACTGTTGATCAACCGGCTCTGCCAGTGGCTTTGCCAGTGATCGGCATCCGAGCCGTGCCAGCCGGGAACGATAAGGTAGTGATCATCGATCATGAGCATGACTCCTGGCAGTGACAGGGAGAAGCGCGTTCAGCGCGGCGGGGTGCTATTGGCCATGACTTCGCCGCGTTGCGCCGTTCGTTCGGTATCGATGACGGGGGCGGCGTGATCCTTGGGCAGCAGTGGCAGCACCTTCTCGCCGAAGTGGTAGGCCTCTTCCAGGTGCGGATAGCCGGAGAAGATGAACGTGTCGATACCGATCGCCATGTATTCGCGAATGCGGGCGGCCACCGTTTCCGGACTCCCCACCAGGGCCGTTCCGGCGCCTCCGCGCACCAGGCCCACGCCGGCCCACAGGTTGGGGCTGATTTCCAACCGATCGCGCCGACCCCCGTGAAGAGCGGCCATGCGCCGCTGGCCTTCGGAGTCCATTCGGGCCAGCGTCGACTGGGCAGCGGCAATGGTCTCGTCATCCAGATGCTCGATGAGTTTCTCCGCCGCGGCCCAGGCCTCGGCATCGGTGTCGCGTACGATCACGTGCAGGCGGATACCGAAGGTGAGCGTTCGCCCGGCGCGGTCGGCGGCCGCCTTGACCGTGGCGAGCTTGTCCGCCACCTGGGCGGGCGACTCGCCCCAGGTGAGGTATTTCTCCACCGTGTCGGCGGCGACCTCGATACCCGCCACGGAAGAGCCGCCAAAATAGAGCGGCGGGCGAGGTGCCTGCGCGGGCAGGTAGAGCAACTCGCTCTCTTCCACGCTGATGTGGCGGCCGGCGTAGGTCACGCGCTTGCCCGCCAGCAGGTCGCGGTAGACGTCGAGAAATTCACGCGTCACCTCATAGCGCTGATCGTGGGCCAAAAAGACACCATCGCCGCGATTTTCGACCGGATCCCCACCGGTGACGACATTGATCAGCAGGCGGCCGTTCGAGAGGCGATCAAGCGTAGCGGTCATGCGAGCGGCAAGCGTGGGGGACTGCAGGCCTGGCCGCACCGCCACCAGAAAGCGCAGGCGCTCGGTGGCTGGCGCCAGCGCCGAGGCGACGACCCAGGAATCCTCGCAGCTGCGCCCCGTCGGCAGCAGTACGCCATAAAAACCGAGTTGATCCGCGGCTTGGGCCACCTGGCGCAGATAGCCCAGGTTGACGTCACGGCCTCCCTGATGGGTCCCCAGGAAGTGGCCATCGCCGTGGGTGGGCAAGAACCAGAGAAATTTGCCGGCGGTGGCGGGTGCCACGCCTGAGTCGATCGTCGTTGGGTCACTCATGAAAGCCTCCTGGGATTGCGTGATAACGTGCGTCATCGATAGTAGCAATCCGCCTGGGCGGGGCTTAAATGGTGAAATCGGGAAAGCTTATTCGCGGTGGCACCGCCTGAAGCTGGGGCGTAGACACCGGAGATACGCTGGCGGCAAGGGCGGAGGGATCACTGCAAGGAGGTGAAGGCAACGCTTCGAATCAGCGCGGTGATCCTTTGCCCTTCAGCAAGGCCCAACTGGTCGAACGCCAGGCGCGTCAGGCGCGCGCGCAGCCGGTGCGTGCCGAGTCGTAGGCGAAGCTCCACCGTATGCGGCGTCTCGGCCGGCATCTCGATGGCCTCGATATGGGCGGGCAACTGATTGCGATAGCTGGTGTCTGCGGCCGGCGCCAGGGCAATGGCGATGTCTCTGGCGTGAATGCGCAGTCGCAGCGTACTGCCAAGGGGCGCCTGGGTGCCTGGCAACAGCAGCTCGAGGCCATCGCCCAGCGCCACGCGCGTCAAGTGATAGTGGGCATCGTGATTGGTGACGCGCCCCTCGAGAATCGAGGCCGCATCGAACCCCGCCAGCGCCTGGGTAAGGTCGAAGCGTTGCAGCAAGTGCGACAGCGGGGCGCTGGCCTCCACGCGGCCGCTGCGCATCAACACCAGGTGATCGGCGATGGTGGCGATCTCGTCCGGGTCGTGGCTGACGTAGATGATCGGGATGTCCACTTGTCTTGCCAGGCGGGCAATGAAATGCAGAAGCTCCTGCTTGCGCGCGCCGTCGAGGCCGGTGAGCGGTTCGTCCATCAACAGTAAGCGCGGGTCGCTCAACAGGGCGCGGCCGATGGCGACTCGGCGCGATTCACCGCCGGAGAGCGTGCCCGGCAAGCGCTCCAGCAAGTGGGCGATGCCTAAAAGGGCGACGATCTCGTCGAAGCGCGAAGAGGCGTGGGCAGGCATGCCGTAGGTCAGGTTGCCGCGCACCCGGTAGTGGGGAAACAGGCGCGCCTCCTGAAAGACGACGCCGATACGACGCTTGTGCGCGGGCACGACGAGGCGCTGGCGGGTATCCAGCAGGGTGCGCTCGCAAAGCTGTACACGCCCCTGATCGGGCTTTTCGAGGCCGGCGATCACGCGCATCAGGCTGGTCTTGCCGCTACCGGAGGTGCCGAAGACGCCGGTAACGCCTTGGGCGGGCAGCGCAAGCGACACCTGGAGATGGAAGTTGCCCAGCCGCTGGTCGATCTCCACGTGCAGGCTGGGCGATGAGTCGGTCGACGGATCAGTAGGCATCACGTTCCTGAAGGCGCTGTTTGGTGCGTCGGGCCAGCCACTCGGAGGCGATCAGCGACAGCAGGGCAATCACGATCGACAGCACGCAGAGCCTGGCGGCGGCGCTTTCGCGTCCCGGCGTTTGAATCAGGGTGTAGAGCGCGAGTGGCAGGGTGCGGGTTTCACCGGGAATGTTGGAGGCGAAGGTGATGGTGGCACCGAACTCGGAGAGCGCCCGGGCGAAGGCCAGCATGGTGCCGGTCACAAGCCCGGGCACGGCAAGCGGCAGGGTGATGGTGGCAAATACCCGCCAGCGGCTGGCGCCCAGGGTGCGGGCCGCCGCCTCAAGCTTGGGGTCCACGGCTTCCAGCGACAGCCGCATTGCCCGTACCAGCAGCGGAAAGGCCATCACTCCGCTTGCCACCGCCGCGCCCTGCCAGGTAAAGGGCAGGGACACGCCGAAGACGCGGTAGAGCCACGCCCCGATCACCCCCTGGCGGCCGAGCGCCACCAGCAGCAGATAGCCCACCACCACCGGCGGCAGCACCAGCGGCAGGTGGATCAACCCATCCACCAGCGCCTTGCCACGAAACTCGAAGCGGGCGAGCCACCAGGCCACGGCGATGCCCGGCGGCAGAATCCAGGCCACCGCCGCCAGGCCGATCAGAAGGCTGAGGCGAATCGCCTCCCACTCGGCGGGGGAGAGCGTCACGGGCGGCTCACGCTCGTATCGAAGCCGTAGGCCTCGAAGATGTCCAGCGCCGCCTCGCTTTCGAGCCACTGGCGAAACGTCTGCGCGGCGGCATTGTCGTCGGCCCACGATCAGCGCTATGAGGTGACGCGTGAATTTCTCGACGTCTACCGCGACCTGCTGGCGGGCGACTCGCCCCAGGTGAGGTATTTCTCCACCGTGTCGGCGGCGACCTCGATACCC
>NZ_JAMZBC010000033.1 GCF_024158715.1 Halomonas sp. 707D7 | reverse complement strand
TCGGAAGCCCGCTGTTCGTCGATTTCGTCGGCGGCAAGCAACAGTCGGCCCTCTTCCCGGCGCAGCACCAGGCCCTCGGGCAGCGCGACGGCCTCGCTCATGCGGGCTTTTTCCAGGCCACGTCGTTGCGCAGGTAGACGGGCTGCACGTCGATGGGTGCCCGGCCCTCACCCGCTTCGAAGGCGCGCAGACCGACCCAGGCCATCTCCTCGGCCCGGGGTTCGAGATCACACAGGTGCTGGCTCAGACTGGCCCGCATCACGTCGTCGAATTGCTCCCACAGCGTGAATCCCGAGCCCACGCCGACCCAGTCGGTCTCGTAGCCGGGCAACGTCACCCGCGCCGGGGCCACCACCGCTTCCTGGTCGAGCAGCGTCGGCACGTCGTCCTGGCAGTGCCAGGCGGCGACGTAGACCTCGTTCATGCGCGCGTCGAGCGCGGTCACCAGATGGCGAAAGTGGAAGCGGCGGTGCGCCTGCAGCGCCAGCGCCTCAAGCGTCGACACCCCGACCAGCGGACGATCGAGCCCGAAGGCCAGCCCCTGGGCGGCGCCGGCGGCGATGCGCAGCCCGGTGAACGACCCCGGCCCGTGGCCGTAGGCAATGGCATCGAGGTCGGCGGGGGTGATGCCCGCCTCGCCCAGCACCTCATCCACCATGGGCAGCAGGCGCTGGGTATGGGCGCGAGGGGTATGCTCGCAGCGGGCCAGGCACTCGCGAGCCTCGCCCTCGGCGCGAATCAACGCCGCTGAACACTCGCTCGACGAGGCGTCCAGGGCGAGAAGGTATGACGGCATAGCGACTCGGTACTCCAGAAAGAGAGCGCGTGGCCGCGCCGGGGCCAGAGGCCCACGGCGACGGACGCTTTAGAGGGAGGGTGTCAGCTCAGCGCTTCCTTCACCTGACGGGTAATGTCAGCCACGCTGCCCACGCCTTCGACGCGGTGATACTGCGGCGCCGCCTCGGGCTCTGTGGCCGCCCACTGCTGGTAGTAGTCGACCAGCGGCGCGGTCTGGTCGTGGTAGACCGAGAGGCGATTGCGTACGGTGGACTCCTGGTCGTCCTCGCGCTGGATCAGGGCTTCGCCGGTGACGTCGTCGCGGCCCGGCTCCTTCGGCGGATTGTGATCGACGTGGTAGACGCGCCCGGAGGCGGGATGCACGCGCCGACCGGCCAGGCGGTTGACGATCTCCTCGTCGGGCACGGCGATCTCGAGCACGTGGTCGAGCTTCACGCCGCCCTCCTTCATGGCGTCCGCCTGGGGGATGGTGCGCGGGAAACCATCGAACAAAAAGCCGTTCTCGCAGTCCGGCTGGCTGATGCGCTCCTTGACCAGGTCGATGATGATGTCGTCGGAGACCAGCCCGCCGCTGTTCATGATTTCCTTGACCTTGAGGCCGAGCTCAGTGCCATCCTTGATCGCGGTACGCAGCATGTCGCCGGTGGAGATCTGCGGGATCTTGAACCGCTCGCAAATGAATTGGGCCTGGGTTCCCTTGCCCGCGCCGGGGGCACCCAACAGGATCAAACGCATGGCACTGCTCCTAATGTCATAGATTCTAATGTCATAGATTCGTCAAAGTGAATAGAGGGACAATAACCGGGCCTCCCAGGCGGCACAACTCCCCAAACGCCGCATGGACGCGGTTTTTTTCATCCGGCCCGGCACTCGTTCTCGATCATGGGCGCGAAAACGCAAACGGCGCCCATGAAAATGGGCGCCGTGAGCGGTCCGTCGCTGTGCGTCAGAGCAGCAGGCGACGGATATCGGTCAGCACATCGGCCAAAAACGCCGTGAAGCGTGCCGCGTCCGCACCGTTGATCGCGCGGTGATCGTAGGAGAGCGACAGCGGCATCATCAGCCGTGGCTGGAAGGCAGCGCCATCCCAGACCGGCTTCATCTGCGCCTTCGACACCCCGAGGATCGCCACTTCCGGCGCGTTGACGATCGGCGTGAAGGCCGTGCCACCGATCGAGCCAAGGCTCGAGATGGTGAAGCAGCCGCCGGTCATCTCGTCGCGCTTGAGCTTCTTGCTCTGCGCCTTCTTGCCGAGCTCCGCCATCTCTTTGGCGATCTCGATCAAGGACTTCTTGTCGGCGTCGCGCAGCACCGGCACCATCAGGCCGTCCGGGGTATCGACCGCGATACCGATGTGGACGTACTTCTTCCACACCAGCGTGTCGCCGTCGCCCTTGAGGCTGACGTTGAACTGCGGGAACTTCCGGAGCGCGAAGGCGCAGGCCTTGACCAGAAACGGCAGCGGCGTGAGCTTGGCGCCCTGGGCCTCGGCTTCGGCCTTCATCGACTTGCGGAACGCCTCGAGCTCGGTGATGTCGGCTTCGTCGAACTGGGTCACGTGAGGCACGTTGAGCCAGCTGCGATGCAGGTTGGTCGCGCCCATCTTGAGCAGGCGACCCATCGGCTTCTCTTCCACTTCACCGAACTGGCTGAAGTCGACTTCCGGCACCGCCGGAATGCCGGCACCGCCGGTTGCCGCGCCGCTCTGGGCCGGTGCACTGGCCTTTTGCGACAGCGCCTGCTTGACGTAGGCCTGCACGTCCTCTTTCAGGATGCGCTCTTTCGGGCCGCTGGGCTTGACCAGCCCCAGGTCGACACCGAACTCGCGCGCCAGCATGCGCACCGCGGGCCCTGCGTGCACCAGCTTGCCGTCGCGCGGCTTGTGCGCGGCCATGGCCGCTTCGGGGCTGGGCGAGCCGGCAGGCGTCTCGCTCTTGCGAGTTTCCTGCTTCTGCTCGGCCTTCGGCGCGTCGCTCTTCTGGGCTTTCGGCGCGGGCTTGTCGGCCTGCTTCTTGGCTTTGGCGCTTCCCGCCACCTCGATGTAGGCGATGAGATCGCCTTCGGAGACGGTATCGCCCTCCTTCACGGTGAGCTCGAGGAGCTTGCCTTTGAAGGGGCTGGGCACGTCCATCGAGGCCTTGTCGGACTCCAGCGTGATCAGTGCGTCTTCTGCCTCGATCTCGTCGCCGACGGTGGCGGCGATCTCGATGATCGGCACGTCCGAGGCACCGGAGAGATCCGGTACGCGGACCTCCTTGCGCTCGGGCTCGCCGCTGCTCTGATCGTCGTCGGCCTGCTCGTCGGCGGCGTCGTCCTGGGCGTCCGCCGTCGGCTGCTCGGCCGGGGCGTCGTCGCCTTCGTCTTCACCTTCACCGTCGCCATCGATCTCGATCTGGCCGATCACGTCGCCTTCGGAGACGGTATCGCCCTCCTTGACGGTGAACGCGACGATCTTGCCGCTGTGCGGGCTCGGCACGTCCATGGAGGCCTTGTCGGACTCCAGGGTGATCAGGGCGTCTTCGGCACTGACCTCGTCGCCTTCGCCGACCGCGACTTCGATGATCTCGACGTTCTCGGAGCCGCCCAGATCCGGCACCGTGATATCGACGGTCTTCTTGCCACCCGAGGCCTTCTTGGCGGGTGCCTTCGGCTCCTCGCGCTTCTCCTCGCGGGGGGCATCGTCGGTCTTTTCGGGTTCGGCGTCCTGCTCGGCGGACGCGTCGTCGCCCTCCTCGCCTTCCACTTCGAGCTCGACGATGTCGTCGCCCTCGGAGACCTTGTCGCCCTCCTTGACCAGCACCTTGACGACCTTGCCGCCCTTGGGCGAGGGCACGTCCATGCTGGCCTTGTCGGATTCCAGGGTGATCAGGGCGTCTTCCGCTTCGATGACGTCGCCTTCAGACACCGCAATCTCGATGATTTCGACATCGGTATCGCCACCGATATCGGGAACTTTGATGATTTCGCTACTCAAGGTCGCGCTCCTTCCAAATCGGCTCGAGCCGGCGGGCAATGCCCGCCGGGCTGCGGTTTAGCTAGTCAGCGGGTTGGGCTTGCTGGCGTCGATGTTGTACTTCTTCAGCGCCTCGCCGACGACCTTGCGATCGATCTCGCCGCGCTCGGCGAGCGAGCGCAGGGCGGCGACCACGACGAAGTGGCGATCCACCTCGAAGAAGTAGCGCAGCTTCGCGCGGGTGTCCGAGCGGCCGAAGCCGTCGGTGCCCAGCACGGTGTAGTCACCCGGTACCCAGGCGCGTACCTGGTCGGCGTAGAGCTTCATGTAGTCCGTCGAGGCGATGACCGGTCCGTCGCGCCCTTCCAGGCACTTCGTGACGTGGGGCTTGGCGGCCTCGGCGTCCGGGTTCAGGAACGCCTCGCGCTCGAGAAGGAGCGCTTCACGGCGCAGCTCGTTGAAGCTGGTCACGCTCCAGATGTCGGCGCCGATGCCCCAGTCGCTGGCCAGAAGCTCGGCGGCCTCTTCCACTTCGCGCAGGATGGTGCCGGAGCCCAGAAGCTGAACGCGGCCCTTGTCGCCCTGGGTTTCGCGCAGCAGGTACATGCCCTTGACGATGTCGTCTGCGGGCACGTCGGCAAGCTCCGGGTGCTCGTAGTTCTCGTTCATCACGGTCAGGTAGTAGAAGCAGTTCTCCTTGTCGGTGAACATGCGCTTCAGGCCGTCCTGGACGATGACCGCCACTTCGTGACCGTAGGTCGGGTCGTAGCTTCGGCAGTTGGGGATGGTCGAAGCCTGGATCAGGCTGTGGCCATCCTGGTGCTGCAGGCCTTCGCCGTTGAGCGTGGTGCGCCCGGCGGTGCCGCCGACCATGAAGCCGCGCGCCTGCAGATCGCCCGCCGCCCAGGCCAGATCGCCAATGCGCTGGAAGCCGAACATCGAGTAGTAGATGTAGAACGGCAACAGCGTGACGTGGTTGTTGCTGTAGGAGGTCGCGGCCGCCATCCAGGCCGACATCGCGCCCGCCTCGGTGATGCCTTCCTCGAGGACCTGCCCCTTCTGGTCCTCGCGGTAGTACATGATCTGGCCCTTGTCGACCGGCTCGTACTTCTGGCCCGCCGCGGAGTAGATACCGAGCTGGCGGAACATGCCCTCCATGCCGAAGGTGCGCGCCTCGTCCGGGATGATCGGCACGACGTACTTGCCGAGTTTCTTGTCCTTGACCAGGCCGTTCAACACACGCACGAAGGACATGGTAGTGGAGACTTCACGCCCCTTGGAGCCGCCGAGCTGCGAGGCGAAGGTCTTGTCTTCGAGGCTCGGGATATCGAGGGACTCGAAATCGCTCTGGCGCGCCGGCAGGTAGCCGTTCAGGCGCTCGCGCTGCAGGTGCATGTACTTGAGCTCCGGGGAGTCTTCCTCGGGCTTGTAGTAGGGCACGTCCTTCAACTGCTCGTCGGAGAGCGGAATGCCGAAGCGGTCGCGGAATTTCTTCAGCGCCTCGTACTCCATGCTCTTGACCTGATGCGCCTCGTTGGCCGCTTCGCCGTCGCCTGCACCCATGCCGTAACCCTTGACGGTATGCGCCAGGATCACCGTGGGCTTGCCGTTCTGGGTGTTCACCGCCTCGTGGTAGGCCGCGTAGACCTTGAACGGGTCGTGGCCGCCACGGTTGAGCTTCCAGATGTCCTCATCCGAAAGATCCTTGACCATCGCTTCGGTTTCCGGGTACTTGCCGAAGAAATGCTCGCGGGTATAGGCGCCGCCATTGGCCTTGTAGTTCTGGTACTCGCCGTCGACCGCCTCATCCATGCGCTTTTGCAGGATGCCCTTCTTGTCCTGCTCGAACAGGGTATCCCAGTGGCGACCCCAGACGACCTTGATGACGTTCCAGTCGGCACCGCGGAACACGCCTTCGAGCTCGTCTATCACGCGGGCGTTACCACGTACCGGGCCGTCCAGGCGCTGCAGGTTGCAGTTGATGACGAAGATCAGGTTGTCGAGGTTCTCGCGACCGGCCAGCGAAATCGCGCCCAGGGATTCCGGCTCGTCACACTCGCCGTCGCCCATGAAGCACCAGATCTTGCGGTCGTACATGTTCTTGAGCTCGCGATGATGCAGGTACTTCATCACGTGCGCCTGGTAGATCGCCTGGATCGGCCCCAGGCCCATGGAGACCGTCGGGAACTGCCAGTAGTCCGGCATCAGCCAGGGATGCGGGTAGGACGAGAGTCCATCGCCGTCGACTTCCTGGCGGAACTTGTCCATCTGCTCCTCGGAGAGGCGCCCCTCGAGGTAGGAGCGGGCGTAGATGCCCGGCGCCACGTGGCCCTGGATGTAGACCAGGTCCCCGGCGAAGTCGTCTTTGGCCGCGCGGAAGAAGTGGTTGAAGCCCACGTCATAGAGCGTTGCCGAGGACATGAAGCTCGCGATATGCCCACCCAGCCCCGGGTTCGCGCGGTTGTTGCGGATGACCTGGGCGATGGCGTTGTAGCGGATCAAAGAACGGATGCGCCGCTCCATGAACAGATCGCCCGGCATCGGCGCTTCGCGATGGACCGGAATGGTGTTGCGGTGCGGGGTCGTCACCGAGAAGGGCACCTTCATCCCGTCCCGACGCATGCGATCCGCCAGGCGGGTCATCAGGTAGCGGGCGCGATCTTCGCCCTCACGATCCAGAACCGATTCCAGGGATTCAAGCCACTCCGTGGTTTCGACCGGATCGAGATCTTCTCTTGTCTCCAGACTCATAAAGTCTCTCCGAATGACGATAAATGACAATACGCCCGCTACCCTTTTGGGGCTGGGGCGGCTGCGACGTTGAGCCGCACCAAGGCCGGTATCGAGCCGAGCTTGCGTGTCTGACAGGGTTTTTGTTCTACATTCAACGAGGTGATTCGACCAGCCGTTCGATCGAACACAGGCCCGAGAATGTAGTTGGGCTACACAGCAGCCTTCGGGGTTAGCCTTTTGTATAGAGAAGATACCGCAAAGTGGCTAGTGTGCCAATTCTCACGCAATGGAAATTCTATCCAAAACAGTATATTGCACTGCAACATATTGGCTATGGAATCCATTTCCACCGCTATATCAGCGCCTTCTGTAGTCAAACTACCGTTTTATCTTCAAGCGAAAGAATCACTTCCCGACCGGTGTCACCTCAGCCCTTGCCAGGCACTGGCGGTAGTAGGCCCAGTCGAAGCATGGCCCCGGGTCTTCCTTGCGCAGCGGCGCCACCCTGGCGTGGCTGGTGATGCGCGACGCATCGAGCAGCGGATAGCGGGCCAGCAGCCAGCGGGTGGCCGCGACCAGCGAGCGGTACTGGGCCGCGGTGAACGGGGTATCGCCATCGCCTTCGAGTTCGATGCCGATGGAGACGTCGTTGAGGGCACAGCGCGCCTCATTCAGGCGCGGATCGAACCAGCGCGAGCGCCCGGCGTGCCAGGCGCGCCGGTCGGTATCGACGAACTGCACGCACTCGCCGTCGCGGCGGATCAAGAAGTGCGCCGAGACCTTGAGCGTCGCGATACGCGCGAAATAGGGGTGCGCACCGGGATCCAGGGTATTGGTGAACAGCGCCTCGATCGCCGCCCCCGCGAACACTCCCGGCGGCAGGCTGATGGCGTGCAGCACCAGAAGCGACACTTCGCCTTCGGCGCGGGCGTCGGCGTTGGGCGAGGCGACCTGGCGGGCCAGGGGCCAGTATCCGCCGCTATGGGAGTCGATCATTGGCGTCTTCTCTAGGTTCAAGGCTCGATTTCACTATAATGCGGCTCATACCCTGTGCCGAGACGATACCGCCATGGATTACCAGAACGCTCTGACCGACGAGATCCGCGCAAGCGTCACCCGCCTGCTCGCCGAAGACATCGGCGCGGGAGACATCACCGCCGGCTTGATTCCCCCCAACCAGTGGGCCACCGCCCGGGTGAGCGCCCGCCAGGACGCGGTGCTGTGCGGAGTGGCCTGGGTCGAGGAGATCTTTCGCCAGCTCGACGCCCGCGTGACCCTGCGCTGGGAGGCCGCCGACGGCGACGCCCTCACCCCGGAGCACCACTTCCTCGAGCTCGAGGGGCCGGCGCGCAGCCTGCTGACCGGCGAGCGGGTGGCGCTCAATTTGCTCCAGACCCTGAGCGCGACGGCGACGACCACCCGCGCCTTCGTGCAGTTGCTCGAAGGCACCCAGGCGCGGCTGCTCGACACCCGCAAGACCCTGCCGGGGCTGCGTCTGGCGCAGAAGTACGCGGTGGTCTGCGGCGGCGGCTACAACCACCGGCTGGGCCTGTGGGATGCGTTTCTGATCAAGGAGAACCATATCGCCGCCTGCGGGGGTATCCAGGCCGCCGTGGCCATGGCGCGCAAGCTTTCGCCAGGCATCCCGGTCGAGGTGGAAGTGGAAACCTTCGAGGAACTCGACCAGGCGCTGGCCGCCGGCGCCGACGTGGTCATGCTCGACAACTTCGATGTCGAGGACCTGCACGTGGCGGTGGAGATCAACGGCGGTCGGGCGACGCTCGAAGCCTCGGGCAACGTCGATGCGACCACCCTGCGGGCCATCGCCGACACCGGGGTGGACACCATCTCCAGCGGTACGCTGACCAAGGACGTCGCCTCGATCGATCTTTCCATGCGCATCACCCAGACCTTCACCGTCTAGCGCAGCACTCAGGTCTCGACGGCGCTGAGCGCCTTGCTCATCCGGTAGCGCTTGAGGCACTGCCCGCCGCGCTCGACCCACTGCTCGCCGTGGTTCTCGAAACCGCGCCGCTCGAGTCGCTCGAACAGCACCAGGCTCGCCTCGATCTCGACACGATCGATGCCCTGCTCGAGCAGCAGCCTTTCGGCGTGGATCAGCAGGGTACTGCCGATGCCGCGCCCGGCGAGCGACGGCCAGACGTAGAGCGTGACGATGCGCGCGCTGGCCGGGTCGAGTTCCAGAAAGCCCACGCAGCGCCCGTCGCATACTGCCACGAGCGTGGTATAGAGCGCCTGACGCGCCGCCCAAGCGCTGGCTTCCCTGGGCAGCGCCGCCGCCCAGGCCTCGCGCTCGTCACGCGAATAGTGGCTTGCAGCCCCCTGCATCACCGCGTGATAGAACACCTCGGCCTGATCCGCGGCGTCGCGGGCCAGCGCCGCGCGATACGTCACCCGTGCCGACGGCGGCCGCTCGCCGGCGTTGTCTCGATGGCTCATGTCATCCCTCTATCGTGTGGCGGCCGCGTCGGATTCACGTGCGGCCCGGGGTATACTCCCCACGCCCCGGACGGCACAGGCCGCCCGGGAATCTTTTCGGCTCATTCTGACTGCAAGGCCGCGCCATGTCCTCACCAAGCGATCAACGTTTCACGCTGCAGCCGATCGGCCACGTGACAAGCGACTACCCGGACAAGTTCGGCGTTCCCCGCCAGCCGGGGCTGGCCGACGCCGCCCGCGCCACGCTGGTGCTGGCCCCGCCCTTCGACGACCCTCACACCGTACGTGGACTGGAAGCGTTCAGCCACCTGTGGCTGCACTTCGTGTTTCATCAGAGCCCCGAGCGCTGGACGCCGCTGGTGCGCCCGCCACGCCTTGGCGGCAATCGCAAGGTGGGCGTGTTCGCCAGCCGCAGCACCCACCGCCCCAATCGCCTGGGGCTCTCGCTGGTGGGCCTGGCCGACATCGATTGCACTCGCGGCGTGCGCCTGCACCTGACCGGGTGCGACCTGGTCAGCGGCACGCCGGTCGTGGACATCAAGCCCTACCTGCCCTGGGCCGAGGCGCGCCCCGAGGCGCGGGCGGGTTTCGCCCCCGAGGCGCCGGTACGCAAGCGAGTGGCGTTCACCCCCGCCGCCGTCGAGGCGCTGACGCAGCGCGACGACGCCGCCTCGCTCACCGCGCTGATCGAGCAGGTGCTTGGACAGGACCCTCGCCCGGCCTACCACCAAAGCGATGCACGGGTGTACGGCGTGCATCTGCGCGACGTGAACGTGCGCTTTCGCCCGTGTGAAAACGACGCCACCACCCTGGAGGTGGTGGCAATCGAAGCGCGGAACGAATGAGACTCAGGCGGGGAAGGTAATGCCAAGCCGGCGACCGACTTCCTCGTAGGCCTCGATGACGCCGCCAAGGCCCTGGCGAAAGCGGTCCTTGTCCATCTTCTCGCGGGTGTTGGCGTCCCACAGGCGGCAGCCGTCCGGCGAGAACTCGTCACCCAGCACGACCTCGCCCTCGAAGATACCGAACTCGAGCTTGTAGTCCACCAGCAGCATGTCGCCCTGGGCGAAGAGCTGCTTGAGCACGTGGTTGACCTTGAAGGTCAGCGTCTTCATGGTGGCGAGCTGCTCGGGGGTCGCCCAGCCGAAGGTCTCGGCGAGCGACTCGTTGATCATCGGGTCGCCCTTTTCGTCGTTCTTCAGGAAAAGTTCGAAGGTGGGCGGGGTGAGCTCGGTGCCCTCCTCGACGCCCAGGCGCTTGACCAAGCCCCCGGCGGCGACGTTGCGCACCACGCACTCCACCGGAATCATCTTCATCTTCTTGACCAGGCTCTCGTTGGGCGAGAGCTGCTTCTCGAAGTGGGTGGGAATCCCCGCCTCCTGCAAGCGCTCCATGATGAAGGCGTTGAAGATGTTGTTGACCATGCCCTTGCGAGCCAGCGACTCCATCTTCTTGCCGTCGAAGGCGCTGGTATCGTCGCGAAAGGTCAAAACCAGCAGGTTCGGGTCGTCGGTGGTGTAGACCGATTTGGCCTTGCCAGCGTAGAGTTCTTGGCGCTTTTCCATGGGGGCTCCGAAAGATAGTGAAACGTTAGCGCAAATAGCCGGAAACGCGTTCGAGCAGCTCGCGCTGGTCGTCGGCAGTGAGCTCGCGGTCGCTTGCATTGATTGCGCGCAGCACGCTCTGGTCGCCCCGCGGCTCGAGCACCAGGCGTATCTGCTGGCTCATGCGGCGCACGTCGCGGCTGAACACCACCTGGATCGGATTGCGGCCCTCTTCCGAGGCGGTCATATAGTTCACCAGGAAGGCATACTCGTCGGGCGACTTCTCGATCAGCTCGCGACGGTTCTCGACGGTGAAGTCCAGGGTCAGGTAGTGGTCGAGCTCGGCCCAGACACGCTCGGCGGACTGCGGGATGACGACCTGCCACTCGCCATCCTGCTGGCGAATCTGCAAGGAGCGCTCGCCGGAGAGGCGCTGGGCATTCCAGGAGGAGGCGCTGGCGGTGGCGCTGCGCGCACCCAGGTACTCTTCGAGCGCGTCCAGGCAGTTGGTCACGGTCCGGCCGCCCTGCTCGCAGCGCACTTCGCTGCTGCCGGCGCGCAGCGCGCTCTGCAGGGAAAGCGTTGCCTGGGTGGTTTCGATCACGCCGCGGTTGGCATCGCTCTGCACGATGCCAAGCCCCCTGCTCCGGGCAAAGGCTTCGAGCTGCGGCCACACCGCGCCGGTATCGGCGGCCACCACCAGCCAGGCGTCGCTTCCGACCTGGCGGCGTTCGACGAACTCGGGTTCCAGGCCGCTGCCGATCGACATCGACGGCGGCGGGACGACCTCGGCGGCGCGCTCGACCCGGCTGCCCTGAAGCGATGCCTGGGGAACGGGCATGGCGTCCTGATAGCGCTGCACATTGCGGGTTTCGGGAAGCACCAGCGGCGGCGCGGGCGCGACCTCGGTGTAGTCCAGGTTACGATCGTCGTAAAACCCGTCGCGGGCGCAGCCGCTCAGCGCGATCCCCGCGGCCAGCGCCAGCGGAACCCATTTCAGCGCAGGTTGTTCAAGCACAGAGCTCATCAAGCCACCTTAAGTCAACAGTTCAGTCGCCCGGCACAGGCCGGGCACTCGGGGACGATCGCCACTACTGCTCGACGACGCCGGCCAACTGCAGCGCTTCACTGACAGTGGCGTGGTATTTTTCCGAAAGCCAGGTCAGCGGCAGGCGGATGCCCGCCTCCATGTAGCCCATCCGGTGGAGCGACCACTTCACGGGGATCGGGTTGGACTCTATCCCCAGGTTGGTGTGCAACGGCATCAGGCGGGTGTTGATCTGGTGGGCCTTCTCGGTATCACCGGAAATCGCCGCCGCGCACAGATCATGCATCGCCCGGGGCACCACGTTGGCGGTGACCGAGATATCGCCGTGGCCGCCCATCAGCATGAAGTCGCAGGCGGTCGCGTCGTCGCCGGAGTAGAGCATGAAGTCGCTGCCCTTCAAGCGTGCAATTAGATCCTCGGCGCGCTCAAGGTTCCCGGTGGCGTCCTTCAGTCCGATGATGTTGTCCACTTCGGCCAGACGCACCACGGTCTCGTTGTAGAGATCCGAACAGGTACGGCCGGGCACGTTGTACATGATCACCGGCAGCTTGCTGCCCTCGGCCACGGCCTTGAAGTGCTGGAAGAGGCCTTCCTGAGTGGGCTTGTTGTAGTAGGGGCACACCGACAGGCAGTAGTCTGCGCCCACTTCGCTTGCATAGCGGGCAAGCTCCACCGCCTCGGAGGTCGCATTGGCGCCGGTGCCGGCGATGACCGGAATGCGACCGCCCACCTCCTCGACCACCGCGCGAATGACGTCGAAGTGCTCGGCAAACGACATGGTGGTCGGCTCGCCGGTGGTACCCGCGGCGACGATGCCGTCGGTGCCGTTGTCCAGATGGAAGTTCACCAGGCGGCGAAGCGCCTCCCAGTCGATGTCGCCATTGACCTTCATCGGCGTCGCCAGGGCGACTATGCTGCCTGTGATCATCCGTTAATTCCTCACCTGATAGCGGTGGCACCCGGTAGATCGGGCACCCAATTGCAAAAGCGGCGCGCGGCGCCGGTCGACGCACTCTCTCGCCGACCGGCGCGCTCAAGGGCCAAATGGTACTCAGCGGATTCGAGCGTGTACAGCGTAAAGCGCGCCGAGTTTGCTCGCGGGCCCGCCTGTCGGCCCGCCAGGGCTTTGACACGGCGCGCCGGGTTGCGTGTAATCGAGCGCTCATCTCACGACATTCACTCAACGACACTCACTCAACGACAAGGAGCACGTTCATGGCCGTGGAACCAGGCAAGCCCGTCCCCGACTTCAGCGCCCCCGCCACCGGCGACACCACCGTCACGCTGTCAGCCCTCAAGGGCCAACAAGTGGTGGTCTACTTCTACCCCAAGGCGAGCACGCCGGGCTGCACCACCGAAGGCGGCGACTTTCGTGATCGCAAGGCGGCGTTCGAGGCCGCCAACACGGTGGTGATCGGCGTCTCGCGCGATGGCCTGCGCGCCCAGGAGAACTTCAAGGCCAAGCAGGACTTCAACTTCGCGCTGATCTCCGACAAGGACGAAACCGTGTGCCGGCTGTTCGACGTCATCAAGCTCAAGAAGATGTACGGCAAGGAGCACCTGGGGATCGAGCGCAGCACTTTCCTGATCGACAAGGCAGGCCAGCTTGCCCACGAGTGGCGCGGCGTCAAGGTCGCCGGCCATGCCCAGGAGGTACTGGAGAAGGCGCAGGCGCTCGATGCCGCGAGCGCCTCGGCCGACTAGCGCGGCGGCGGGGTATCGTCGGTGACGATCACGCGCTCGTCCTCCTGGGGCGGGCGCGTCGCTATACCGCGGGGCCACGCGTAGGTCAGCGCCTTGAGAAGGGTGGCCAGCGGAATGGCGAAGAATACCCCCCAGAGCCCCCAGATGCCGCCGAAGAACAGCACCGCCACGATGATCGAGACCGGATGGATGTTGTTGGTTTCGGAGAACAGGATCGGCGAGAGCACGTTGCCGTCCAGCGCCTGGAGAATGGCGTAGGCCATCAGCACGTAGGCGAACTGCTCGCTGATGCCGAAGTGAAAGCCCGCGACCGCAGCGACCGGGAGCGTGGCCACCGCGGCGCCGATGAACGGCACCAGCACCGACAGGCCCACCAGCACCGAGAGCAGCGCGGTGTAGGGCAGCCCGAACAGGGTGAAGACGAAAAACGTCACCGTGCCGACGATGATGATCTCGATCGACTTGCCACGGATGTAGTTGGCGATCTGATCGTCCATCTCGCGCCAGATGCGCGTCATCAGCGTGCGCTTTTGCGGCAGCAGCGACAGGACGAAGCCGACGAGCTCCTCGCGATCCTTGAGCATGAACAGCACCAAAATTGGCACCAGTACCAGGTAGATGATGATCGACATCACGTTACCCAGGGAGGCCAGCGACAGCGTCAGGGCCCGTTGGCCGAGCTGGCTGATCTCTCGGCTGGCCACGCTGATCCAGTTCTGCATCTGGTCCGGGGTGATCAGATTAGGATAGCGCGCCTGCAGCTCGTCGAGCCACGCCTGGCCGCTGGCGAACATGCGCGGTGACTCCTGCACCAGCCCGACCAGCTGGTGCCAGATCAACGGCATCAGGATGAACGCCAGCGTCAACAGCGCCCCGACGAAGGCCAGGAAGACGATGATCACCGCCAGCAGGTGCGGCACCCCGCGCCGGGTGAAGACGTTGACCACGCCCTGGAGCAGAAAGGCCAGCACCAGCGCGGTGAAGAACGGCGCGAGCATGCGCCCGAACCAGATGATGGCAGCGAAACCCGCCACCAGGACCACCAGAAGGATCAGCGCTTCCTCGTCGGAGAAGTAGCGTTCCACCCAGCTTTTCAGGATGTTGCGCACGGTCATGGGCGAAGGCTCTCTGCTTTGCGTATCCAGAAATGAAAGCCGTCCGCGCGCTGTTCGCGATGGACGAGCGTGTGGGCACTGTGCTCGGCGAAGGTGGCGATGTCCCGCCACGACCCTTGGTCGCTCGCCGCCACTTCCAGAAGCTGGCCACTCTCGAGCGTGGCCAGTGCCTGCTTGGTCTTCAAAAGTGGCAGCGGGCAGGCGAGCCCACGGGCGTCGAGCGCTGCATCCGGCGCGGGCATCACGCACTCGCGCCCTTTCTGATCCGACATGACGGCTCCCTTAAAATGGCTGCCTAACGCTGGCATTGTGGCATAAACTCGGTTATCACTGATGATCGATCGCTGTTGATTTAACGGCACTTACCGGCACGAATCAATGTCACACCGCCGGTCGCCGGCTTTTTTCCGGCCGTCTTGACGACAACCACGAGGACGCCATGTCGCACGTTCGCTTCCTGCCACGCTGGGCGCTCGCCTTCACCCTGCTGCTGGCAAGCGTCGCCCCGCCCGCCCAGAGCCAGGGGTTCGACAACAGCCGGTTGCCGAGCCTGGGCGGCGCGGCGCCCTCGGTGAGCAACGAGGAGTACCGCCTGGGCCGTGCCTGGCTCCGGCAGTTTCGCGCCCAGGCGCCACAGTGGCAGGACGCCATCGTCAACGACTATCTGGACGGCCTGGTGGCAAGACTTGCGCCCTACAGCCAGCTGGGCGGCATCAGCACCATCACCGTGATGGTCGATCATCGTGCGCTCAACGCCTTCGCGGTGCCCGGTGGCGTGGTCGGCATCAACTCGGGGCTCTTTGCCTTCGCCGACGATGAAGGTGCCTTCGTGTCGGTACTGGCTCACGAGCTTGGCCACCTCTCCCAACGCCACTACGCCCGTGGCAGCGACCGCGCGGGCCAGACCCAGCTGCCCGCCATGGCGGGCATGCTCGCCGGCATGCTGATCGCGGCCAGCGGCGGCGGCGATGCGGGCATCGCCGCCGCCATGGGTTCCCAGGCCGCGCTGATCCAGGATCAGCTCTCCTACTCGCGGCGCTTCGAGCAGGAAGCCGACCGGGTGGGACTGCAGGCCATGGCGAACGCCGGCTACGACCCGCAAGCGATGGTGCGCATGTTCGCCGCCATGCAGCGCATGGCGCGCCTGCAGGGCGGCGCGCCGCCGGAGTTTCTGCTCACCCACCCGGTCTCGGACAGCCGCCTGAGCGACGCCCAGGGTCGCGCCGCCCAGCTCGCCGTGGCGGACAGTTACCAAAGCGACACGCTCTATGACCTGATGCGCGCCCGGGCGCTGTTGAGCATCTACCACAACGACCCGGGCCAGGCGCGCTCGCGGCTCGCCCAGGGCGGCGCCGACGAAGCCGCCCAGCGCTACCTGGACGCCCTGATCGCGGCGCGCAGCGGCCAGGTGGACACTGCGCTGCAGGCGCTCGACCAGCTGGCCGCCGAGAACCCGGATTACGCGATGCTTCCCGCCTCCGCCGCCGAAGTGGCGCTGCAGGCCAACCGGACCGACGACGCCATCGACCGCGCCCGGCGCTGGCTGCGCTTCATGCCCAACTACCTGCCCGCCCAGCTGATCCTGGCCGAGGCACAGCTGCAGCGCGACCCACAGGCGGCGTTCGACGCGCTGCGCCGCGTGACCGACCGCTACCCGGAGAACCCGCAGGGTTTCAACCTGCTGGCGACCGCTGCCGGTCGCAGCGGCCACGACGGCTGGGGGCATCTGGCCCAGGCGGAGTACCTGCAGTTGACCGGGCGGGTCGATCGCGGCATCCAGCAGCTCGCCATCGCCAAGAGCGCCGCCCAGCAGGAGAACGATACCTCGCTCGTCGCGTTGATCGACCAGCGCCGCGAGGCCTTCGTGGATTATCGCGAGGCGCTCTCCTCGTTCAACTAGCCGCCTACCGGGCGTTGAAGGCGAGCATCCGCTCCAGCGGTACCAGCGCCTGGCGGCGCAGCGTCTCGTCGACGTGGATTTCGCCCGTGCCCTCGCGCAGGGCGAGTGCCGCGTTATCCAGCGCATTCATCGCCATCCACGGGCAGTGAGCACAGCTTCGACAGGTCGCGCCGCGCCCGGCGGTGGGCGCCTCGAACAGCTGCTTGTGCGGCACGGCCTGCTGCATCTTGAAGAAGATGCCTCGGTCGGTGGCGACGATCATCTTCTTCTGGGGCAGCGTCTGGGCGGCCTTGATGAGCTGCGAGGTCGACCCCACCATGTCGGCAAGCGCCACCACCGCTGCGGGCGACTCCGGGTGCACCAGCACCGCCGCCTCCGGATGGAGACGCTTGAGATCCTCGATACCGCGGGCCTTGAACTCCTCGTGAACGATGCAGGCGCCATCCCACAGCAGCATGTCGGCACCGGTCTTCTGCTGGATGTAGCCGCCCAGGTGCTTGTCCGGCGCCCAGAGGATCTTCTCGCCCCTGGTCTTGAGGTGCTCGATCACGTCCACCGCGATGGAGGAGGTCACCACCCAGTCGGCGCGCGCCTTCACTGCTGCCGAGGTATTGGCGTAGACCACCACCGTGCGCTCCGGGTGCTGGTCGCAGAACGCGCTGAACGCCGCCTCCGGGCAACCCAGATCCAGCGAGCAGGTCGCCTCGAGCGTGGGCATCAGCACGCGCTTTTCCGGCGAGAGGATCTTCGCCGTCTCGCCCATGAAGCGTACGCCGGCCACCAGCAAGGTGGTCGCCGGGTGACGCGCGCCGAAGCGGGCCATCTCCAGCGAATCCGCCACGCAGCCGCCGGTCTCCTCGGCAAGCTGTTGCAGGGCATCGTCGGTGTAATAGTGGGCGATGAGCACGGCGTTGCGCGCTTTCAAGAGTGCCTTGATCTCGTCGCGGCGCGCCTGGTCGTTGACGGTCAGGCTGGAAGGACGATACGGAGTCGGCCGCGCCGCTGGCGGGGCCTCGAGAGTGATTGCAGTCATTGTGTCTACCACGGTGACAGGCAGGGAATCCCCCCGCCGAACACTGAGCGGCGCTTGGCGCCGCGCTCGACGCCCGCGTCTTTCGCTGGCGCCGCCGGCTAGGGCCGACACGCTGATTGTGGTCTCACGGCACGGGGGGCGCAAGAAAAATGCACCGCCCACGCCAAAGCACCCCGGCAGAGACTGCCGGGGTGCTGGAATTGGTGGGTCGTGTAGGATTCGAACCTACGACCAATTGATTAAAAGTCAACTGCTCTACCAACTGAGCTAACGACCCGAATTGCCTGAGGCAATTGGCGTTCGATTCTTTGGGGCCGACGCGCGCCATGAGCGGTGTCGGTGGTGGGTCGTGTAGGATTCGAACCTACGACCAATTGATTAAAAGTCAACTGCTCTACCAACTGAGCTAACGACCCCCTCGAACGGATGCATATAGTACGGATGCACGATGGCTTTGGCAACCTTTTTTTGGCTTTTCCGTATCATAGGCGTTCAGCGTTCGCGCAGCGCCTCTCGGGCCAGGCTGATGGGCTTGACCAGATAGTCGAAGACGGTCTTGCTGCCGGTGCGAATGTCCACCGTGGCCACCATGCCCGGCACGATGGGATAACGCGTGCCGTTTTCGCTGAACAGCGCATCACGCTCGGTCAGGATGATCACCCGGTAGTAGAAGACGTCCGGCTGAGTTTCGTCCTGCAGGGTGTCCGGCGAGATCAACACCACCTCCCCCTCCAGTGCGCCGAAGCTTGCATGATCGTAGGCGGTGATTTTCACGCTGGCGGGCTGGCCCGGGTAGATGAAGGCGATGTCGCGAGGGGAGATGCGCGCCTCGATGCGCAGCTGATCGTCGAGCGGCACGATCGCCATCAGTCGCCCGTTGGGCGGTATCACCCCGCCGGTGGTGGTGACCTCGATGTCCTTGACGATGCCGCGTACCGGCGAGCGCAGCGTGAGCCGCGTGAGAGTGTCCGAACGCCCGCGGATGACCGACGACAGCGCCTCGACTTCCGCCTTCGCCGTGGAGAGCTCCTCGCGGGCGAGAATCAGGTACTCGGAGCGAATGTCCGCCGCCTGGAGCGCAAGCTCCGTGGCCTGGCGCTGCAGCCGCAGCACCTCGACGTTGCTGGCCGCGCCGACCTCCATCAGCGAGCGGGTGATGCCGAGCTCCTCGCGCACCAGGGCGAGCGATTCGTTGACCCCGGCCAGCGACTGCTCGAGGCCTCGGCGGCGGGTCTGGTACAAGAGCCGCTCCAGTTCGACGAGCTCCGTGTAGTCGTCGAGCTCGGCCGGGAAGACCAGTTCGACATCGTTGACCTCGGCCTCGAGCCGGGCGACCTGGGCCAGCGCGGCGCGGCGGCGAACGGCGCTCTCCTCGACGTTCGACTGGCTCTGGGTCGGGTCGAGCTGGGCGAGTATCTGTCCCGACTCGACGATGTCACCTTCGCGCACGCGCAGATCCGCCAGGATCCCCCCTTCGAGCGACTGGACGACCTGCTCGCGCGAGGTAGGAATGACGCGCCCGCTACCCGTCGAGACCTCGACCAGCTCGGCGAAATAGGCCCAGATACCGAGCCCCAGCAGGATGGCGAAGCACAGCCATACTACGCGCCCGGAGCGTATCACCCGGGCCTCGTCCGCGTCCGGCTCGAAGCGCTTTTCGTCCTCGTCGAGATCGAGCACCCGCGTATCGCGGCCAGGCTCACCGGTCTTGCGCGCAGGAGCCGCCGGCAGCGCTCCCTCCTCGCGACGACGCGCGCTCATGCTCGCCCGCTCCGTTGGGGACGCTGTGACAGCCGCGCCATGACCGCCTCCTTGGTATCGTCCATCGCGATGCGCCCCTGATCGACCACGACGATACGCTCGACCAGCGCCAGCACGCTGAGGCGATGCGTGGCGACGACGAGCGTCCGCTCGGACAGCCACCCCTTCAGGCGCTCGATGACCCACTTTTCGCTCGCCTCGTCGAGCGAGGCCGTCGGCTCGTCGAGCAGCACGACGCGCGGGTCACGCAGCACCAGCCGCGCCAGCAAGAGCGCCTGTTTCTGCCCGCCAGACAGCCCCACTCCGCCCTCAAGCACGACATGATCGAGCCCATGGGAGAGCTTGCGCACCAGCGTATGGGCGCCGCTCGTCTTCAGCGCGTCGAGCAGCGCCTGATCCGACGCGCCGGGGGCGCCGAGCAGCAGGTTGTCGCGCAGCGTGCCGTGGAACAGTCGCGAGGTCTGGCTGAGCAGCGCCACGTCGCGGCGCACGTCCGCCGGATCGATATGGGCCAGGCGCACGCCATCGAGCAGCACCTCGCCGGCGGCGGGCTCGAGCTGCCCGGAGAGCGCCTGCAACAGCGTGGACTTGCCCGCGCCGTTGCGCCCCAGCAGCGCGATGCGCTCGCCGGGCTCAAGCTCCAGCCGGGTCACGTCGAGCGCCGGCGTCTTCTCCTCGCCGCCGTAGGAGAAGCTCGCGCGATCGAAGACGTAGTGGCCATCGAGCGCGGCGCGCTGCAGGCGCGTGGTGCCCGAGGCGTCGTCCACCGGCTGCCTCATGATGCCATCGAGGCTTTGGGTCGCCACCTTCGCCTGCTGCCACTTGCTGAGCACCTGGGTCAGCTGGGTCATGGGCGCCATCATGCGCGAGGCGAGAATCGAGGCGGCGACCAGCGAGCCGGTGGTCAAGTCGCCCTCCATGACGGCGAAGGCGCCGAAGAACACCACGGTCGCGAACACGCCGGACTGTACCGTCTGGCTCCAGGCACCCAGCGAATTGGTCACGTAGCGAAGACGCAGGTTCATGTCCGCGATGACCGCGTTGTAGTGATTCCACTGATCCTGGAACCGCGCCTCGGCCTGCAGCGTCTTGATGTCCTCGATCCCCTGGACGCTCTCCACCAGCATGGCACTTCTAAGCGACGACTCGCGCATCGAGTCGTTGGCCAGCCGACGCAGCCGGCGCTGGACCAGAAGCCCCGGCACCACCATCAGCAGCAGCGCGCCGATGGGCACCAGCACCAGTTCGCCGGCGATGTACCAGAACACCACGCAGAACAGGATGAAGAACGGCATGTCCGCGAAGGCGGTCACGGTGGTCGAGGTGAACAGCTCGCGCACGTACTCGAGCTCGCGAATCTGGGCGATGAAGGTGCCCGTCGACTTGGGCCGTGCGGTGTTCTTGATGCGCAGCGCGTGACCGAAGACCCGGTCCGAAGCGCGCAGGTCCGCACGCTTGCCCAGCAAGTCGGTGATGCGAACCCGCGTGCGGCGCATGAGGAAATCGAACACCAGCGCCAGCAGCACGCCGCCGAAGAGCACGTACAGGGTAGGCACCGACTCCGCCGGGATGACCCGGTCGTACACCTGGCGCGAGAAGATCACGCCGGCCAGCGCCAGCGTATTGGCGACCAGCGAGGCCAGCATGACGTGGCCGTAGGGCTTCCAGTCGCGCAGCACGATCTTGCGCAGCCAGTGCTTCTCGAAGGGCTTGATGTACTCGTCGACCCGCGCGTCCGGCGCGGCCTTGGCCGGACGCAGCACGACCGCCACGGCGACGCCCTCGACAAGCGTCTTCTGGTCGATCCGGCTGGCAAGGCCCTGGTCGCCGCTGTAAACGATGCCCAGAGCCCCTTCGGCGTCGATGCTTTGCAGCACCGCGACCTGACCATCGTGAAACTGCACCACCATCGGCAGCCGCCAGGGCGTCAGGCGGCGCGCCTCGAGCCGCTCGGTCCTGAAGGTCAGCCCCAGTTGACGGGCAAGCCCGCGCAGCACGTCACTGACAGGCCGGTCACGGCGCCAGGCGGCAGCGATTTTGGCATGCTCGTCGGAGTAATCGAGCCGATAGTGCCTGGCGATGGCGACCAGCGCCTCGATCCAGCCCTCGAAGGCCGACGCGTGGCCTGGATCGGTGTTGGCATTCTCGGGTGTTTCCAACCGGGCCTGGGCAGCGCGTGAGTGGTGGGTCACGGCATCCCCCGGCTCGCCGTTTCGGCGAGGTTGAAAGCGTCCCGAATGTCCGCCGCGCTGTACAGGCATTCGATCTGCAGGCGATAGAGGTCGAAGCGCGTGTTCTCCTGGTCGAAGCGGGACTGATGGATCTCCTGCTCGGCGTTGAGAAGATCGAGCAGCGAGCGCGTGCCGAGTGACAGGTATTGCTGGCGGTAGAGCTCCTGAGTAGCCTCGATGCTGCGCACGCGGGCGTCCAGCGTTTGCAGGCGCTGACCGAAACTGACGGTTTGCTGCTTGGCCTGGCGCAGGTTGCGCGACAGCGACAGATAGGCGCTGTCGCGCGCGGCACGGCTGGCTTCCAGGCCGTAGTCGGCAGCACGGCGCTGAGCGCTGGTCGCCCCGCCCTGGTAGAGGTTGCTGGTCAGGTTGAGCTGGACGGTGAATTCGGAATCATCCTCCACCAGGTCGCTATTGAGGAACTGGTTGAAGCCGGCATCGACGGAGGCCGTGGGGTAGAAGGCTGCCTGGGCCTGCTCGATGCGCGCGCGCGCCTCGGCCTGTTGGGCGGTCGCCACCAAAAGCTCCGGCGCGTCGTCGAAAGTTTCTGCGGCGTTGGCACAGGCCTGCCTCAGCGGCGCGGGAAAAGTGCGCTCGACGCTGACCGCTCCTCCGGCGCCGACCAGCGAGCCGAGCGTATCCTGCCAGGTACGAAGCTCCGCCTCAAGCTGCTGACGGGTGGCGGCAGCGGCTTCGAGCCGTGACTGCGCCTGGATCTCGTCGGAGCGGGTGCTGGCACCCAGCGCCGAGCGCCGCTCGGCCAGTTCGCGCAGCTCGCTGATGCCTTCGATCTGCGCCTGAGCGATCTCCATCAGGGTCAAGAAGCGCTGGACCTCGATCACCGCCTGCGCGGTATCACGCGCGAGCTGATCCACCGCTAGCCACACGCGAGCCTGGTCGCGGTCGACACCGTACCGCGCGGCCTCGACCTGACTCGAGACGTTGCCGAAATCGTAGAGCATCTGCGAAGCACTGACCGTGAAGGCGTCTTCGGAGCGCCCGGTGGCGCTGCGGTGCTCGATGGAGAATCCTGCTCCTACCTGCGGGTAATAGCCTGCCTTGGCGACATTGACCTGCTCGCTTTGCTGGTAAAGGCGCCCCCGCGCCTCGACGATGGAAGGATGCCAGGCATGGGCGCGACGCACCGCCTCTTCCATGCTCAGCGTTTGGTCTTCCCTAGCCTCGAACATCTCGAACGTGCGAGCACCAGAGGTAGTGGAGAAACCCTCCCCCCCCACTGGCGCACTGCCCGTCTGAGCCAACGTTGCGATATTTCCCGTCAAGACATAACTTGCGAAGCCCACCAGCCAGGTCATCTTTTTCATTCATTCTCCAGATGAGCGCTTATATGTTTTAGTTATCTATCAATATTGCCAATCTCGGTTGGCTTTAAATTCGCTCCGGGACGACGTCGAACGTAACGTCAACGCCACTCTTTTTTTTAGTCGTTATGTGAGCCGCATCTCATTTACAACGTAGCTTATTTATAGAACATCACGGGTTTTTTATAATCTTGTTCATTGGTCGCATCAGTCATCGTTGGATAAACGTTTCTCTTTAACGGTCAATACGCCAACGGCATGTTGGCCAATAAAGGGGATTGATTAGTTTTACCAAGAAAAGCCAACTACCGGATTGCGTTAAACGAGATCCGGTAGTTGGCTGATTACGTCACTACATCATTATTACATCAAAGCATTTGCTGCTGTTCGAACTCGCTGTTGAGCACGTCCCTCTCCGATACGTTGAGTTCCACCACGGTGTCGCTAGACTCGATCGGATCGCTTTCCGCCTCCAGGGCACTATCAACCGGCATCGATTCCGCCTCGCTCTGATCGTCGATCAACTCGGCGATCTCCTCCTCCTGCAACGACACCTCGAAGGGTGAGGGCGACTGCAGAAGCTCCTCGACCAACTCTATTCCGGCGCCGGACGCTATAGACCCGCCCTCATCGTCTCCCCCCAACGGCACCGATTCGCCCAGCTCGCCGTTATCCGCCATGGAGAATACTGCGTCCTGCCCTTCGTCGGACAACGCCAATCCGAAGATAGGGGAGCCAGGAAGCAGCCCGCCCAGTATCGACCCCAGCAGCCCACCGTCACCAATCAATCCCCCGACCAGGCTGTCCTCCCCCAGAAGGCTATCTAGCAAGCCGCCGTCATCGCTCACCACCGCGAGCACGCTAGTCAACGCTCCGTCCTCACCAAGTAGGCCACTAAGCAACCGGTCAAGCTCTTCGGCCACGGCATCGGATCCACTGAGGCCACCTCCTGACAGCAACCCGTTCTCACCGAACAGATCGCCCATCAAGCCCTCTCCGCCGAGCACGCTGGCCAGGAGGTTGGCCGCCGGCTCTTCATCCAGGGTCGCAGGCAGTTGTCTCGCCAGAAGGCCCTGTTCACCCAGCAGGCTCTCCACGAGCCCACTCTCTCCCAAAAGGCTGTCCAGAAGCCCGGTGGCATCGCTCTCACCGATCACGGCTCCATCCAGCAAGCCACTCAATAGCCCTTGGGGCCCGGCCACATTCGCCAGAATACTGCCGACTAGCCCAGTGTCTCCCAGCAGGCCGCCAGTACCACCGAACAGGTCCGCCTCGCCGAGTCCGCCAAGCAGGCCATCGGGGGCGGTCAGAGGCGCAAGAACAGTCGTGACCAGTCCACCTTCGCCCAGCAAGTTGTCGAA
>NZ_JAMZBC010000032.1 GCF_024158715.1 Halomonas sp. 707D7 | reverse complement strand
GCCCCGCCCCGCCCCTTGGCCGCTGCCCCGGCGCGACCGGGTGCACCGCCCTTCCCGCCGCGGGCGTTGGGTTTGGGCTTCGGTTTAGGTTTGGGCTTTTGCGCCGGGGGCGGCGCGCCGTCGGAGGTTTCGGTGAGCCGGACGATGGTATCGATCTCTTTCGGCGTCAAGTCGCGCCAGTCGCCCAGCGCCAGCCCCTTGAGCGAGACGTTCATGATCCGCGTGCGCACGAGTTCCACCACCTCGAAGCCGAAGTGTTCGCACATGCGCCGAATCTGGCGGTTGAGCCCCTGCACCAGGGTGATGTTGAAGGTAAAGCGCGATACCCGCTCCACCTTGCACTTCTTGGTCACCTGACCCAGGATCGGCACGCCCTTCTGCATGCCTTCGATGAAATCGTCGGTCACCGGCTTGTCGACGGTGACGACGTACTCCTTCTCGTGCTGGTTGTTGGCGCGCAGGATCTTGTTGACCAGATCGCCGTTGTTGGTCAGAAAGATCAGCCCCTGGGAGTCCTTGTCCAGGCGCCCGATGGGAAAGATGCGCACGCCGTGGCCAACGAAATCGACGATGTTGGCCTTTTCGCTCGACTCGGTGGTGCTGACGATGCCTACGGGCTTGTTGAGCGCAATCAGCACCAGGTCCTCTTCTTCCTGCGGTTCGATCTCCTGGCCGTTGACCTTGACCCGATCGCCGGGCACGACCTGGTCCCCGGTACTCGCACGGCGCCCGTTGATCCAGACGTTGCCCTGCTCCACGAAGCGGTCCGCCTCGCGGCGCGAGCAGAGCCCGCTTTCGCTGATGTACTTGTTGATCCGGGTCGATTTTCCAAAAGACATAGAGCGCTACTGGCCTGGGTGAAGAAGTTGACGTGAAAAACGGTTAAAACGAGGAGCCGGGCGTTTCGAGAAAGCGCTGCTCCTCGTCGCTCGAGGCCCGCCCGAGAATGGCGTTACGGTGCGGGTAACGCCCGAAGCGGTCGATGATCGTCTTGTGCCGGCGCTCGAAATCGAGGTTTCGCTCGAGCCCCGGCTGGTCGAAGAGTCGCTCGGCCTGCACGTGGATACGCGCCGATTCGCTGTGCATGTAGGGCATGTAGAGAAAGGCGCGCCGCTCGGATGACAGCGCGCGATCCGCCTTCGCCCGCACCGCCTCCTGCGCGAGCCCAAGGGCCAGCGGGTCCGCGGCGAAGGCCGCGGGCGTGTCACGGTAGATATTGCGCGAGAATTGATCGAGCACGATGATCTCCGCCAGTCGGCCCTCGGGCGTTTCGCGAAACTCGAAACATTCGCAGGCGAGCGCACTAGCGTGCAGCGTGCCAAAACGCTCGTGGATGGCACGATCGAGCGCCGGGTCCTTCTTGAACCACTGGGCGGGTGTGAGTTCGTCGAACCAGAACGTCAGCACCTTTTGCATCTCGTTCATCGCACGCTCCTCCTCAACCGGTGTTTCTGAGCCCGGTGGCGATCCCCGCCATGGTGACCATCAGCGCCCGCGATAGATCGGCACTGATCGCGCCGTCGGCGTCGCGATTACGCTGCAGAAGCTCCGCCTGCAAGCCGTGCAGCGGGTCGATGTAGGGGTTGCGCACATCGATCGCCTGACGGATCAGCGGCGTGTTCTCGAGAAGCGCCTGCTGCTCGAGGATATCCAGTACCGCGACCTCGAGGCGCTCGTAGCGCCCGCGCAGCTTCTTGCCCAGCGCCTTGAGCGAGGGCTCGTCGACCAGCCGGTGCTCGTAGTAGGCGGCGATCGCCACGTCCGCCTTGGCCAAGAGCATCTCGAGCATGTCGAGGTAGGTGCCGAAGAACGGCCACTGGCTGCGCATCTCCTGGAGCACCTCGCGCCCGCCGGGCTGCTCGAGACGATTGGCGAAGGCCTCGCCGCTGCCGAGCCAGGCGGGCAGCATCAGCCGGATCTGCGTCCAGGCGAAGATCCAGGGAATGGCGCGCAGGGTCTCGACCCCGCCGTCCTGACGGCGCTTGGCGGGCCGCGAGCCGAGCGGTAGCCGGCCCAGGGCGCCCTCCGGTGTCACCGCGCGGAAATAGGGCACGAAGTCCGGGTCCTCGCGGACAACGCCGACGTAGCCCGCGTGGGCGATGCGTGCCAGCTCGTCCATCTCTTCGCGCCACTGCGGCTCCGGTGCCGGCGGAGGCAGCAGCGTGGCCTCGAGCACCGCGCAGGTGTAGATCTCCATGGAACGCAGGGCGATGTCCGGCTGGCCGAACTTGAAGCGGATCATCTCGCCCTGCTCGGTGACCCGCAGGCTTCCGTTCACCGAGCCCGGCGGCTGGGAGAGAATCGCCGCGTGGGCCGGGCCGCCCCCGCGGCCGACGGTACCACCGCGGCCGTGGAACAGGGTCAGGTCCACGCCGTGACGTTTGCACACCTCGACCAGCGACTCCTGAGCGCGGTACTGGGCCCAGGCGGCGGCGAGCTGGCCGGCGTCCTTGGCGGAATCCGAGTAGCCGATCATCACCTCCTGGCGATCCTTGATCAGCGCGCGGTAGCCCGGCAGTTGCAGCAGCTTGTCGATGGCGCTCGCGGCGTTGTCCAGGTCGTTGAGCGTTTCGAACAGCGGCGCGATGGGCAGCGTCTGGCCGCCGATCTCCTTCATCAGCAGCGCCACGGTCAGAACGTCGGAGGGTTCGGCTGCCATCGAGATGATGTAGGTGCCGAGCGCCTCGGTGTGTTCGCTGGCGATGACCTTGAAGGTGTCGATCACCTCGCGCGACTCCGCCGAACACTCCCAGCGCCGGGGAATCAGCGGGCGGTGGGAGGCGAGCTCCTCGAGCAAAAACGCCTGGCGGGTCGCCTCGTCCCACTGATCAAAATGGCCGATGCCGAGTGCGCTGGTGAGCTCTTCCATCAGTTGGCTATGGCGGCTGGCTTCCTGGCGCAGGTCGAGCTTGGTGAGCGTGACACCGAACACCGCCACCCGGCGCAGGGTATCGAGCAGCGCGCCGTTGGCGATGGTATCGAGGCCCACGTCGCACAGCGACCGGTAGCAGGCCAGAAGCGGCGCGAAGAGCTGATCGCGGGTCTCGATGATCGGCCCGCCATCGAAGTTGCGCCCGTCGAGCTCGGCCTTGGCCCAGTCTCGGGTCGCCTCCACCTTGGCGAGCAAACGCTTCAAGAGCTCGCGGTAGGGCTCGGCCACGTCGCCCACTTCCGCCTTGAGGGCGCTGTTGGCCTTCCACATGGAGAGCTCGGTCTTGAGCTGCTCGAGATCGCGAAGGTAGAGATCCGCCGCCATCCAGCGCCCGAGCAGCAGCACCTCGCGAGTCACGCGGGCGGTGACGTTGGGATTGCCGTCGCGATCGCCGCCCATCCAGGAGGCGTAGCGAATCGGTGCGGCGTCCAGCGGCAGGCGTTCGCCGGCGGTCTCGAGCAGCAGGTTGTCGAGATCGCGATGGAAGTCCGGCACCGCCTGCCACAGCGAGTTCTCGATCACCGCAAACCCCCACTTGGCCTCGTCGACCGGGGTCGGGCGCTCGTGGCGAATCTCGTCGGTGTGCCAGGCCTGACTGATCAGCTCGTTGAGGCGTCCGTGGGCGCGCTCGGCGCGCTCCGGGTACTCCTCGGAGCCTTCGATGGCGGTGAGGCACTCGTCGATAGCGTCGTACTTCTGGATCAGCGTACGCCGGATGACTTCCGTAGGGTGGGCGGTGAGGACCAGCTCCACGCGCATGGTGGAGAGCGTCTCGACCAGCGAGCGCGGCGAGTTGCCGGCCTGACGGGCGCGCTCGAGCAGCTCGCCGAGCACCGGCTGGGTGCCCGGCTTGTAGTCCTCGACGCGGCGAAAGCGCGCCCGGTAGTGCTGTTCGGCGATATTGGCGAGATTCAGGAACTGGTTGAAGGCGCGGGTGACCGGCAGCAGATCGCTTTCCGGCAGCTTGCGCAGGTACTCGATCAGCTCGCGCTGCTGCAGCGTGTCGCCCTGGCGCCCGCGCTTGGCGTGGGCGCGGATGGTTTCGATCTTGTCGACGAACCCCTGGCCAAGGTCATCGGCAATGGTGCGCCCCAGGCTATCGCCCAGGATACGTACGTTGTCGCGCAGTGACTCGTGTAGATCGTGACTCATTGATCTGGCCTCCTTGCAGACTGTCTGCCTGTCGTTTTGCGTTTTTGATCTTGTTTCTGGTGCCCTTGTCGCAGGGCTCGGCCAGCGTCGACGCGGGTCAGCGTTCGTCGGCCTTGGCCGCCTGCCAGTGGCGCTCCATCTCGTCGAGACCGGCCTCGCCGAACCTTCGTCCATCGCGGCCAAGCGCCTGCTCCACATGGCGAAAACGGCGCTCGAACTTGGCGTTGGTGCGGCGCAGGCAGGCTTCCGGGTCGGCCTCGAGCCGACGGGCGAGGTTGGTGACCGCGAAGAGCAGATCGCCCACCTCTTCGCGAGCGTGCTCGATGTCGCTGCGCGCCAGGGCCTCTTCGACCTCGGCGAGCTCTTCGCGAATCTTGTCGATGACCCCGCGGGTGTCCGGCCAGTCGAAGCCGACCCGAGCGGCGCGCTTGGCGAGTTTCTGGGCACGGCTGAGCGCCGGCAGCGCCAGCGGCACGTCGTCCAGCACCGAAGGTGGCGCCGCTGAACGATCGGCGCGCTCGTCCTCCTTCAGGCTCTCCCAACGGCTCTTCACCTGATGCTCGCGAACGCTGGCCGCCTCGATGCCCGGCGGGCGGCGCGAGGCGAGCGTGCCGTCAGGGAATACGTGCGGGTGGCGGCGCAGCATCTTGCGCACCAGGGTATCGACCACGTCATCGAAGTCGAAGCGCTCCTCCTCGGCGCCGAACTGGGCGTAGTACACCACCTGGAAGAGCAGATCGCCAAGCTCGCCGGGAAGCTCGTCGAAGGCGCCGCGCTCGATGGCATCGGCGACCTCGTAGGCCTCCTCGAGGGTGTGGGGCACGATGCTGTGCCAATCCTGCTGGACGTCCCAGGGACAGCCCTGCTGCGGGTCGCGCAGCACGCGCATCAGCGTGAGCAAATCGCTTACGTCGTGGCGCATCAGTGGCCTCCCTTGCGCGCGCGCTTTTCCGGGTCGGCGTCGCGCAGCCGGCGCACTTCGGTGACGTTGGGCAACTGCTGGATGCGCGAGAAGAGCCGGCCCAGGGTCTCGAGCCCGTCCACTTCGAGGGTGATGCGAAGCCTGGCGATGCTCTCGTCGGTATCGGTGAGCGTATTGACCGCCAGCACGTTGACCTTCTCGTTGCCGAGAAGCCCGGTCACGTCGCGCAGAAGCCCGGAGCGGTCCCAGGCCTGGATCTCGATGGTCACCGGGTAGCGAGTATGGGCACGCTCGCCCCACTCCACCTCGATGATCCGCTGAGGCTCTTCCATGCGCAGCTGGAGCACGTTCGAGCACTCCTGGCGGTGAACCGTGACTCCGCGCCCCTGGGTGATGAAGCCGATGATCGGCTCGCCGGGCACCGGGTTGCAGCAGTTGGCCATGCTGGTCTTCAAGTTGCCCACGCCCAGCACGGTGATGTCGCTCTGGGTCGCCTTGCTCGACTGGCGGCGTGGCTTGGCCAGAAGCCGCTCGAGCTGCTCCTGGTCGTCGCTCTCGCCGAACAGCTGCTGGGCCTGGTGGAGCACCTGGCCGATTCGCAAGTCGCCGGCGCCGAGGGCGGCGTACATGTCTTCGGCGTTCTGGTAGTTGACCGTTTCGGCGAGTTTCTGGATATCGAGCCCGTCGACGTCGAGCCGCTTCATCTCGCGCTCGAACAGCGCCCGGCCCTCCTCGAGGTTCTGGTCCCGCGCCTGGTGCTTGAACCAGGCCTGGATCTTGGCCCGGGCGCGGGAGGTGCGCACGTAGCCCAGGCTCGGGTTGAGCCAGTCGCGGCTCGGCCCGCCCTTGGTGGCGGTCAGGATCTCGACCTGCTGGCCGGTCTTGAGCTTGTAGCTCAAGGGCACGATGCGCCCGTCGATCTTGGCCCCCCGGCAGCGGTGGCCGATCTCGGTGTGCACCCGGTAGGCGAAGTCGATGGGCGTGGCGACGCGCGGCAGGTCGATCACGTGGCCATCCGGGGTGAAGACGTAGATCCGGTCCGGGGCGACATCGCTTGCCAGCCCCTCGCGCAGATCGCCAAAGCCGCCCACCTCGTCCTGCCATTCGAGCACCTGCCTGAGCCAGGCGATCTTCTCCTCGTAGCTTCGACTCTTGGCGTTGGTGTCGTGGCCCTTGTAGCGCCAGTGGGCGCACACGCCGAGCTCCGCCTCGTCGTGCATGGCGAAGGTGCGAATCTGGATCTCGAGGACCTTGTTCTCGGGGCCGACCACCGCGGTGTGAAGCGACTGGTAGCCGTTCTTCTTGGGGTTGGCGATGTAGTCGTCGAACTCGTTGGGCACGTGATGCCAGCGCGAATGGACGATGCCGAGCACCGTGTAGCAGTCGGTCACCGCGGGCACCAGGATGCGCACCGCGCGCACGTCGTGCACCTGGGAGAAGTCGATGCGCTTGCGCTTCATCTTGCGCCAGATCGAGTAGATGTGCTTGGCGCGGCCCTTGACGTCGAAGCGGTGGATGTTCTGGGCGCGCATCAGGGATTCGAGGGTGCCCACCACGTCTTGGATGTAGCGGTCGCGGTCGAGGCGCTTTTCGGCCAGCAGCTTGGCGATGGTCTTGTAGTCGGCTTCGTGCAGGTAGCGAAACGACAGGTCCTCGAGCTCCCACTTGATCTGGCCGATGCCCAGACGATGGGCCAGCGGCGCATAGATGTCGGCGACCTCGCGGGCGACCTGCAGGCACTTGTCCCGCGGGGCGTCCTTGACCTGCCTGAGCGCGCAGGTGCGCTCGGCGATCTTGATCAGCGCCACGCGCACGTCGCCCACCATGTTGACCAGCATCTTGCGCAGGTTCTCCTGCTGGTTGTGCTGGTTCATGCCGTGATTGGCGATCAGCGGATAGCTGATGGCGGCCATCTGCAGCACGCCGTCGATGAGCGTGGCGACTTCGGCGCCGAAGCGCTTGGTGATGGCATCGAGGCTGACCAGCTCCTCGCGCACGGCGCGGTAGAGCACCGCCGCCTCGAGCGCGGCCTGGTCGAGCTTGAGGTCGGCGAGGATGTCCGCCATCTCGAGGCCCATGCGAAAGTTGGAGCCCGGCGACAACCACACGCGGTGGGTCTGCGGCGCCTGGCGCTCGAGCACTTCGGCGAGCTCGCAGGCCTCGAGCAGGCGCTCGGGCTCGGGCAGGCGCACGTTTTCCTGAAGGCGCGCCAACCACTGCTGTATATCCACCTTTCCGCCTTGCGTCAGCGGCTGGTCCTCACGCACTTTCACCATGGCAATGACTCATCCTTTCAACTAACGGCGCTCTAGTCCGAATGCTTGAGTGTAGCGCCAACCTCGCTCAGCCGGCATGTTCGAACAGTAACAGCGTCTCGACGTGAGCGGTATGCACGAACATGTCCGCCACCGCCGCGCGGCGCACCCGGTACCCCGCGTTCACCAGAAGGGCCGCGTCCCGGGCAAGGGTGGCCGGGTCGCAGGAAATGTAGGCGACCTGCTTCACCGGGCGCTCGCCGAGTGCCCGGCAGACGGCCTCGGCGCCGTCGCGCGGCGGATCCAGCACCACGCAGTGCGGCTCGTCCTGGCCTTCGAAGAGCGCCGCCACCTGCGCGGCGTCGCTCAGATCCGCCTGCCTGGCGTCAAGCGAGACGCCGTTGCGCTCGGCATTGTCCGCCATCCGCGCCACCATGGCGGGGCTGCCCTCCACCGCCTGCATGTGCGCGCCCTTGAGCGCCAGCGGCACGCTGAAGTTGCCGATGCCGGCGAACAGATCCATCACTTTAGGCGCAGGCGTGGCCGCAAGTGTCGGCGCGAGCCAGCCGAGCACCCGTTCGACCATGCCCTGATTGACCTCGGCGTTGACCTGCAGGAAATCGCCGGGCGCGAAGCCCAGACGAACGCTGGCGTGAGCAATATCCAGCGGGTCCTCGAGCACGGGAGGCGCGACGTACCACTCGAGCGTGCGCTCCTCGCGCCCGACGAAGGCCCCGACCCGCACGCCCTGCTCCTTCGCGAAGGCTCGCCACGCCTCGGCATCGCCGGCATGCGCCTTGAGCTGGCGCACCAGCACCACCGGCGCGCCCTCTGGCTTGATCAGCTCCAAGTGACCGACGAGTCTTGGCGCCTCGAGCCGGCCCAGCAGCGCCTTGAGCGGCGCCAGCAGAGCGCTGAGTTCCGGCACCAGCACGTGGCACTGCGCGATATCGATCAGGTGATGGCTGCCCTGGGCACGAAAACCTAACAATACGTTGCCACCTGCGTCGAGCTTGACGCCCAGACGGGCGCGGCGGCGATAGTGCGCCGGCGCCCCGGCGATGAGCTCGATATCGCCCAGAGCGACGCCCTGTCGCGCCATCAGCTCTCTGACCACGGTCTGCTTGTGGGCACGTTGGGCCGCGACGGTCATGTGCTGCAGATCGCACCCGCCGCAGCGTTCGAAATAGGGGCACGGGGGCGTTGCGCGCGTGTCGGCATCGCTCAGGCGACGCTTGACGTGCGCTTCGTCGAAGCGCTTGCGCGTGGTGTGCACCGCGACCTCGACGCGCTCCCCCGTCAGCGCCTTCTCGACGAAGACGGTCTTGCCGGCCGCATCGTGGGCGATGCCGCGCCCGTCGTGGGCAAGCCGCTCGATGGTCAGCAGCGCGTCGTCGGCTCGGCGTTTTGGCGCTTCCGGCTTGCGCGCCAGGCCGGACTTTCCCGACGAGGGGCGCGAGGGGCGTTTCTTACCCAGCATGAGCGATCAATCCTGCGGCGCGTAGATATTGGTGGAGAGGTAGCGATCGCCCCGGTCGCAGACGATGAACACGATCACCGCATTCTCCACCCGTTCGGCGATACGCAGGGCACCCGCCAGGCTTCCGCCGGAAGAGACGCCGGCGAGAATACCCTCTTCGCGCGCCAGACGGCGCATGTGGTGCTCCGCCTCCTGTTGGCCGATATCGAGCACGGTATCGACGCGAGGTGCCTCGAAGATGGCCGGCAGGTACGCCTCGGGCCAGCGGCGAATGCCGGGGATGCTCGCCCCGTCCGCCGGCTGCAGACCGACGATCTCGATGGCGGCGTTCTGCTCCTTGAGGTAGCGCGACACGCCCATGATGGTGCCGGTGGTGCCCATGGAGCTGACGAAATGGGTGATCTCGCCGCCGGTCTGCTCCCAGAGCTCGGGGCCGGTGGTGCGGTAGTGGGCCAGCGGGTTGTCCGGGTTGGCGAACTGATCGAGCGGTTTGCCTTCACCGCGAGCGATCATGGCATCGGCGATGTCGCGCGCCTCCTCCATGCCGCCCTCCTTGCTGGCCGACACGAGCCGGGCGCCGTAGGCGGCCATCGCCTGCTTGCGCTCGCTCGAGGCATTTTCCGGCATTACCAGCACCATCCGGTAGCCCTTGAGCGCGGCGGCCATGGCGAGTGCGATGCCGGTATTGCCCGAGGTCGCCTCGATCAAGGTGTCACCCGGGGCGATGTCGCCGCGCGCCTCGGCCTCGTTGAGCATCGACAGCGCCGGGCGATCCTTCACCGAGCCGGCGGGGTTGTTGCCTTCGAGCTTGGCGAGCAGGGTATTGTTGCGACCGGCGGTGATACGCTTCAAGCGCACCAGAGGCGTGTGGCCGATCACATCTTCTAGCGAGGGATAGTGCATCGTGCATTCCTTATCGTCACCGTTATGTTGCATTATATCGGGGCTGCCTGTGACTGGACAGGCACCCCGTGAAATCAATGAGTTTCCAACATGTCCCTGCACACTCGTCTGCTGCTTGCCCTGCTGGGCATACCGCTTCTGGTCTACGCGGCCATGGCGGTGTTTCTCGTCGTCCAGAGCGACGCCACCCAGCAGGAGGTCTTCAAGGAGCGCCTCGTAAGCGCCGGCGAAGTGCTCGCCCCCGGTCTCAACGACGCCATGATCGACAGCGACGCGGTGCGTCTGGAGCGCCTTGCTCGCCAGCTGATGGAGCATCAGAACCTGCGCTCGGTATCCTTGTTCGATGCCCAGGGAAATCGGGTCCTGGTACTGGGCCGGCCGCTTCTGGCCGCGCCACGCCTGAACGTGCCCAGCACCACCCGGGTGAGCAGGCATCAAGACACCTGGCGCCTGCAGATGCCGCTGGCGGCCTTTCACGGTAACGAAGGCAACAGCGCCCGCTGGCTCGAGGCCGAGGTGAACGCCCGTGCGCTGACCCTCGAGCGCTACAAGCTGATCGCGACGCTGAGCCTGGGCGCCGTGCTCCTGAGCCTTGTACTGCTCTCCGTGGCGCTGTCGATCAGCCGCTACGTCACTTCGCCGCTCAAGCGCGCCAACCAGGCCCTCTACCGGCTTTCCCACGGCGACTACCGGCAAAAGCTGAACGTGCACGACGCCAGCGAGTTCGACGAGCTGGGCCAGAACATCAACATCCTCGCCGATCATCTTCAGCACGCCCAGCGCGACATGCAGAACCAGATCGAGCAGGCGACCCGCGAGCTCTACGAATCGATGGAGACCATCGAGGAACAGAACATCCAGCTCGACATGGCGCATCGCAGCGCCGTGAAGGCCAACGCGGTGAAATCGGAGTTCCTGGCCAACATGAGCCATGAGATTCGCACCCCCCTCAACGGCATCATCGGTTTTTGCCGCCTGCTCGGACGCTCCCCGCTCAACGCCCGCCAGCAGGGGTGGCTCAACCACGTTCATCGTGCCTGCGACAACCTCTTGATGCTGGTCAACGACGTGCTGGATTTCTCGAAGCTCGAGGCCGACCAGCTGGTGCTCGAGGAGGTCGAGCTCGACATCGCCGCGCTGGTCGACGAAGTGGTGGGCCTCTACGCGCCGGAGGCCCAGCGCAAGGAGCTTCACCTGCTCGCGCTGGTCTACGACGACGTACCGACGCCCTTGTGCGGCGACCCGCTGCGCATCCAGCAGATCCTCAACAACCTGATCAGCAACGCCTTGAAGTTCACCTGCGAGGGCGAAGTGGTGGTGCGGGTCACGCTCGACCGCGAACAGGGCCAGCACGTGGTGCTCAACGTCAGCGTCACCGATACCGGCATCGGTTTGAGCGAGAATCAGCAGGACGGTCTTTTCGACGCCTTCACCCAGGCCCAGCCCAGCCACTCGCGGGAGTTCGGCGGCAGCGGTCTGGGACTGAGCATCTGCCGGCAGCTCGTCCACCGCATGGGCGGCGAGATCGGCGTGGAGAGCAAGCCCGGGCGCGGGGCGTGCTTCTCCTTCACCCTGCCGATGCTGGCGCACGGCGCCGGCGCCCGCCCCCAGGAACTGGACTTGAACCAGGCGGTGGTGCGCTTGCACGAACCGCATCGCCTGAGCCGCTACGCGCTGGAAAACTGGCTGACCGGCTGGGGCGCCAGGCCCGTTTCCTTCATCGACGCCGGGAAGGAGGAGCTTCTGATACTGAGCCTTGGGCCGCTCGATTTCGTCGGCGAGCGGCGCGATTACTGGCAGACGGTGATCGAGCAGGTCGAATGCCCCACCCTGATCCTGGCGATGAGCCCGAGCTTCGACTTGCCGGACTGGCCGCTGCCTCACGGAGGCGAGATCGTCTGCAAGCCCTTCACCCGCCAACAGATGATCAAGTCGCTCACCGCACTGCTGGGGCCCCGCGATGCTCTTCCGGCGCCGCCGGCGCCCTCCACGGGCACCCTCACCCAGACCCTCGAGATACTGATCGTGGACGACAACGTCTCCAACCGCGAGCTTCTGAAGGCGCTGCTGGACACCGAGCGGGTCAAGGTGACGCTTGCAGCCAGCGGTCGCGAAGCGCTGGCCCACGCCCGAAGAGTCTGTTTCGACCTGGTACTGATGGACATTCGCATGCCGGGGATGGACGGCGTGCAGACCAGCCGCGCGCTGCGCCGGCTAAGCGACGACTGGGCGCGCTGTCCGATCATCGCGGTGACCGCTCACGTGCCGCACCAACAGCGTCAGCGCTGGCTCGCCCAGGGCCTCGACGACGTGCTGGTCAAGCCGGTGGACGAAATCGCCTTGAATGCGCTGTTCGAGCGTTTCCTGGGCGTCAAGCTCGAGGGCATCGGCCGCGAGGCGCCGGCACTTGTGACGACGCTGCCCGACACCGCGCCGCCGGCGGCGATCGACCTCGAGCTTGGCAAGCGACTGGCAGGAGGCAGCGAGCAGTTCGCCATCGCCCAGCTCTTGCGCTTGATCGAGAGCCTGCCGGAAGCCCGCGAGCAGATCCAGCGGACCCTGGAGCAGGGGGATCTCAAGCAGTTGCTGGAAGCGGTGCATCACTTGAACGGCGCCTGCCGCTACTGCGGCGCGCCGGCGCTGGCCAGCGCGATCGATGCCCTGGAAGGCGCGCTGCACCGCCAGCGCGAAGCGCCGAACATGGCGCTCTTGAGAGAGCGCACGCAGGCGGTGTTCAGCGCGATGGACGAACTCGTCGACAAGGGCGGGGTGCTCGGCTAGTCCTCGAGCACCACGAAGGCCACGGCGTACTCCGCCTCGTCACTGAGCGTGACGTGGGCGGTACGGGCGCCGCGCTGGTGAAAGAGGCGCAGCGCCTCGTCGTCGAGCACGAGCTCGGGCTTGCCGAGGGCGTCGTTGAGCACCTGGATGTCGCGCCACTGCATGCCGGCACGAAGCCCCAGCCCCAGCGCCTTGACGAACGCCTCCTTGGCGGCGAAACGCTTGGCCAGGTAGGCCGGCGGGCGGCCCTTGTCGATCCAGCGCGCGTACTCGCGCTCACCGAGAATGCGGCGCGCGAAGCGTTCGCCGTGACGCGCCATCGCCGTCTCGAAGCGTGCCACCCGGGCGATGTCCGAGCCGATTCCCAGGATCATCGCTCAGTGCCCGCAACAGTGGCCCTGATGGGCGTGATCATGATCGTGCTCGAGTTCGTGGCTGTCGAGTGCCGCCATCAGCCCCGCCTCCTGACCGGCGACGATGAGCCGTTTCATCTCGGCCACCGCCTCCTTGAGGCCGACGAACAGCGCGCGGGCGATGATCGCATGGCCGATGTTGAGCTCGTTGACCCCGGGCAGCGCGGCAACGGCTTCGGCGTTGTGATAGTGAAGCCCGTGACCGGCGTTGACCACGAGCCCCAGGTTCGTGGCATGGAGCGCGGCGCGGCTCAGGCGGGCATACTCGTCGTTGGCCGCGGTGGAGCCCGGGCGCGCCTCGGCGAAGGCACCGGTGTGCAGCTCGATGGTGGGCGCCCCGGCGCGATGGGCGGCATCGATCTGCTCGATCTCCGGATCGATGAACAGCGACACGTCGCACCCCGTCTTCGCCAGCCGCTCGCAGGCGGCCTTGACCTGATCGAAGCTCCCGATCACGTCGAGCCCGCCCTCGGTGGTCAGCTCCTCGCGCTTTTCCGGCACCAGGCAGACGTGGGCCGGTGCGATCTCCTCGGCCAGCGCCAGCATCTCTTCGGTCACCGCCATCTCGAGGTTCATGCGCGTGTTGAGCACCTCGGCCAGCAGGCGCACGTCGCGCGGCTGGATATGGCGTCGATCCTCGCGCAGGTGCACGGTGATGCCGTCGGCGCCGGCCTCTTCGGCCAGCAGCGCCGCCTGGACCGGGTCCGGGTAGCGCGTGCCGCGCGCCTGCCTGAGCGTGGCGATGTGGTCGATGTTGACGCCGAGTAGAATCCGCGGGGGGTGCATAGCGTTCTCCGATGAAGTGGTGGTCACGAACGTGGGGAGGACAGCGCGCGGCGGCGCGCCAGATCGAGCATCAGCTCGCGTGAGCGCAGCGCCCGGTGACCCAGGTGGGGGGCGAGCGCGGCGCGCATCACCGCCTTGAGCGTGGAGGCCAGGCCCTCGGGTTCCCAGTCGCCCTGGTCGAGATAGCGCAGCGCCCGCCCGTCGATGCCCTGCTCCGCTGCCACGAAAGCGCGGCTCTCGGCATCGAAGCGGTAGCGCGCCTGCGGATCGAGCGTCGCTCCTTGCGGGGTACAAAAGCGCGGCGCCGCACCCAGCGTGTCGAGCAGCGCCCACTCGAAGCGGCGCAGCGCCAGCGCGCGCCGGCTGGGTGTGGGCAGCGCCTCGAGCAACGCCCCGTAGAAGGCGAACACCTCCTGGGCGGGCAGCTCAAGCGGCAGCAGGCGCGTGGCGATCTCGTTGGCGTAGAGCCCGCAGAGAAGCCCCTCCCCCACCAGCAGCGCGGTCTGCCCGCGCGACTCCATCAAGGTCAGCCGCTTCAACTCGCGCTCGCCGCGCCAGGCGACGAACAAGGGAGTAAACGGCTGCAGGCGCTGACGGGATTTCGAGCCGGGCCGCTGGCCGCCGTGGGCGACGGCGCGAATGCGCCCGTGCTCGAGGGTGAGCAGGTCCACCAGCGCGCTGGTCTCGCGGTAAGGGCGCCGGTGGAGCAAAAATGCGGGCTCGGCCATGGTACGACTCAATCGAGGTCGTAACCCAGGCTCTTGAGCGCACGCTCATCGTCGGACCAGCCGCGCTTGACCTTGACCCACAGGTTGAGCATGACCTTGGTGCCGAGGGTGCGCTCCATGTCCAGGCGCGCCTCGCGGCCGATGCTCTTGATGCGCTCGCCGTTCTCGCCGATCAGGATCACCTTCTGGCCCTGGCGCTCGACCAGGATCAGGGCGCTGATATGGGTGACGCGCTCGGTTTCGCGAAACTCCTCGATCTCGACGGTCATCTGGTAGGGAAGCTCGTCGCCGAGCTGGCGCATGACCTTCTCGCGCACCAGCTCCGCCGCCATGAAGCGCAGGCTCTTGTCGGTGATCTGGTCTTCCGGAAAGTAGTGGATGCCCTCGGGCAGGTACTTGGCGACCTCCGCTTCCAGGGCGTCCACCTGGGTGCCGTGCTTGGCGGAGATCGGAATCACCGCGGCGAACTCGCGCCGCGCGCCCACTTCCGAAAGCCATGGCAACAGCGTCGCCTTGTCCTGCAGACGATCCACCTTGTTGACCGCCAGGATCACCGGCGCCTCGACGTGCTCCAGGCGCGTCAAAACCGCCTGGTCCTCGTCGCTCCAGCGGGTGCGGTCGATGATGAACACCACGCAGTCGACGTCGCGCAGCGCTTGGCTGGCGGCCTGGTTCATGAAGCGATTGATCGCCTTGTTGCGATCCTTGGACATGATGTGCATGCCCGGCGTATCGACATAGATGAACTGGGTCTCGTCGAGGGTCTTGATGCCCATGACCTGGTGGCGGGTGGTCTGGGGGCGCCGCGAGGTGATGGAAACCTTCTGCCCCAGAATGCGATTCATGAGGGTCGATTTGCCTACGTTGGGCCGCCCAACGATGGCCACGAAGCCGCAGGTTTGACTCATGATGGCTTGTCTCCGGGTGTCTTTTCGAGATGACCAAGCGCCTCTTCGGCGGCTTGCTGTTCGGCGTGGCGCCGGCTGGGGCCCTTACCGGTCGTATGCTCGCTCAAGAGCTCGATATAGCACTCGACGGTAAAGGTCTGAGCGTGGGCTTCGCCTTTGACCGACACCACTTCATAACGAGGCAGCGCCGCCTGGCGCGACTGCAAGAACTCCTGCAGCCGGGTCTTGGGGTCTTTCTGGGTATCCTGCAGCGAGGTGCTGTCGAGGCGCTCGGCGTACCAGGCGAGCACCCGCTCGCGCACGGCATCCATGCCTGCATCCAGGTAGATGGCACCGATCACTGCCTCGACCGCATCGGCGAGGATCGACTCGCGGCGATGGCCGCCGCTTTTCATTTCGCCGGAGCCCAGGCGCAGGCATTCGCCGAAGGCCATTTCCCGGGCGAGTTCCGCCAGGGTCTGGCCCTTCACCAGCCGCGCTCGCAGCCGTGAAAGCTGCCCTTCGCGGGCCTGGGGGAAACGCTGGAAGAGCGCCTCGGCGATGACGAAGTTGACGATCGAGTCGCCCAGAAACTCCAGGCGCTCGTTGTTGCGCCCACCGAAGCTTCGGTGGGTCATGGCCAGCTCCAGAAGCGACTCGTCGCCAAAGGTGTAGCCGATCCGTCGGCAAAAAGCGTTCAGGGAATTACTCACGATGCTCCTACGTCTGCGACGTTAAACAAGGGTGCCGGGGCGGCGACAAGGGCGATACGGCTCATTCGATGCGCCGGACGCTGGAGAAGCTCGGCAGCCCCCCGTCCCAGTGCATCCAGACGGCGAAGGCGCGACCGACGATGTTCTCCTCGGGCACGAAGCCCCAGTAGCGACTGTCGTTGGACTGGTCGCGATTGTCGCCCATCATGAAATACTCGCCCTCCGGCACCACGACCTCGCCCATCTGCGGGCCGGGGTCGCGGGGATTGTTGTAGATGGCGTGGCGAACCGAGCCCAGCCGTTCTTCCAATAATAGCTGCTGGGGAGAGCCTGCGGGGCCCTCTTCGATCAAGGTCTTGGCGACGGGTTCGCCGTTGACGTAGAGCTGCTTGCCCTCGTAGCGAATGCGATCGCCAGGCAGCCCCACCACGCGCTTGATGAAGTTGACCGAGGGCTCGTCGGGGAAACGGAAGACCATCACCTCGCCGCGCTCGGGCTCGTCCACCTCGAGCACCTTGGTATGCACCACCGGCAGGCGCAGCCCGTAGGCGAACTTGTTGACCAGGATGAAGTCGCCCACCTCCAGGGTCGGGCGCATCGAGCCCGAGGGGATCTGGAACGGCTCGACGATGAAGCTTCTGACCACCAGTACCACCAGCAGCACCGGGAACAGCGAGCGCGAGTAGTCGATGGGCCACGGCTCCTTCTCGAGCTTCTCCCGGGTGGCGGCGTCCAGGCCGTCGTGGGAGGCCGCTTCGGCGCTCGCCACGCGCTTTTGGCGCCGCGGGCGAAACCAGAGGGCATCCAGCAGATAGATGATCCCGGTGACGATGACGGCCAGTACCAGCAGTAGTGAAAAATCCATGAGGGTGTCGTCTTCCTAGTCGTTGACCTTGAGCACGGCGAGGAAGGCATCCTGGGGAATCTCGACGCGCCCCACCTGCTTCATCCGCTTCTTGCCGGCCTTCTGCTTTTCCAAGAGTTTCTTCTTGCGGCTGACGTCGCCGCCGTAGCACTTGGCCGTGACGTTCTTGCGCAGCGCCTTGACCGTCGAACGGGCCACCACCTGGCCACCGATGGCCGCCTGGATCGCCACGTCGAACATCTGGCGCGGAATCAGCTCCTTCATCTTCTCGACCAGCAGCCGCCCGCGGGAGTGGGCGTGGTCGCGGTGGATGATGACCGCCAGGGCGTCGACCTTGTCGCCGTTGATCAGCACGTCCAGGCGCACCAGCTTGGAGGTCTGGAAGCGCTCGAAATTGTACTCAAGCGATGCGTATCCCTTGGAGATCGACTTCAGCCGGTCGAAGAAGTCCATCACCACTTCCGACATGGGAAGCTCGTAGGTGAGCTGGATCTGGTTGCCGAGGAACTGCATGTCGAGCTGGGTGCCACGGCGCTGCTCACACTCGGCGATGACGTTACCGACGAACTCCTGGGGCACCAGGATGCTGGCGCGCACGATGGGCTCGCGCATCTCGTCGACGTCCGCCATGTCGGGCAGCTTCGAGGGGTTGGAGACGTAGCGAGTCTCGCCGTTCTTCATGGCGAGCTCGTAGACCACCGTCGGCGCGGTGGTCAGCAGATCCAGGTCGTACTCGCGCTCGAGGCGCTCCTGGATGATCTCCATGTGCAGCGTGCCGAGAAAGCCGACGCGAAAGCCGAAGCCCAAGGCATCGGAGTTTTCCGGCTCGTACTCGAGGGAGGCGTCGTTGAGCGCCAGCTTCTCGAGAGCGTCGCGGAAATCCTCGTAGTCGTCGGCGCTGACCGGGAACATGCCGGCGTAGACCTGGGGCTTGACCTTCTGGAAGCCCGGCAGGCGCGCGACGTCCGGCGTCTTGGTGTGAGTGATGGTGTCCCCCACCGGCGCCCCGTGGATCTCCTTGATACCGGCGACCACGAAGCCCACCTCGCCGGCACGCAGGATGCCGGTCTCCTTGCGCAGCGGCGTGAAGATACCGACTTCCGAGGTTCCCCAGTCGCGCCCGGTGGACTTGATGCGGATCTTGTCACCTTTTCTGAGCGTGCCGTCGAACAGCCGCACCAGCGACACCACGCCGAGGTAGTTGTCGAACCAGGAGTCGATGATCAACGCCTGCAGCGGTGCGTCGGGGTCGCCCTTGGGCGGCGGGATGTCGCGCACCAGCCGCTCGAGCAGCCCGTCGATGCCGATGCCGCTCTTCGCCGAGACCTGGCAGGCGTCGGTGGCATCGAGGCCGATGATTTCTTCCACTTCCTGCGCGACGCGGTCCGGGTCGGCCTGGGGCAGGTCGATCTTGTTGAGCACCGGCAATACCTCGAGCCCCTGCTCGATGGCGGTATAGCAGTTGGCCACCGACTGCGCCTCGACCCCCTGGGCGGCGTCGACGACCAGCAGCGCCCCTTCACAGGCGTAGAGCGAGCGCGACACTTCGTAGGAGAAGTCGACGTGGCCCGGGGTGTCGATGAAGTTGAGCTGGTAGACCTGACCATCGGCGGCGGTGTAGTCCAGCGTCACCGACTGCGCCTTGATGGTGATGCCGCGCTCGCGCTCGATGTCCATCGAGTCGAGCACCTGTTCCTTGAGCTCGCGCTCGGTCAGACCGCCACAGGTCTGGATCAGGCGATCGGACAGGGTCGACTTGCCGTGGTCGATGTGCGCGATGATTGAAAAATTTCTTATATGCTTGATCTTGCTATCGTTTTCTTGGGTCATTAGCCGTATGAATCCGGTATGGGGTCGCAACTACGAGTGATTGATCGGACGGCTCGGCGCGTCGCACTAAAAGGTTTGCGGCATTGTACCGTTAGCAAGACGCGGGTGCTATGTTCATCGGCGGCAGCATCTGACAGCACAACGCCCGGGCGGGCCCGGGCGTTGCACGATACGCGTGGGTCGCTTGCGGCCTACTCCAGGCGCAGCGCCACGAACAGCGAACGGCCATCGCGGTAGAGACGCACCGGAATGGCACGATCGCTCGGCAGTTCCTCGACGATGCCCATCAGCTCGTCGGCGGAGGAGACGCTCTTGTGATCAACGCTGACCAGGATGTCGCCAGGCAGAAGGCCCGCCTCGGCGGCGACGCTGCCGGCTTCGACCTGATGCACCTCGACACCGCCGCTGATACCGAGGCGCTCCTTGAGCTCGTCGTCCAGCTCGCCGACGCTCACGCCCAGGCGCACCTGTTCGTTGCTGCCTTGGGAGCCGTCCTGTTCGGCGTCCGGCCAGCTGCCGAGCTCGACGGTCTCTTCGATCTGCTGACCATCACGCATCACGGTGAGCGAAACGTCGCTGCCCGGTGCGACGCGCCCGATCAGACGCGGCAGCGTGCTGGAACGATCCACCTCCTCTCCGTTGACGCCGGTGATCACGTCGCCGGCCTGCAAGCCTCCCTGGGCCGCCGGACCCTCCGGGTCGAGATCGGCGATGAGCGCACCGATGGCGTCCTGCATGCCGAAGGACTCGGCCAGATCGCGGGAGACCGGCTGGATCATCACGCCGAGCCAGCCGCGGTTCACATGGCCATCCTCGCGCAGTTGATCGGCCACGTTCATGGCGACGTTGATCGGAATGGCGAAGGAGAGACCCATGAAGCCTCCGCTGCGGGTAAAGATCTGCGAGTTGATGCCGATCACTTCGCCGTCGAGGTTGAACAGCGGACCGCCGGAGTTGCCGGGATTGATCGCCACGTCGGTCTGGATGAACGGCACGTAGGCGTCACGCGGCAATGTGCGGTTGATGGCACTGACGATGCCGGCGGTGACCGAGTGATCGAAACCGAAGGGCGAGCCGATGGCCGCCACCCACTCGCCGACCTTGAGTTCGTCGGAGTTGCCCAGGTTGAGCACCGGCAGGTTGTTGGCATCGATCTTCAAGAGCGCGACGTCGGTCTGGGGGTCGCTGCCCACGAGCTCCGCCGCAAGCTCGCGACGATCATTGAGGCGCACGAGGATCTCATCGGCATCCTGCACCACGTGGGCATTGGTCATGACGTAGCCATCGGCGCTGATCACGAACCCCGAGCCCAGGGACTGGCGCTCCTCGCTGCGGTTCGGCGCGTCTCCGTGCGGCGAAGGGAAGCTATCGCCGAAGAAGTGACGAAAGATCTCGGGAATCTCCTGGCCACCGAAGCCCCGCATGTCCGGGCCGCTGCGCTGGATCGTTCGGCTCGTCGAGATATTCACCACCCCGGGGGCGGCATCCTCGACGAGCGCGGTAAAGTCGGGAAGATTCTGAGCGTGGGCACTTTGGCCCAGCACCAGCAGCGTCATCATGCATAGCCAGAGCGAGTAGGAAACAACCGAACGCTTCATGCGAAAGCTCCTAGTCAAGCAAATACCAAGCGAAGGGAGGGGAAACACGACCTGAAAAGCCGTGCGACACATCAAAGACCGATACCGGAACGAAGCGTTCCATTTGCCTGCGAACTAGCTTTACCTTGGAACGAGAAGTGCGAGGCGAGAAAACGACGATCATGGCGGGCCGCTCTCGGGTGCTCAGGAAGCAGGAGCACCGAGCTCGATGGACTGAACGATACGCCGCACCTGGGCAGGGGGCAGTTCGCCGATCCCGACCAGTTGCCACGGCTCGCCATCGAACTCGACGAGTTCGATGGCGACCGACGATACCCCCAGCGTGTAGACCCCCGAGGCCAGCGTCTGATCGGCGACGGGCGTGGCGAACACGCTGACCGACGCCAGCCCGTCGCTGTAGAACCGCTGCGGGAGCGGATCGTCACCGGTAATCATCGCCGGCTGGGCGACGAATCCGTCGGGGAGCCAGTTGACGTCCAGCGCAGCATCGACCTCCTCCCTTCCCTCTTCGTCGACGAGCGGGCCGTCGTAGAGCTCGGGGGACTGCAGCTGGGTCATCTGGAACGTCTCGATCACCCGCTCCTGGGCATCCCTGAGCTCGTGCTTGAGCAGCAGCCCCGTCTCCTCGTCCACCCACCAGGTATGCATGTAGCGGGTCTCGTCGAACGGATCGAAGCGCAGCCGCGAGGCGACCCGCCCGGCGATGCGCTCCTCGTTCTCGATGGTGACGGCGTAGAACTGTTCGACATGAAGAGCCCAAGCCTCCGGAGAGGCGTGTTCATTCGTCGAGGAATCGGGAACGAACCAGGCGAGCCTGCCTGCCTGGGAGCGACGCTCGACGCTGATGGAGGGCCCATCGAGATGCTGGACCACCTGCTGGCGCACGCCGTCGTTGATACGATGGGAGAGTGCCAGGGTACGCACGCCAAGACTATCGATGGAGACCGCTCGCGCCTGGTACTCGTAACACTGGCTGGCCAGCATGCTGCGTACCAGCCACCGCTCGACGTCGTCCTGGGGTGTTTGAACGAGCTCGGGACGCGAGCAGACAGGATTGGAGGAAGCCGACGACGCCGCGTCATCGGCAAGGGCAGGCAGCGCCAGTAATCCAAGCGAGGCAACGCTCGCACCGATCAGCAGGCGCCGCGCCTGGAAAACTCGTTCACCGCTCACACGCATGTCATCCCGTCGACTAATGAAGGTATCATCGCTCGTCGATCAACGCTGCCCGAGCGGTTCGACCGCCGACGACGAGCGCAAAAGCGGCATCCAGCTATCCCCGCTGCCACCGGCAGCGCCTTGGGCATGCTGCTCGAGATAGGTCTGCAGCAGGCGAATCTGATCACTGTCCATGGCGCTGGTCGGCGCCGAGAAAGTCTGGGCGGCGGTAGTGGCCGCCGGCGCGCCGGGGGCCGACTCGCTTACGTTCATGAAACCGCTGCGCCCGGACTGGCCGTTCATGCGAAACGCGGTAGGCTCGAACATCGGCATATCCGCCTGGCTTGCCGCAAGGCCGACCGGCTGTACCTGGGCACCGCTATCGATGGAGGTCGAGGCGAGATCACTACTGCCTTGAGACGCCTGACGAGGGGAACCATCGCTGTTCAAGAACTGGACGCCGGTGATCACCATCAGTGATACCGCAGCCGCGACACCGGCCCCTCGGGCGAAGGAGACACGCGCAGGACGCTGGGTGCTCGCCGTGGCAGGCATCTCCGCCAACGGGGCGGGTTCGTCCTGAAGTCGAGCGAGAATGCCAGCGGAGAGATCGACACTGACATCGACCGAGCGCTCGCGCTGCATCATGCTGCGCGCGAGATGGTAACGCCGCCAGGTGTCGGCCGCATCGCTCTCGCCGGGTAGCGCTTTCAACACTCGGCGAAGCTCGAGCTCGTCGCTCTCGCCATCCATCAACGCCGAAAGTGATTCTCGTGTATTCAAACTCATACTTCACACCCTCACGCTATATTTGGAAAACGTCTCTAGCCGCTCTGGAACGTATCGGCTAGCGCATTTTCTCGGGCCAAGGCTTGGATTTCGCAAGCTTTCGGTGGCTTCTTTGCAAGCTCGAAAGCCAGGGAGCCCCTCAATACGCTCGACGTTTCAATGCTGGTCAATCTGGTCAAGCTCTATGACGCATTTGACGAGCGACAGTTCACAAAAAAATCAAATCGATGCCTTGCCGGCATCGCCTTCACTCTTCGCGACTGTTGCGCGCCGTGCTGATCAACGGGCGAATGTGCTCGTCGACCGCCTCGCGCGCCCGGAAGATGCGCGAACGCACCGTGCCCACCGGGCACTGCATGACCTGAGCGATATCCTCGTAGGCCAGCCCGTCGAGCTCGCGCAGGGTAATGGCGGTGCGCAGGTCGTCGGGAAGCTTCTCGATCGCTTCAAACACCGCAGCCTCGAGCTGGTCTCGCGCGAAAGCCGCCTCGGGGGACTCGCTGTCCGCCAGCCGCCCGCTCTGATCGAGCACCTCGGCATCGACAATGTCGAGATCGCTGCCCGGCGGCCGACGGCCGCGCGATACCAGATGGTTCTTGGCGGTATTGATGGCAATGCGGTACATCCAGGTATAGAACGCGCTTTCGGCGCGAAACTTGCCCAGCGCCCGGTACGCCTTGATGAACGCTTCCTGCGCCACATCCTGTACTTCGCCGTGATCGTGAACGTAACGCCCGATCAGGCCGATGATCTTGTGCTGGTACTTCTTGACCAGCAGGTCGAAGGCACGGGTATCCCCTTTCTGGGCACGTTCGACGAGCTGCTGGTCCGTTTCACGAGTGCCCATTCACACGCCCCTCCAGCTCGAACGATCTATGTCGAGCCCTACTTCCTCTCGCCCCCCTGAGCGGGCTTTAACAGCATGCAGCATAGCGTCCCTTGGGCAATGATTAATGAAAACAATAATTAACGGACAAACCGATAAAATGGACTCGCTCGCCCTGCATAACCTACGCGTCGATATGAACGCTTTGACTATGCGTAGTGTTGCGCGTTATGCCAAAGGCATCAAGCCTCTTGCCCCTGCATGACAAAAACGTGTGGCTGACACCCGAACGCCTCGTCGAGTTCCCTGACAATTGATTTTTGATGCCTTAACGCGCCATAGTAGTGCGACATTTGCCCACCGCTTTACCTACAGGTAGCCGCATGTCAGATCAAGAGGTTAACAATCTCAACGTCCTCGCCCAGGACGTGCTCACCACCCCGGACGCCTTGAAGGCCACCATTCCGCTGACCGACAAGGCGGAAGCCACGGTGATCGAAGGTCGCCGGGTCATCCAGAACATTCTCGACGGCAGCGACCCGCGGCTCTTGATGGTGGTCGGCCCCTGCTCGATCCACGACGTCGACGCCGCCCTCGACTACGCCCGCAAGCTGCGCAAGCTCGCCGACGAGGTCAGCGACTCGCTCTACATCGTCATGCGGGTCTACTTCGAGAAGCCGCGTACCACCGTCGGCTGGAAGGGCCTGATCAACGACCCTCACCTGAACGGCTCCTTCGAGATCGACGAGGGCCTGCACATCGCCCGCAAGCTCTTGGTGGAGCTGGCCGAGATGGGGCTGCCGCTGGCCACCGAAGCGCTCGACCCGATCTCGCCGCAGTACCTGCAGGACTGCATCAGCTGGTCGGCGATCGGCGCCCGGACCACCGAGTCGCAGACCCACCGCGAGATGGCCTCGGGCCTCTCCTGCCCGGTCGGTTTCAAGAACGGCACCGACGGCAGCCTCGATGTCGCGATCAACGCGCTGGAATCCGTTGCCAACCCGCACAACTTCCTGGGCATCAACTACGCCGGCCAGGTCGCGATCATCCGCACGCGCGGCAACGCCTACGGCCACGTGGTGCTGCGCGGCGGCAACGGCAAGCCCAACTACGACAGCGTGAGCGTGGCGCTGGCCGAGAAGGAGCTGGCCAAGGCCAAGCTCTCCGCCAACATCATGATCGACTGCTCCCACGCCAACTCCAACAAGGACGCCAGCCTGCAGCCGCTGGTGCTGGAGAACGTCACCCACCAGATCCTCGATGGCAACACGTCGATCATCGGCCTGATGGTCGAGTCGAACCTGGGCTGGGGCAATCAGAAGCTCACCGACGACCCGAGCAAGCTCGCCTACGGCGTCTCGATCACCGATGCCTGCATCGACTGGGACACCACGGTCGAGACGTTCAGAAAGATGAACCAGAAGCTCGCCCCGGTACTGGCCAGCCGCTGATCACGCGAGACGAAAAAGCCCCCGATGGCATGGCCGTCGGGGGCTTTTTCATTCATGCGATCGCGGCGGACTAACCGATCTCGCGCTTGAACGGTGGCAGCGCGTCGAGCAGTGCCTGGCCGTAGCGCCGGGTGATGACGCGCTTGTCCAGCAGCGTGATCACCCCGCTGTCGCTCTCCTTGCGAATCAGCCGCCCGCAGGCCTGGACCAGCTTGATCGAGGCATCCGGTACGCTGATGCGCATGAAGGCGTTGCCGCCCTGGCTCTCGATCCATTCGGCAAGCGTGGCACCGACCGGGTCGTCGGGTACCGCGAAAGGCAGCCGGGTGATCACCACGTGGGTAAGATAGCGCCCGGGCAGGTCGATGCCCTCGGCGAAGCTCGCCAGCCCGAAGATGACGCTGCCTTCGCCACGATCCACTGCCGCGCGGTGGCGCTCGATCAGCTCGCGCTTGGGCAGCGCATCCTGGGCGAGCACGCGCGCCTTGAGCGCGGGCTGCAGCGAGCGCTCGACGGCGCGCAGCTGGGCGCGTGACGAAAACAGCACCAGCGCCGCCTCCTTCGCATTGAGGCCCTGCACGCACTCGACGATCGCCCGCTCGTGGGCCTCGCGATCGCTCGGATCGGTCGCCAGCGCCGGCACGCGGAGCACCGCATTGGCGTAGTCGAAGGG